>CALJWL010000018.1 GCA_937974565.1 uncultured Arenicella sp.
ATCTGCTCATATTTTCCTCTTGTAAAGTTATGCGGATAACTCAACAAAAGTGTATATACGTAGACTTAAATCTGGCAGGCAAAGCCAACCAGTAGATGACCACGTCCTCAGGACGTGGTTTTCTTTTACTCAATAAAAAAGGCGACTGACCATAACGGTCAGTCGCCTTAAAACCTATCAAGATTTACTTTCTCTTATTTTACAAACCCGCGGCGGCACGCAAGACATCGGCTTTGTCAGTCAATTCCCATTTGTATTCTGGTTCAGTACGGCCAAAATGGCCGTAGGCCGCTGTTTTCTTATAAATTGGGCGCAATAGATCCAACGTCTGAATGATGGCCTTAGGTCGTAAGTCAAAATGCTCGGCTACTAACGCTTCGATTTTAGATTCCTCAACCTTGGCAGTACCAAAGGTATTAACCATCAAACTGACTGGCTTGGCCACCCCAATAGCATAGGCAACTTGCACTTCGCAACGTTCAGCCAAACCCGCAGCCACAACATTTTTAGCCACATAACGGCCAGCATAGGCTGCAGAGCGATCCACCTTCGATGGGTCCTTACCGGAAAAGGCGCCACCACCATGATGCGCACGACCACCGTAAGTGTCCACAATAATTTTTCGCCCAGTAATTCCACAATCGCCCACAGGGCCTCCAATCACGAAACGACCCGTTGGATTAACGAGGTACTTTGTATCCGCTGTAATCATGTCTGCGGGTAATGTAGGCTTAATAATTTCTTCGACGACGGCTTCAACCAAATCGTTTTGCTCAATACTTTCGTCATGCTGAGTCGACAACACCACCGTATCAATGGCCACCGGCTTACCTTGATCATAACGCACAGTGACTTGCGATTTGGCATCTGGGCGCAACCACCCTAACTTACCGCTCTTACGCAATTCAGATTGCTTTTTAACCAAACGATGTGAATACTCAATTGGCATTGGCATTAACACGTCGGTTTCTGTACAGGCATAGCCAAACATCAAACCTTGGTCACCCGCGCCTTGATCTAAATCGATGCCTTCACCTTCGTTTACGCCTTGTGCAATATCAGGCGACTGGCGGTCTAGGGTCATCATGATGGCACAGGATTTAGCATCAAACCCCATGTCGGAGTCGTTATAGCCTATTTCATTAATGGTTTCACGAACTCGTTCTACGACACCGTCTAGACCTCGTTCAGAAGTAATTTCCCCGGACAACACAACCAAGCCAGTGTTAACCAGCGTTTCACACGCAACGCGTGAGTTAGGGTCTTCTTCAAGCAAATAATCAAGCACGGTGTCTGAAATTTGGTCTGCCACTTTATCCGGGTGGCCTTCAGACACAGACTCAGATGTAAACAAAAAATCACGCATAGTTATACCTTTTCATGTAATCAAGGGTATTTTGACAAAATTGTCGACGGAGTCTATCACTGACTATGCTTTAATACAGCCATCTAAACACAGTATTTTTCACAAATTCTCGGTAATGATCAACCGCCTCCCAACTTGGGTTTTTATCGCCTTATCTCTAACATTGATGGGGTTAGCGCTGCTGCCACTTCTCAGGGTTGGATTCGGCATCGACAAAACCATACAAATGCAATTTTTCACCGTGGTTATGCTACTCATCGCTGGGCTTATGTGTGGGCTCACGGGAATGCTGTTATTAACTCGTCGACAGCCAGACATCATTGCTTTCAACTTTCCTAAGCCTGACTCATCACGCCAACGTGAACTAAACAGAAAAGCCGCCTATATGCACGCAACGGGCTTATTGTTATTCACCGGCCTCCCTTTGGCGAATTTCCTAGCCTGTTATGCTTTATGGCTTCGCAACAGAACCATCGCGCCAGAGCTAGATGTCCACGGCCGAGAAGTCATTTGTCATCAAATCACCCTCTATCTCTATTTGTTGATGTGTTTATTTATGTCATTGCTGCTGATCGGAATATTCGGCTTGTTGTTGTTGCTCGCATTTCACCTAAGCGTTACTGTGATAGGCATGTATCAAGCATGGAATAACCAAGTATTCAGATACCCAGCCAATATAGCGATTATTAATAGAAAACTTAGCAACGAAACGTCGAGCGATTAAAACACCCATTGAAGCCCAACAAGATCAAACTGAATACGGTCGGCCATTAAAGGGTCGCCATCACCTCAGCGGCTTTATCAATTGTATCCGCAATATCGTTTTCACTGTGAGCACAAGAGATGAACCCAGCTTCAAAACTAGACGGTGCCAAATAAACTCCCTGCTTTAACATGCCATGAAAAAACTTAACAAACCTTTGTGAATCGCAAGCCATCGAGTCTTCAAAACTAGTAACCTGATTGGCCTCTGTAAAGAAAAAGCCAAACATGCCACCAGCACCTTGAGTGCATAAAGGAATATCGGCACTTTGCGCCACATTCTTAAGGCCTATCAACAAACTTTTCGTTTTAACCGTTAAATTTTCAAAGAAATTTGGCGCCGAAATCAGTTCTAGTGTCTTAATACCCGCGGCCATGGCCACAGGATTACCAGATAAGGTTCCAGCTTGATACACGGGCCCATTGGGCGAAATACAGTCCATAATGTCGGCTCGACCACCAAATGCACCAACGGGCATTCCGCCCCCAATGACCTTACCAAAACAAGTTAAATCCGGTGTTACCCCATAGACCCCTTGCGCGCCTTGAAGGCCGACCCTAAAGCCCGTCATCACTTCGTCAAATATCAATACAGAGCCATGTTGGGTGCAAAGCTTTCGCAACCCTTCTAGGTAGCCTGCTTTTGGCGGAATAAAATTCATATTTCCGGCAATAGGCTCAATAATAACAGCCGCCACTTCTTCGCCTATTTGTTTAAACACTTCCTTAAGGCTGTCCAGGTCGTTAAACGGCAGAGTGATGGTTAATTCGGCAAGTGCGCTCGGAACCCCTGGTGACGTGGGAACCCCCAATGTTAATGCCCCAGAACCGGCCTTTACCAACAAGCTGTCAGAGTGGCCGTGATAACAGCCTTCAAACTTGATGATCTTATCTCTGCCCGTAAAGCCCCGCGCTAGGCGTAACGCCGTCATGGTTGCTTCAGTTCCTGAACTCACCATACGCACCTTATCAATGCTCGGAATAAGCTCACAAATTTTTTGCGCCAAAGAAGTCTCTATCTCCGTTGGGGCACCAAAGCTAAGCCCATTTTCAGCCGCAGACTGAACCGCTTCAATCACACCGGCATGAGCGTGCCCTAAGATCATCGGCCCCCAAGAGCCTACGTAGTCAATATACGGCTTATCATCAGCATCCCAAATGTAAGGGCCTTTGGCTCTTTTCACAAAAACCGGTTCACCGCCAACGCTTTTGAAGGCACGAACAGGAGAATTGACCCCACCCGGAATGTACTGTTGAGCTTTAGTAAAACGAGATTCAGACATAATAATCATTGTCGTTTAATCATAACGGGAACGCATGTTATCACGAGAAAACACGCATTTTATGGGAAATGAGGAGTGATTTAAATCATCCCAGACAACAAACTCATGCTCAATATGACCAAAAAAGCCGCCAATTGGCATCTGATCTAAGGCAACTGTCCCCGTCTCTGAACTGGTTTTCTAATGGCGAATTAAGATAACATCCGAGCAGCTTTAACGGTATTTTTCATCAGCATAGCCACTGTCATAGGGCCAACACCACCGGGCACAGGCGTGATTGCACCCGCAATTGGCTCAACGTTGGCATAGTCTACATCGCCTACTAATTTATAGCCCTTAGCAACACTGGCATCATCAACCCTGTTGATACCAACGTCGATTACAGTGGCGCCAGGCTTAACCATATCTGCCTTAACAAACTCAGGCACGCCAATGGCCGCAATAAGGATATCCGCTTGTTTCGTATGATGCGCTAAATCTTTGGTGCCGCTGTGGCAACACGTTATCGTGCAATTTGCTTTTTCACCTTTTTGCACCAAAAGACTCATCATTGGCTTGCCAACAATATTGCTGCGGCCAATTACCACCGCGTGTTTACCCGAGATCTCTATGCCACTGCGCACGATCATCTCAGGAATGCCTGTGGGCGTGCAAGGGGTTAAGCAATCCATGCCAATACTAAGCTTACCTACATTAACGGGGTGAAAGCCATCAACGTCTTTAGCAGGGTCAATGCGCTCGGTTATTCTGTCCTCATTAATGTGTTTTGGCAGCGGCAATTGCACCAAAATACCGTGTACGGATCCATCCGCGTTCAAGCGATCAATCTCGCTTATTAACGCTTCTTCAGATGTGTCGCTAGGGCGCGTGATCTTGAGCGATTTAATGCCTGTCTCCTCGCACGCTTTAACCTTGCTGCCCACATACGCTTTAGAAGCAGGGTCTTCGCCCACCAGAACAACCACCAAACAGGGTTGAGTGCCATTGGCAATTAACTCGGCGGCTTCAATTTTGGCTTCTGCTCGAATTTCTGCCGCGATTTTTTTGCCGTCTATTACGGTTGCGCTCATTGCTGGCTCCTAAATTATTATTTGTTTGAGATTGAACTGGCTATCGAGTATCACTTCAGCCTTGTTTTAATATTAAAGTGAGACAAACCGCCTCAATATGCGTACGCGCACTAAGAACGTATTGGGTTATTTTCGATTCTTTTTGCAAAAAAGAGGCCCACTTCAAACAGTAAGCACACGGGCAAGGCCAGCATAACCTGCGAGAAAGGGTCCGGCGGAGTCATCAACATCGCAATAACGAAAGAGCCTAAAATAAAATAGCCTCGATTGCGTGCAATACTTGCCGCTGAAACCACTCCCATACGGGCTAATAACACCAACGCTACAGGAACCTCAAACGCCATACCAAAAGCAAAAAAGATACTTAAAGCAAAACTCATGTACGAGGCGATATCAGGTGTGAAGGCCACCCCTTCTGGCGTCATTGACGCAAAGAATTGAAACATCAACGGAAACACCACAAAATAAGCAAACGCCACACCCAGATAAAAAAGCAAGGTACTGGAAACCACTAAAGGCAAGACCACACTTTTTTCGTTTTGATATAACCCTGGTGCAACAAATGCCCACACTTGATACAGCGTAAACGGGATGGCAATTGCGAAGGCAACCGCAAAGGCTAATTTGAAAGGGATAAAGAACGTGCCATGGGGATCAATAGCAATCATATTGCCACCATCTGGAATGGCACTCAGCAGTGGCTGAGCAAACCAGGCATAGATTTCACTGGCAAATGGTACTAAGCATAAGAACACCACCAGTACAATACCGACAGCCCACAGCAAACGGTTTCGCAACTCAATTAAGTGCGAGACAAAGGTTTCTGATTTTTGTTGTTGCTCTTGATCCACGAATTTATTGCTTGCTTAAAAGTAAGCTCACTCTGGCTTAGATTTGGACTTTTTAGGTTTAGACTTTTTCTTCGCACGGCTTTTTGAATCGGCTTTACTGTCTTCTTTCTTGGCTTTATTTCCAGCCTTCTTGTTCGTTAAACCCTCATTAGCCGCATGAGCCGGCTTCGCTTGTGGCTTACTCGCGTTTTCGTTAACCGCATTCTCAATCTCTGTTTCTGAATCAAGCGCATTCATGTTGACTTCAGCCGTCGAGCCGAGGCCCACTTTTTCTTCAGCTGAATCAGCTAAATCTCGCCCAAACTGTTTAATGTCGTTTTTAAAGTCGGCCATTTCACGTTTTGCTGCTTCAATATCAGCAAAGGGCGTGCCACTGATTTCATCTTGCATCTCGGACCGTAATCGGTAAACACCTTGACGGGCTTTACGTATAAAGAAGGCCACTTGCTTAGCCACTTCAGGCAATCGCTCTGGCCCCATGACCAACAACAGAACCACTCCAATAACCAGCAATTCCCAGAAACCAATATCAAACATCGTTCAAGCTCGTCTGAGCTACTTTGTTTTGACTTCTTCAGAAGCGCTTTCGGCTTCTGCGGCCTTGTTGTTGAGTTCGTCGTCAAGAGCTTGATCGTTTTTGGCCTCATCGTCACTCAATGCTTTTTTGAAACCTTTAATTGCACCGCCTAAATCACCGCCCACGCCACGCAACCTTTTAGTGCCAAAAATCAGCGCAACAATGACCAAAACGATCAATAATTGCCAAATAGAAATTCCACCTAAACCCATAATACTTACCTCAACTAATTAGTGTCTCGTGCTGCTTTTTCAGCCAGCCCGCTGGTACCCATGCGACGCGCCAACTCATCCAGCACTTGCTGTGGCTCTAAGCCTTGCTGCGCTAACAATACCATTGTATGGAACCAAAGGTCGGCTATTTCATACACCAGTTTCTTAGCATCACCGTCTTTTGCCGCCATCACGGTTTCAGTCGCTTCTTCGCCTACTTTTTTCAAAATAGCATCCAGCCCCTTATGATACAAAGACGCGGCATACGATGACGCAGGGTCAGCTCCTATTCTAGATTGCAAAACCGCGTGTACTTCATCTAGAACATTGTCACTCATTTTTTGTATATCTCTTTGGGGTCTTTTAACACAGGATCAACCGTTTGCCATTCACCATCATTGTACACTTTATAAAAACAATGCTTACGCCCAGTGTGGCAAGCAATGCCACCTTTTTGCCGCACTTTCAAAAGCACAACGTCCGAATCACAATCCAAACGCATTTCACTCACCACTTGCTGATGGCCAGACTCTTCGCCTTTGCGCCAAAGTTTTTTTCTTGAGCGCGAAAAATAAACGGCACAGCCTGTCTCCGCGGTTTCTTGTAAGGCATCGCGGTTCATCCAAGCCACCATTAAATTTTCTCCAGTTGACTCCTCCTGTGCAATCACAGGCACTAACCCAGCCTCATTCCACTTAACTTGATCTAGCCAATGCGTCATAACACTAATCTCTGTCCAACCTAACATCGATGCCGGCGGCTCGCATGGCTTGTTTGGCTTGTTGCACGGTGTATTCACCAAAATGAAAGATGCTGGCGGCTAAAACAGCGTCTGCGCCACCGAGTTTTACCCCGTCTACTAAGTGTTCAAGATTACCTACACCACCGGATGCAATGACCGGGATATTGACCGCTCGAGTAATGGCCCTTGTCAGCTTTAGATCATAGCCCGCTTTTGTGCCATCGCCATCCATGCTGGTCAGCAATATTTCACCGGCACCGTAGTCGGCCATCTTTTCAGCCCATTCAATCGCATCAATACCGGTTTCTTTACGCCCGCCATGAGTAAATATTTGCCAACAATCGGCTGCATCGCCTTTCTCAACAAAGTGCGTTTGTTTGGCGTCTATGGCCACAACAATGCATTGCGAACCAAAATGTGAGCTGGCTTGTTGAATAAACTCTGGATTAAACACCGCCGTGCTGTTGACGGATATTTTATCGGCACCAGCATTGAGCAAACGACGCACATCAGTAAGCTCACGTACACCACCGCCCACGGTCAAGGGGATAAACACCTCGCTGGCCACTTCTTCAACCACGTGCAAAATCGTATCACGATTGTCTGACGTAGCGGTGATATCCAAAAAGGTGATTTCGTCAGCGCCTTGATCGTTGTAACGCTTAGCCACCTCAACCGGGTCACCGGCATCTCTAATACCGACAAAATTAACGCCTTTAACCACGCGACCATTGTCGACGTCTAGGCAAGGAATAATGCGCTTTGCTAGTGGCATGAAGAATCAGCTCATGAAAAGTCAGGTAGATAACACTCAATAAAGGACTAAACTACAATAACTTGGCTTAAAGGTTTAGTCTAATAACTAAGAAATAACCGCTTATAGGTCTGCACCACTAAGTACGCTATCGAGATAGGCTTGCCCTTCGGCAAAATCCAGCGTGCCCTCATAAATCGCACGCCCAGTAATAACGCCTGAAATACCAGAAGCTTCAACTTTTTGCAGCGCTATCAAATCCTGCATATTCGTAACGCCACCAGATGCAATAATAGGAATAGTAACGGATTCCGCCAAAACTCTCGTCGCCTCTATGTTTACCCCTTGCATCATACCGTCGCGCGCAATGTCAGTGTAAATAATGGCTTGTACGCCATCATTTTCGAATCGCTTTGCTAAATCAACAACGTGATGCTCGGTCAATTTGGCCCACCCATCAACGGCTACAATGCCGTCTTTTGCATCTAAACCAATAATTAAATGCTTGCCATATTCGCTTGCTATTTCACCGATGAATTCTGGTTCATTGGCCGCGCGCGTGCCGATTATTACGTATTGCACACCGGCGTCCAGATACGCCTGTATGGTTTGTTGATCGCGAATACCACCACCGATCTGAATGGGCACTTCAGGGTGTTTTTTGGCAATCGCATTAATCACATCGGCATTCGCGGGCTTGCCCGCAAACGCGCCATCAAGGTCAACTAAGTGAATTCGCTTGGCGCCAAGCTCCACCCACTTATCCGCCATCGCCAATGGGCTATCGCTAAATACGGTCGAGTCCTCCATTAAACCTTGTCGTAAACGAACGCATTTGCCTTCTTTAATATCAATAGCCGGAATCAATAACATATCATTAAATCGGTCTTAAACGTGACCGTTCCAATCGGTAAAGTTTTTTAATAATTTCAAGCCATTCTTATGGCTTTTTTCGGGATGAAACTGCACGGCAAATACGTTGTCTCGACCCACTGCCGCAATAAATTTATGCCCGTAATTAGCACAACCGTAAACCACGCCCAGATCGGAATTGGGTGCTGTGTTAGCGCAGAAACTGTGTACAAAATAAAAATAAGCGTTGTCATCTATTCCAGACCACAGTGGATGCTCATGGATCTGAAAAACCTGATTCCAACCCATTTGAGGGATTTTTAAGCGTTCTTTCTGTGTACTGAGCCGGACACCTGACTCTGGTACACCTTTACTCATACGATCGTTGCTTGCGTGCTTATTGTTCGTGTGAAAATGACTGAAATGCTTTACTGAGCCTTTAAACAAACCCAAACCACTTTGCCCGCCATCTTCTTCGCAATAATCGAACATAGCTTGCATGCCTACGCAAATACCCAACAACGGCTTCTCAGTCAAACACTGAGTCAGAGCATCACCCAAACCGCGCTCTTTAAGTTCATGAAACCATGTGCCTATTGCACCTTGACCAGGCAACACAATTTTATCGGCTTGCAACAGACTATTGGCATCACTGGTTAAAATGACATCGGCCTCGGGGGCCACAGTAACGACGGCCTGCTTTACTGAACGCAGGTTGCCAACACCTAAGTCTACAACGGCGATTTGCATGTGTTTGGAATACCTAGTTGAATCGTTAGTTGAATCTTTACTGTGAGACGGTGATTAACGTCACCGCTACACCATTTAAAGACTGCCTTTGGTCGAAGGAATCACGCCGGCACTGCGCTCATCCATCTCTAATGCCATGCGTAAGGCACGACCAAACGCCTTGAATATGGTCTCTGCGATGTGGTGCGCGTTTTTACCACGAATATTGTCAATGTGTAATGTCAATTTGGCGTGGTTTACAAAACCATGAAAAAACTCATCAAACAAATCAACGTCAAAACCACCGATACGCGCACGACGATAATCAACCCCGTGCATACACGTTGGGCGACCAGAAAAGTCCACCACCACGCGGCTTAAGGCCTCATCCAACGGGACGTAGGCATGACCATAACGACGTATGCCTTTTTTATCGCCCACCGCTTGATCAAAAGCTTGGCCTAGAGTTATACCAATATCTTCAACGGTATGGTGATCATCAATGTGTAAATCGCCATTACATTTGATGTCCAGATCAATCAGGCCATGACGGCCGATCTGATCCATCATATGCTCTAAAAATGGCACACCTGTGTCGAATTTAGTAATGCCTGTGCCATCCAAATTTAATTTAACTGTAATCTGGGTTTCACTGGTGTTACGAGTTATTTCTGCCGTACGATTGCTCATGCTAGGGTGTATAAAAGCGTAAAATTTCGTTGCAATCTGTAAAAATGATCGCAAATAGTAGGACAACGGGCGCGAATTTTAGCATTGTTGGCCGCTACCACCTATAGTAATGAGTCGTTACATTGAAAAGATTTTAAGGCCACGACCTTAACGTTTGCTGGTCATGGCTTTAAAACCAACAACCAAACTCCTATTTTATAGAACACAATAAGTTAGTGATGAAATCAGAGTCTCGAAAACTGTCCTTGCCTGTTGTGGGCGCCATACCACGAAAATACCGCAGCTTCATACGAGAAAAGGCGATAGATCGCGCTCGAACCCGTATCATTGTCGCCGGTAACGACCCTCGTAAAATGAGCCAGCAAGATTTGGAAGTGGTGGTTAAAGAAGAGGAGGATAAACTTAAAGGCTCGATAAAAGAAAAGGGGCTGTTGGCTGTATTAGCACTTCTTGGATTAAATTTTCTTGGTTAACTCTTAAATGGTGTAGAAAAATGACCAGCATGCTTAAAGGAAAGTGCCTCTGTGGTTCAGTAACCTTTGCAATCAAATACGATTTCGATGCTTTCTATTTGTGTCACTGCGAACAATGCCAAAAAGTGACGGGAACGGCTTTTGCAGCAAACATACTCACTCAGGTTGACAATATCGAGTGGCGCTCGGGGGAAAAACTGATTGTGAATTACCAAGATAACGAAAGGGACTTTTCGAAGGCGTTTTGTGGGCAGTGTGGTTCAGGCGTTCCTCACATCAACAAATCAAAAACGCAATTGGTGATACCCGCAGGCTCTCTTACTGACGCATTACAGATTTCACCCTCAGCAAACTTGTTCAAAAACGAAAGCCCCCCTTGGTTAGAACACGGCCTGTCTGCGAAAAGTTTCAACGGGTTTCCCAACTAATCACTCAATAAACGGTAACCAGCATGATTTTCAAACAGGCTTTTCGGGTGGCCTTTGTCGCCTTAATTTGGAAACAGTACAAAGCCGCCATTGTTTCCACATTATTGTTGCTTACCTATCTTTTTATTGTGAGCAGTATTCACCAAGACTACTTAGCCGCAGTCGGCCCAAATGACATTGATAAACTGAGCTTTATTTATAAGTGGGCGGCTTACATCCTTGGCTTTGTTGCCTTTTTTATCTTTCACATTGTACGAGGAAGAATCAAAAGCAGCCGTGTCAACACCAAAGACAAAATATCCGAATCCAGAGAGTTAACGCACACCGACCAAGACCCATTTTCCGACATTCGAACTCGAAAAAAGTTGAGAAGCAGAGCGGATTTTCTGATCAACGAGAAAGACGACTAAACCGAGACAGCGGCCCATCACCGAACCTAGTTTCCGCACCGATTGCTGGGTTATTAGGAATAAGTTGAGAAAAGCATAACGACGCGAACGCCAATACCGCACCAAACAAAAATACCGCGGCATTACTGTAAAGCCAAAGTAAACCTAACGCCGCTGGTAACACCACAGCCGCAATGTGGTTGATGGTGAAACTGACGGCCGCGGTGGATGCAATGTCTTCTGGGTGTGCGATTTTCTGAATATACGTTTTCATTGCAATTGCAAAAGCAAAGAAAAAGTGATCAATGATGTATAAGGCGCCCGCCACTTGGGCATTATCCACAAAGGCATAGGCCACAAACACACCGATCAAACCCACGTATTCAATGGTGAGGGCTCGACGTTCACCGATCACACCAATCAGTTTCCCGAGTTTGCTGGCAAACAAAAAGTTAAACACGTAATTTGCCAAGAACAAAAGTGAAATGGCCGCGGCTGAATAATGAAATTTTTCAACCAATAAAAAGCCAGCAAACACCATGAATATCTGTCTGCGAGCCCCACTTAAAAACACCAAGGCGTAATACAGCCAATAAGAGCGTCTAAATACCAATGTTGTCGTTTGCTCAACCTGAGCCGAGTAGTTTGGAAAACTCACCCACACAAAAAACAACAATCCCAAACTGGCGCCGCCGAAAATAACGTATGCCCATTGGTAGGGCGCGTTAAAAAACTCAAACATAACCCAAGTGCTGGCGAAAACAAGAATCGACGCGGCGGCCTTCACCGCCAATGCTTTGCCCATAAAGTGCGCGGCTTGGTCTTTTTCGATCCACTGCAACGTCAGCGATTGGTTCACCGTTTCAAAATAATGAAACCCAATCGACATAATGACCGTTGTCAGATAGAGACCCAGAACGGATGGAAAAAAACCGGTGATTAACACACCTGCCGCCAAAAGGAGCAATGACACCATGGCCAAACTCTGCTCGCGGACAAAAATCAAAAGAAACACAGCGCTAAACGCAAGAAAACCAGGCACTTCACGCAAGCTCTGCAGAATGCCAATCTCGCGACCTGTAAATTCAGCCGCTTCTTTACTGAAATTATTGATCAACGCCGCCCATGTGGAAAACGCCAAAGGCATGATAAATGCCATAAACAGCAGTAACGTGGCGGGAGTTCGCCAACCATTGAACGGCTTCATTTTTGGTACTCGCTGAATTGTGAACAAGGGACTTGCTAAGTATCCGCTAAGGACGCACAATCGGCTAGGAAAATTTATTAACCTGGAGAAAAATCAATGCGGGGAGCAGGCGGCAGCTCAGGTGGTCTAGGCTTATTTTTTATTGGCTTTTTTATGTTTTGTGGCGGCATCTATATGCTGCTCAATTCAATTACGTTTTACGCCAACTATGGCTTTGGCTCACGCATGTACGGAATCGGTGGCGTCAGCATTACCAGTGGAATGATCATGATTCCATTTATGTTCGGCGTAGGCATGATTTTTTACAACGCAAGAAATATGTTCGGTTGGTTATTAGCAGCAGGGTCATTAACGGCACTCATTTTCGGCGTTATTTCGTCCATCCAATTTCAGATGCGCTCAATGACGGCTTTTGACTTGGCAGTAATACTGGTATTAACCGTCGGCGGATTAGCGTTGTTTTTACGTTCACTAAAAGCGTATTAAACAACGAACCCGCTAAACGGTCGGCGCGACACTCAAACCCACGACAACAAGGTCTGCCTTGCTAGCCTTGCTTTTAAAAACCATTAGCAGTGTACTCATTCACCGTGCCGCGCCCAAAAACACTAGACCATTTAAGATCATGGCGAATCAAGCCAACCTGAAACATTCAATGGGCTAAACCAACCTCACAAAAAACCGACGCTCGCCAGTTAGAAATATGACCGTTGCTTAATCGGCCGAAAAAACGTGCCCGATTTCTTCTGAGGACTGCTCACCTTCGTCACCCTCATCGTCTTCTTTAGGCTCTTCCATTAATTGGAACTCTGAAGTACTTGAAAACCCATCATCATGCTTCATTTTAAGACGCAAATTATTTGGTGAATCGGCATTTTTAAGCGCTTCTTCTTCGGTGATTCGCCCCTCCCGACAAAGCGCTAAAAGCGCCATATCAAAGGTCTGCATACCGTAGGCTTCAGACGCCTCCATGGCCTCTTTAATTTCGTGTACTTTGCCGTCTTTTATCATGTCTTTGATTCGCGGTGAGCCAATCAAAATTTCAATGGCCGCCGCTCGACCACCATCAATTGTAGGAACAAGACGCTGAGAAATAAGGCCTTTCATGTTCAGCGACAAATCCAAATAAAGTTGTTTATGACGATCTTCAGGAAAGAAATTAATAATTCTGTCTAAGGCCTGATCGGCGTTGTTGGCGTGAAGCGTAGACAAACACAAATGCCCTGTTTCAGCAAACGCCAATGCATGCTCCATGGTTTCCTTATTACGAATTTCACCAATCAGAATAACGTCTGGCGCTTGTCGCAAGGTGTTTTCCAGTGCGTCTTCATAACTGTCAGTATCAACCCCCACCTCGCGTTGATTAACAATGCTTTTCTTATGTGGATGAACAAACTCAATTGGGTCTTCAATAGTAATGATGTGGCCAGCGTGTGTTTGATTTCGAAAATCAATAAGCGCCGCTAGTGAGGTCGACTTACCAGACCCCGTTCCACCAACAAAAATGATGAGACCACGCTTTTCCATAATCAATTTGGTTAAATTCTCAGGCAAACCAAGCTTTTTATAATTGGGCAGTTCGGTCTTAATAACACGAATAACCAACGCCATGTCGTTACGCTGACGAAAGATATTTACCCTAAAACGACCAATCTCTGGTTCATCTATCGCAAGGTTCATTTCAGGCTTAAGCTCAAATGCTCTTGCCTGTTCGGGGTTCATAATCTCAAGGCCTATTTTTTCAACATCTTCCCCCGTAAGAGCTTGCTTCCCAATTTTCAGCAACTTACCTTGCACCTTCATGGAAGGTTGAACGCCGGATGAGAGATAAAGGTCGGAACCATCTTTATCAACGATTAATTTAAGCAGAGCTTTGAGCATAAGTCTTCGGTGTGTGGATGATTTATAAACTAAATTATAGACAAACATCGCGCAAAACGGTGAGTCTAATTTGTCAAATTGACAAAACCTTTCAACAAAAAAGGGCCCGATTTTGGGCCCTTTTGCTGAACACGGGTTTTTGCTTACAGTCGCTAACCGCGAACTGGCTAATTAAACGTGCTTTTACGCTCCGGTGGCCAATTTAGTTTTATTAGCCTCGGTTGATGCGCTATTTTTAGCGCCTTGAGAGGCCTTAGATGTTTTACCACTCGGCTTTGTTCGGCAAAACGCATTCACGTTACGGCCGTCTTTACGTTGGTAAGAGTCAACCCAACTGCAAGAGGCGTTTGCGCTACACGTATTATTGTCCAACCCTTTACAGTTTGATGCCGAAACTTGCCCCGAAAAAGAACCAATGCCGATGATCAGCATGGCAATAATGGATTTCTCGATACGATTGCTTCTTGTTTGATATGACGCTTTATATGACATAGTTAAATCCTCGTTTTTACTGCTTATGTTTTAATTTGAAGCACTGATCCTTGAGTGCTGACTTACTCCTTAAGTCGATTACTAATTTAATCAAGCGCTCATGACATATCTTCACCCGTTTGGGTGATTTTCAACATTTTAGTTGTTCTTCTGTCACTATTATGTCACCCAGACTCACGCATTAAGAACTCATCCACCCATTTTGGTAATATTTCGCCTGCCTTTCCGTAAATTGCTTGATCAAAAGCGGTTGCGACATTCGATGCCTCAAGGTTAATTTCAATGGTTTTCGCGCCCGCATTATTAGCAACTTCCACAAAACCTGCCGCGGGGTAAACGGCACCGGATGTGCCAATCGAGATGAAGAGATCGCAATCAATCAACGCATTGTAAATTTCATCCATGTAAAACGGCATTTCCCCAAACCAAACAATGTGTGGGCGCAAGGTGCCTTGAAGTGAGCAGCACTTACAGCGATCTTGCGCACGAATATCGCTCTTGCAATCGTACACCTGTTCGGTGTTTGTGCAACGCATCTTTAAAATCTCGCCATGCATGTGCCGCACATTTTTTGACCCTCCTTGCTCATGCAAATTGTCAATATTCTGAGTGACCAGAAAAAAGCGGCCATCGAACTCCAATTCAAGCCTAGCCAACGCCTTATGGGCGGTATTGGCGAACACGTCTTGCTGCAAAATAGGGCGACGACGCTCATTATAAAACCGTTGCACCAGCTCTGAGTCACGTGCAAACCCCTCTGGCGTTGCAACATCTTCAATGCGATGTTCTTCCCATAACCCGTCAGAGGCCCGAAATGTTTTAATTCCAGATTCCGCCGAGATGCCTGCGCCCGTTAATACAACAATTGATTTCATATCACTCTGCCTAAACCATAGCAACCATTCTGAATCGCCAAGTGGTTGATGTTGCGGTAAAGCGGCTTACATTACTTGGTTCAGCTTTGGTTAAGTTGCCTTACTTTAAAGTACCGTTATCGTAACCGCTCTTTATGAGATTTAGGAGGCCGATATGGGAATATCGTTAGTTATTAAGCAATTAATTCACAAACATGAGGGCGCTCAGTCAGCCGGCTCAGGGTCAACCCTCTGGAGCCGCGTTGCCGTTTTACTGACAACGCTAAGCGCCATTACCTTGATCGCATTACCGACCAGCGCCAGCGCTGGAGGGAGTGTTCACGTGGACATTCCCGGGCTAAGCATTGGCGTTCACGAAAATCACTACAATAAAAAGCGCCATCGTCGGGTCTATAAAAACAGACACCGCAATAATCATTATCGCAATGATTATTACTACGATGATCACCGTGATCGCAAGCGTTACCACAAGAAGCGCTACTACAACGGTGGTTACTATAAAAAGAGGTACTACAAGAAACGATATTACAACAACGATTATTACTACGGCGAGCGCTCAAATCGATACAACCGACGCGCCGAGATTTGCCCTATCGCAGGCTACTCGCCGTATTACAACGACAACTTAGACTGCTACCGTCATAAAGATCACTTTCACTGCAGTTAAAAGCACGCCTGTTCAAACGTGGGCGTTAAAAATGCCGTTATAGCAAGTTTCCTGTTGGTTGGGAAAAGGGCTGGGTAGGCCCAGGCCGAAGCGCTGGTTACGCTAAGGCCATCTTGAAAACACAGCACCAGTTTCCATGTCTCATTCTGGTGTTGTGTTTTCACTCTTTTATTCCAGTCTTAAAGTCTGGATAACGCAACTTAATACCCAATTGATCTAACATTTTTTTGTTTGAAATTTTCCTAGACTCACTTAAATAGGACAACATCTCCGAAGACAACTGTTTCTTAGCCTCTTCCATGCTGATTTGCGGAAGCGGTTCCATCCCTAAAACATGCGCAGCCACTTGCAAATACTCAGATATCTTTCCGGGGTGGCCGTCCGTTGCATTATAGACTTGACCGCCCGCGGCCTTTTTCATGGCGACCAAACAAACATTGGCCAAATCGTCTGCATGAATTCGGTTGGTAAAGCCACATTCTTCAGGTGCAACAACGGGAGTGCGTTTTAACAAACGCTCTCTGGGTAATCGAGAGAAGGCATAGATACCAGGCACTCGTAATACGACCACAGGTACGTGATTGGCTTTTCCCCACGCCAACCACACTTGCTCTGAATCCAGACGGCGTTTACCACGTTCAGTCTGAGGCTGAGTCGATGAGACTTCCGTCACCCACTCGCCTTGACAATCGCCATAGACCCCTGTGGTGCTGATCAACACCACCTTGGCAGGCCTAACCTCGCTAATGTTAAAAAATTCAGTTAGGGCTCGGCTACGCTGATCAATGACGCCCGATTTCTGAGGCGGCACCGTGTAATAGAACTCCGTGTCACCGCATATACTCAAATCTCGCTGCAGGTTATCTAAATCAACCCTCAGGGCCAGCACGCTCAGACGAGCTGCGCGCTCTGCGCTCTCAACCGAGTTCACAAATGCCTGAATGTCATTCGTTTTGATGCCTGAGTTAACCAATTGCTTCGCAATCCGACAACCGATGTCACCACACCCAAAAATCACCGTGGACATATTATTTAACCCTCTAAACCGACTCTAACAACTCAATCACGCCTTAGGCGTTCAGACACCGCAACTGGCGTTGGGTAACGCAACACCACAGAATAACTGGACCCAATGAACGTCACCAATGTGGCAAGCTGCACAAAATAAACCGTGCTTGAATCAATGAGAGCGCTATTGAGGGCAACGAACACGATAAGCAACGAAAATTCGCTCATTTGCCCTAGACGAAAGCCGGTTTCCCAACCTAATCGATTGGTCTCCGACACTTTACGTAAAGCAAATCGAAATACAATCGGTTTCATCAACAGCATCGCTAACCCCAAACCGATCGCTGGCAGCCAGATGCCGTCCAGTTCCCCTAAACGCAACCCCGCACCAAGAGCGAAGAAAAAGAGTACTAAAAAGAAATCACGCAATGGCTTTAAACTTTCGGAAATGAACACAGCGATGGGGCTGGTGGCAACGGTGATACCGGCAATAAACGCCCCTGTTTCATGCGAAAACCCCATGGCATACGCCATTTCTGAAATGCCTAAGCACCATGCCAGCGTCAGCAAAAACACATATTCTTGAATGCGATCGTATTTAAAAAACAACTTCATTAATACGTAGTTTTTTAACACCCACGTAATACCAATTAATACTGGAAACAACACCACCAACTTCCCCATTTCCAACATCACACTTTGCTCGCTAGAAGCGGCTTGAAACACGATCAATACGGCAATTGCAATCAAGTCCTGAAACAACAACACGCTGATAATCACTTCGCCTGTATGTCTGTGATGTAATACCGTGGTAGGCAACAGTTTTAGACCGATGATCGTACTCGAAAACATGCACGCCACACCAATAACCACCGCGTTAGTAAAATCAAAGCCCGCCAACATACTGATGGCCCAGCCAGTCAAAGCAAAGCTGCCTGAACTTAATAGAGTAACGAATGTGGTTTGTTTTAATAACTCCAGTAGTTTGTTGGGGCTTAGATGTAAACCTAAGAGAAAAAGCAAAAATATAATGCCGATGTTAGAAATGTCTTTAATAAGTTCGGCGTCCTTTATCCACCCAAGCACATCTGGGCCAAGAACCACACCCAAAATAATATAGCCAATGATCAACGATTGACGAGCGTACAAGGCGCCAGTGGCAAAAACCGCGGCACCAACAAAAATCAAAAACAGTGAAAAAAGCATTACTATAGTGTCTCTCTCATGTTGTACTTTATAAAACCTTATCTTACGTTCTTCGGAGTCATTAACTGGCAACGAAGTGTGACTAGAACAACGTCTAAGCAACCTCTCAATTAATAAAACGCCGCTCATAATCAGGGTTTGGCAATTGACATACAGCGTATTTTCCGAACCATCGATACCTATTTTTAGCTAAAATATCGTAGACTCTATTTCGCATAAATTTAGGCACCAACTTAAATAACAGAGTCGCTTTATAAGGATACCCAAGGCCACACATGATGGAGAAAAAAGCCGCGCTTTTTTGTTCAATCAAAACGCGATCTGTACCCCAATTTTGCACTAACAAAAGACTCTCATAATCACGCAACGCATCGCCAGTGTTATTAAAACCCGCTGCATGTGTTAATTTCGTACCTAAATCAGACTGCGCCGCACAAAACCAATAGATGCCTTGAGTGTCTCGCGACAAGATAAAGTTTACCGAGCCATGACAGAGCTTGCAGACACCATCGTAAACGATGATATAGCGAGGAAACATAGGATGAGTTATCAATACCTTTGAGCTTACCAATTCAAAATGACTTTACCCGACTGCCCAGACGCCATAACCTGAAAACCCGTTTCGAAATCACCGATATCAAACTGATGCGTTAGCATCGGGGTTAAATCCAAGCCTGATTGAATCAAGCTGGCCATTTTGTACCACGTTTCAAACATCTCACGGCCGTAGATCCCCTTTAACTCTAAACCTTTAAAGATCACTTGATTCCAATCAATCGCCATCTCTTTAGAGGGAATACCCAACATGGCAATTTTGCCACCGTGATTCATGTTTTCTAACATGCTGGTAAAAGCACTGGGTACACCGGACATTTCCATGCCAACGTCAAAACCTTCAGTCATGCCTAACTCAGACATCACCTCTTTGATACTTTCTTTCGCCACATTGACAACACGAGTGGCGTTCATTTTTGTCGCCAATTCAAGTCGATAATCGTTTACATCCGTCACGACCACATGGCGGGCACCAACGTGTTTGGCTACGGCAGCGGCCATAATACCAATCGGCCCTGCCCCAGTGATCAACACGTCCTCACCGGTCAAGTTAAATGATAAGGCTGTGTGTACAGCATTGCCAAAAGGGTCAAAGATGGCCGCAAGATCATCACTGATATTATCTGGAATTTTGAATGCATTGTAGGCTGGTATCACCAAGTATTCGGCAAAGGCACCTTGTCGATTTACACCCACACCAATGGTATTACGGCAAAGGTGTACTCGGCCTGCACGACAATTGCGACAATGGCCGCAGGTGATATGACCTTCGCCAGACACTCGATCGCCTTTACTGAAACCTCGAACCTCTTGGCCAATATCGACCACCTCACCAACGTATTCATGACCTACAATCATAGGCACCGCAATGGTGTTTTGTGACCATTCATCCCAATGATAGATATGCATATCCGTACCGCATATCGCTGTTTTCCGGATTTTTATCAACAAGTCATTATGCCCAAACACTGGCTCCGGTGCATCAATCATCCAGATCCCCGGTTCAGCGTGTAATTTTGAGAGAGCTTTCATATATTTAACGGTCATTAATGTTAGGCGCGTGAATACACATTTGAAAACAAGCCAATTAACTCACAAGATTGAGCTCACGCCCAACGTCCACAAAGGCCATTACGGCTTGGTCAATTTGCTCGAGCGTGTGTGCCGCCGACATTTGGGTTCGGATACGCGCCGCCCCTTTGGGCACCACCGGGAATGAGAAACCAACCACGTAAATTCCTTTTTCCAATAATCTGGCAGCCATCTCACCGGCCACTTTCGCATCGCCCAACATTACTGGAATAATGGCATGATCAGCTCCAGCAAGTGTGAAGCCGGCGTTATTCATCTGTTGACGAAAGTGATCACTGTTGCGCTCTAAACGTTTTCGCAAGTCTGCACCTTCAGCTAACATATCAATCACGCGTATCGATGCCGACACAATCGCTGGCGCCAATGAATTAGAAAACAAGTAAGGCCGCGAACGTTGCCTTAACCAATCAACCACCTCTCTTTTAGCCGCTGTAAAACCGCCTGAAGCACCACCCATGGCCTTGCCCAAAGTGCCCGTAATAATGTCCACCCGGCCCATAACATTGCAATACTCATGTGTGCCGCGCCCATTCGCCCCAATAAAGCCAACCGCATGAGAATCATCAACCATCACCATCGCGCTGTATTTATCTGCCAAATCGCAAATCGCAGGAAGGTTAGCAATGACTCCGTCCATGGAAAACACGCCGTCGGTGGCAATCAAAATAAAACGCGCGCCTTCTTCCTTTGCTGCGTTAAGCTGCGCTTCTAACTCAATCATGTCGTTATTTGCGTAGCGATAACGTTTGGCCTTGCATAGGCGCACACCGTCGATAATACTGGCGTGATTTAAGGCATCAGAAATAACCGCATCTTCTGGACCTAGAATGGTTTCAAACAGGCCTGCGTTAGCGTCAAAACACGATGAATACAATATTGTGTCTTCCATGCCCAAAAAGTCGCTTAATTTGTTCTCAAGCTCTTTATGAATATCTTGTGTGCCACAAATAAAGCGCACCGAAGCCATACCAAAACCGTGTGTATCTAGCCCTGCCTTCGCTGCACTGATTAAATCCGGGTGATTTGCCAAACCCAAATAGTTATTGGCACAGAAATTAAGCACAAGCCCTCCTTCGACAAGCACATTAGCCTGTTGTGATGAGCTAATAACACGCTCGGCCTTATAAAGGCCTGCATCAGTTACATCAGCTAACTGAGCCTGTAGGTGGGAAATAAAATCACTCATTGTAAAAACACTGGGTAAGATAAAAAGCAAGATTCACAGTTTACCGTGAAAGTGATCACGAATTAGACAATTGCGCAAATTCGGTATTTTGTTGTTATTTCAACGAAATATTAGTCAAGCCTGTGGTCGGCAATCAAAACTGGCGTAGATTATTCTCGTAACGCCGCTTAAGCGACACTGATGCATGCCTATCGGCGATAAAACGAAGGCTTGCCTGCTCTAAATTTTTCATCCTCGAGCGCACATTTTTAACATCGATAAACGCTTTATGTTGAGGCTGTTTTTTTGAGCTATTTACAGCAACATATTATTCAAAATTGACACGCTCTGCGGTCCCCTCACGTCTTGGATCTACCCCAGCGGATAAATGACCGTCTTTATTACGGTAAACCACGCTCAGTCCCGAATTTTCTCCAGCGCTTTCGTGTACATTAAAGCCGTATTGCTTTAATCCGTCGATTAATTTTCGACTGGCACGATCTTTCTCAATTCGCACTTTAGCGCCACGTGCAACCATATTAGGCAACTCAACCGCTTGCTGTGGACTGAGCCCCCAATCAAACACGCCAACAAGTGTTTTAGCCGTATAAGCAATAATTGAGTTGCCACCCGGTGAACCAGTGGCCATCAAAAAATCATTGTTTTCATCCAAGACAATGGTTGGTGACATAGAGGAGCGTGGTCGCTTATTAGCCTCGATTCGGTTTGCAGTGAGTTGGCCTGTTTTATCTTTTTGGCGAAAGGAAAAGTCAGTGAGTTGATTATTTAAAAACATGCCACCCGCCATTCGAGTAGAACCAAAGATACTCTCTACCGAAGCGGTTAATGAAACCACATCACCTTGACCATCAACAACAACGAAGTGCGTGGTGCCTGCCACATCATCCGTGCCATCAACACCGTATGCAACTTGTTTTTTAGATTCGTAAGCCCAAGGGTTACCTGCACTCAGTGCTTCACTTGCCAAATTAGCCCCCGCTTGGGTAACGCGGTGCTTCCAATAGGCTGGTGACAACATACCCGCGACAGGCACTTCAACAAAATCACCATCACCCACTAATTGATCGCGGTCGGCGTAAGCCAAACGTTGCGCTTCAGCAAACGTAACCCAGTTGGCCGCCGATTCTGCGCCGTCGACATCAAAGCCTATGCCTGACTCAATCAAACCCATAATTTCGCCCACCGCTAACCATGAGGACGGCGGTGGCGGGCCACACAGCTTTCGCCCCTTATACGGCGAGCAAACCGCCACTCTTTTTTGAGGTTGATACGTGGCAATGTCAGCTACCGTTAAGGACCCAGCACGCGGCTGTTTGGATGTTTGTGCGACAATCTGTTCGGCTATCACACCGTGATAAAAAGACGCCGGGTCTTCAGCCAATAAACTTAATGTTTTGGCGTAATCTGGGTTATCACGCATAGCGCCAATGGCTAAGGGCTCACCATCTTCATCAAAGAAATAGTGATACGCATCGGTCGGGCCTTTTTGTTCTGTATCAGGAATGTATTTTCCAAATCGCTTGATCATGCCATGCAACCTAGGTGATACGGGAAAGCCCTTTTCTGCTAACTGTTTTGCCGCATCAAAATGCGGACCCCATGGCAGTAAACCGTGATCATCGTGGGCTAACTTCAGCATGGCCACCATGCCCGGCACCCCTGTTGATAAGCCACTGTTCTTGGCGTTCAAATACCCAATGGATTGACCGTCGTCATTTAAAAACTGAGTCGGGTTAATGTTGTCTGGCGCAGTCTCACGACCATCGTAAACCGACACATCTTTCGTCTGGCTGTCGTAATGCACCATAAAACCGCCACCCCCTAAACCTGAACTCTGCGGTTCAACAAGGCTCAATACCGCTTCTATAGCAATCGCCGCATCGACCGCGGAACCTCCCGCTCTTAGCACGTCGGCACCGGCTTTGCTGGCCAACGGGTTAGCGGTCACTACGATACCTTCAGTTACTGGCACACTTGGGGTAGACAGAACCGTAGGTTTGGTGGCACTGGCGCACGCCGTAAGCAACAATCCCAAGAAAATTATCAAAAGTTTATGTTTCATTGTTTTAGGTGCGTTTATTAATTGCGTGAAAAATTTGGCTATGCCCATTGTAGACCTAAGCTCGTGATGATGGCTAGCCATCACAACATCATCGGCCTACGTTAGCGGTATTATTCTACTCTTGCTTTGCACACTAATGATGAATAACTCACAATCAAGCGCTACACTTAAGCAACCCTTAATTGATTTTTAATGCCTTCAGATTTTGATTAAGTAATGCAATAAACCCAACCATTGTTTTGGCCAATCGCTTCAGGCCTACAGATGACTTTTCAAAACTAATCAAAGCGCCGTAGCCCATGAGTAAAGATAGAGAAAAAGCCATACCCAGAACCCGACTCGGGCGTTTTGGTAGAGTCGCCAGAATGGCTGGTGGCGTAGCCGCAGGCATGTTGAGTGAGGGGGCAAAACAGCTGGCAAAAGGCAACCGCCCCAAAGTTTCCGACATGATATTAACGCCTGGCAATGCCAAACGAGTTGCCAAGCAATTATCAGCCATGCGCGGCGCGGCCATGAAGGTCGGTCAATTACTTTCTATGGAAAGTGCTGACTTTTTACCACCCGAATTGGCCGATATATTGTCTCAATTGCGCGATCGTGCGTTTATCATGCCACGTCAACAATTAGTGCAGTCTTTAGAAGAAGCGTATGGTGAGGGCTGGGAACAACGTTTTACCAACTTTGACTACACCCCTTTAGCCGCAGCGTCTATTGGCCAGGTACACCGAGCAACCACCTTAGAAGGCGACGAAGTTGTTTTGAAAATACAATACCCAGGGGTTGCGCAAAGCATTGACAGCGATGTGGATAATATCGCCAGTTTACTGCGCGTTTCTCGCCTACTGCCAAAACACGTTGACATCTCTGAACTGCTTAGCGACGCAAAAAAACAATTGCATGAGGAAGCCGACTATCTTCAAGAAAGTAAATACCTGCAAAAATTTAGTGACGTATTTGTCGAAGATAGTCGATTTATCGTGCCTAATTTTTACCCCAATCTAAGCACAAAAACCATTCTTGTCATGCAATTTATCGAAGGCACTCCCATTGATGGCATTGATAAGCTAGTAAACATAGCTCCGTCATCCATCGACCGATTGATGGGTGATTTATTCTCACTGATGCTGACGGAGTTATTTGAACTGCAACTTATGCAAACCGACCCCAACTTTGCTAACTATTTGTATCAAGAAAGCACCGGAAAAATTGCACTGCTCGACTTTGGTGCCACGCGCAAGTTTACCAAAAAGTTCTCCATCGACTACAAACGCCTCATTCGCGGCGTAATAGCACAAGCTCCCGATCAAACACTTGATGCCGCTGAGCGACTGGGCTATTTATTAAATCAATCAAGCGATGAATACCAAGACTTTTTAGTACAGATATTCAACGTAGCTCTCGAATCATTTCAAGAACAAGGTGTATACGATTTCGAAAATGCACGCCTATCGGAAAGACTCTCTCAACTTTCCGAACAAGCTTACGACTTTAAAGAATTCTGGCAAACGCCCCCCACCGACATCCTCTATCTGCACCGAAAACTGGGCGGCATGCTTATGTTAGCCACAAGACTTGGGGCTCAAGTAGACGTTAACTCAATGGTGCAACCGTATATTGCAACACTCAAATAAGCAACTTACAAACCCATGACTTCCTATCGTGCCATTTGTAATACTAATACTGGCGCTATTATCTGATTGACTATGCAAGGTGCTGTTTTATAAACGCTGCCAGCTTAAAAAGGCGTAGCAGCAATGCACACCTTCTGCATAAAAAAAAGCCTGTCGGGAGGGGTTGGATTCCCGACAGGCTCTCAAATGAAGGGCTTCTGCCCCCCCAATAGACTCGTTCAGGTACGGGTTGGAATTACCCGAACGAGTAGAAGAAGGTCTGTTGGCAACACACAAGTGAACAACAATTGTGGTTTCGGCCAACTTTCAGTATTCGCTGGTACCGTGAAAAATAATGACAGTACAAAACGAGACCCTCTCACTGAAATTTTCTAACTAAGACGCCACTCATCGTTTCGGTCACAGAAAGACATTCCAACGGGAAAATGTCTCTAGGTATGAATCCAGTAAAGGAAAGAGAAGAGAAGATGAAATTTGCGTTCACAATTTCATTCAATATATTACCAACAACCTTGGCGAAATAAATAACCTATGTCAGCAAGTGCGCTTACATACGCGCCCGACTCCCAGCTCCCCCAGAGCATTTTCCGTTAAATACGGTACAACAGCAATCACTCAGTATTGCCTATTACAACACCGGTATTAACACCAGTGACATTAATGAAAAGCTTTATTAACGTTATGCAACGTTGCATACACTACACGGCTGAACAAATAAGGTCAACTATCGAAGCTGAAAAAGATAATCTTTAACTCTATAAAAGCAGTCTTTTTTCATTTTTATCTGGCTTGATTGCGCAAATCAAGAACCATATCCTCATGGCCGAGGCTAAATAATTTAACGTGATTTACGCGCACGATAAAGGCACTAAATTACGGACTGTTGCTGAAAATCAACCGGTTCAGCGCGCTTACTTCTGTGCGATGGTAAAAACTGGCTAGCAAATTTCAAACAAACTCGACGGCGATATCCACTTCATGTTCACAACACGTTGGCGCCCTTTACAAAGCTAGTTAAGTGCAATAGCAACTTATGTTGTAGATGCTCAAAGCCGAAAAAGACCACCAAGAAAGGGTTCTCAACTCAGTACTCAATTACACTTTCATCGTTCTCATTAAACAAAGCCTTAAGATAATGCAAAAATACAGTGGCAGTGGCGACGGGCCCTGAGCAATTCGGTTTGATAAGCGCATTAACTATCGACGCTACTTAGTCGTTCATGAAGAATCACCCAAACGGGTGAATTAAAGTTGGTCTGACTGCGCTATTATTGACTCAACAACACAACATCAGGGTGATGCTTTGAACAGGAGATTCGGTATTGTTATGAGAGTCGCCTGTCGGCGACTCTTCTTTTTTCAGGACAGCTAAGCAAGCACAATAAAACCAAGCCAGCAACTTGGCTAGGTTGTAAGCGGTGGCAACCAAGATCACATTAGCTCGGTTGTCTTCCACGCCTTTAAGATAACTTCGGCTCAGTCTATGATCTGATTTGAAGTGGCCAATCACGGGCTCAATCGCAGTACGCCGTCTTCACGGCTCGACCGCAAATCTCGTTGATCTGCTCTAGCACTCGTTTTGAGCGTATGACCGTCGTCCGGATTCCCTTACAAACTCTCAACCCCCACCACCAATTGCTCTTGGAGATCGTAACGAACGATATTTTATTACCAAACTTATGGCGCTTATGCACCTTGCCCTTAGCGATGCACTCTACTTCCGGTGCATGTACGCTGTAGAGCTTGTTCTTGTTGTGGCGACCTTGTACCAAAAGCCGATTGGCTTGGGGCAGTAATTCAATTAACTGCACATTTTTCTTCAATGCTTTGCGGTCAATGTCCCGCACCACTCGGCCAAGGTAGGTTCTGAATTTGCGAGTCTGTTTAGTCGCTCGTTTACCTTGTTTGGTTACAGCGTAACGACTTGCATAATCAGTGCTTTCTTCGCCACCTTGCACCTTGACATAGCTCTGGCGTAGTTTGATCTTCCTTTCTTTGGCAGTCCGGATTAACGTCTCACGCATGCGGTACAGCAACCGCGCGTCAGTCGGAAACGCGATCGCACGCTTTGCACCGTCGCGTCGTATCCACATTCACACGATCAAACTCGCGCAACTCGTGTTGCAAGTACTCATAACCATAAAATATTGCCCGCAGGGATTTTCAAGCCATCGTGCGATCACGCTTTCATTGAAGGTGTATTTTAGTAGTGCAAGTCCGCAAAAAGCCGCGTTGGCAGAGGTGGCTAACCCGCACCATCACTATAAATTACGTCGATTTGGGATTCCAGTTTTTCCAATTCATCCTCTGTGACATACGCAAGTTTGCCATACGAACAAGGTAAATGCCTGATATGCATTTTAATGCAAACCCTTATATCGAACTTTACGATATCTCCATAGATTCTCAACCGCACCGAAGCGTATTCAACCTTCGCTCAGGCTCGATTGCTGTTGCGATTAAAGGACTTATCCGCGCAATTCAGTTTGCGAACTCGACACTGAGATAATACTAACATCGACAGTAACGCCTTCACTAAAACTAAGTATGAGCAAAGAAAAAAATGCCAAACCGATTATTTAGAACTCACAACTGGTCTATCGACACGCAAGCCAACGGACTTAGTGCGACACTTGGGTAACAAGGGTGACTGCCTAATTAATGACAATGCAGTGGAAAACTGCCATCAGGCCGTTTGCGATCGCGCGCAAGAGTCAGCGCGAAGTTTCTACAACCTAGTAGAAATAGCTAAAATGAATGGAGTGAAACTATACACCTACCTAAAACCCGCATTCACTGAGTTACTGAGGCAAGCAGCTTCGATGACGTTGATCAACTGATGCCATTCTGCAAAAAGATTAAAACGCCACTCGCACCCTCAAGATCATAAAAGTAGGGTTAAACAAGTGTTTTAGGTTGCATGGGTATAGTCATATTCCATGCAACCCAAAACACGGGCTGTCAAAACCTTTTACAGGCTATATTTTGCTCCAACAAAGATATACCTACCTGCCGCATCATAAACACCAGGGAAAGTATTACCATTCGCTGTTTGAAAGAAGCTTGTTACAGGCGGATCATTATCAAAAAGGTTATTAATACCGATATTGAAAGTCGTATTATCATTGAGTCTCCATGAAGCACTTAAATCGATAAAGCTTTCACTAGAGAAGCTGTCACCCAACGAACCGTTCGGGCTATCACCAAACCTCTCAACCGAATCCAAATATCTCCAAGAAGTAATAACATCTACATTGTAGTTACTGCGCCAAGCTAACGAAGCCACATGACTGTACTCAAAGGTAGGTTGGCCTACGATATCATCACATGGGCCAGCATAAAAGCCCAAACAATCATCAGGGGCTGCTCCTTGAAAAGACTGTTGCTCAAAGTCAAACAGAAATGTAGAGCTATAATTGAACTGGAAATCACCGAAACGTTCTAAACCAAAATTGTAAGAAACACTTAGGTCTATCCCGCTTGTCTCTCTTACCGCAATGTTTTGTAGGTTAGCTTGAATAAACCCATTAATCTGGATAGTGCCTAAATTGTCTCGATTAAACAAGGAACACAAGTCTGTGTCGCCTTGAAACAAACAACCATCAATTACGGATTGCGATGGCAATGTATTGATAAAGTCCTCTACCTCAATATCGAAATAATCAAGTGATACAGTCAGCCCACTTAATGGCTGCGTAACTAGACCAAATGTAAAGGTATTAGAATTTTCAGGTTCAAGATTGACGTTACCACCCGTCAATTCATTCAGCTGACCAGCATCCGGTGGCACCAAGCCGAAAAGTGCTGCAGGCAATCCACTCGCCACACAAGCTTGTTGTGAAGCCGCTGGATTGGGCCCCGCACAAGGGTCATTGGCATTGAACAATTGAACACCGCTTGGGTCAAACAATTCAAAAATATTAGGCGCTCTAGTTGCTTCTTGAAATTGGGCACGAAACCTTAATGCATCAACAGGAGACCAAGATAAACCTAGCGCAAAAGTGCTGGAGTCCACACCATTACTTTGACCACCACCTGGTAAATTGTTTTGATAAGAGTAATCAGAATATCGATATGCACCTGTGAAAGATATTTCTTTAGCAAATGTTCGATCTTCAACCAACGGGATTGCGGCTTCAATAAAAAACTCATCTACTTGAGACTCACCATCAGCGGGCGTTTCAGGCCCACCAAGACCGGTTGATCCTCCTGCTAATAAAATACTATCAGGTCTTGCTTGTAATATATCTTCCCTGGATTCAAAACCAATCAAAAGCTGAGGGCTGGAATCCGAAAAGGGGCTTGAAATACCTGCTAGTTCACCTTGAACTGACCCACCAAATACCGTTTGTTCTGCACGACCACTAAGGATGGTTGGTGTGGAGATAGAAGCGATAGCGACTGGGTCTACAGGCGTAGTGCCAAACAGATTGAGCGGCACACAGCCAGCCCTTCCAGAAGAACAAGAAATTGTTCCATCAGCCCCTCGTACCGCCAACAACGCTTCATTCAACAAATTAATGTTGAAGTCCTCAGTATTGGCATCAGTCAAACTTGTATCAGCAAGTTGTCCAAATAAATCATAACTCCAACTGTCATTAATCTGGCCACGGAAGCCAGCAACAATTCTGAAATTAGTAATATCAACATTTGAATTTCGACCACCGCCTTCTACATTACGACGATTAAGCTGTATCGGCGCAAGGTCACTCCCACTCAAGCCTCTATCGGTACAGATGATTTGTGACAGCTCAGCCGATAGAAATGGGTTATCACAGTTTATCTGAGAAACATTTCCGAAAGTTCCTGTTGGTGCTACTTGCGCATCAGTCACATTTTTTGTGACACCCAGATCAGCATAAAATTCTAAGTGATCATTAACCTCATAATTAGCAAAAAAACCACCCTGAATTCGCTCTGTGGGTCTTTGAAAAAAGTTCAAGGGATTAAAGTTGAATGCATTAGTAGCGCCAGTCTGTACATTCCCATTAGCATCTCTAGGGACAATACCATTTGCATCAAGAGAAACAGTTCCTTGAACTCCAGGCTGAGGGTTCAACGGCAACCCTGTTGCTGGATCTATAATAGGGCTATTACTGAAGGTAGTCGGAAACGGACCAAAGTTCGAACCAAAACAAAACCGATCGCTTCCTACTTCTGGGCCAAAATCTCCTAATGCGCAACGACTCACATCTCGATCGCCCTGCAAAATTTCACCTTGATCTAAGTACCGAAAATAGCCAGTAACATTGCCATTACCATCAGCGGAATTAAAACCAAATATTAAACTGAAATCGAAAGTTTCCCCGTCTGTTACAGACCCGGTAGGCACAATCCCATCAGTTGCGGTTTGGTTTAATATGTCTTGCGCTGTGGAACTAGAATTGCTGTCATGGTTGAACCCATAAGTGGCTGATATTTCAAAGCCTTCAAAATCCCTATCTAGAATAAAGTTAGCAACACCACCAATTGCATCTGAACCATAAATAGCCGAAGCACCACCCGTAACAATCTCAGCACGTTTAATAAGTGCGGTTGGTATTTGGTTCAAATCCGCAACTGATGTATCTGCACGCCCAGGGCCTAAACGTTTGCCATCAAGTAAGACCAGTGTTCTAGCAGCCCCCAAACCACGTAGATTTAGGGTAGATGTCCCTGTAGCACCATTCGATACTTCACTGGTTTGAGCAGCAACCGCACTTGGCAATGTGTTCACAAGGTCAACAACATCTACTGTGCCTCTAGCCGTGAATGACTCTGAATCGATAGATGTGATTGGACTTGATGAGGTTACATTAGGTGAACTAATACGAGACCCAGTAACCACTACCTCTTCAAGGCCTTCAATATCTTGTTCTTGCGCATTAACGCCACAAAAACTACCCGCCAGAACAGTTGCTGAAGTAACAGCAAGCGCTACAGCGTTCTTTTTAAATGTGTTATTAAAATTCATACACTCTTTCCTCTAATAATTTTAGGATTTATTGTGAATAAGCAGTGGTAATTCCTACGCCATACCTGATGAATGAAAGGAACAGGAGCAGGCGTAGTGCTAAAAAAGCACATACGCCACATCGCGACTAGCATCAAAACTCAATTAGCAATGATCTCAAAGCAAAAAAGATCAGCCACCTGTTCAGACCATTAAGGTCAGGTAATAAAAACGAGACACACAAAAGGCCATCAAATGACCTCATCTGTACAATGGAATTACATAATCTTATTAAGTCAAAGTCGTGGAATTGCCTTTAGCTCAACAGATTTATGATGAGCTTATTACAGAACCATTAACGAGACAACACGTTGAATTCTATTAAATTAAGAGGTCACAGCTTTTTATGCGGTTTTTTTTTAACATTCCGAATAATGTTCCAAATGCGTGCTTTTGATGTAAGAAAAGAGGAATGAAGCCTTTCTTTATAAAAAATTAATCGCGTCCACTTTGGTCAATTTTAGAGCGTGATCAACACTAAAAACAACACAGCCGGTATCGCTCAAGCCATCAGCACATTGAAACATCTTGGCTCTAAGCGAGTCCTCACCTTTGAGGCCCACCGGTCAGCCAGCCCGAATTGCTTTCCGCCACTGCGCTTATAAAGCCTCTTGGTCAACTTGCTAGAACTGATCTCATTGACGCTTTTATTACGGTTCGCTTTAATAAGGCCATCAAATCTAAAATTTTTGAGATGGATCTTGAAAATTTTAATAATATCAATAACTTAAAAATATCAATCTCAGTCACCGACCTTAATAGTTAGTCGTCCTTGAAGAATCACCCCCGAGGGTGAAGCAATCATTTGTTAATAACCCTATTATTAATTCAACAGCACATCACAGATAATGATCTGAGCAGGACGCTCGATACTGTTGCGGGAGCCGCCAGTATCGCATTGGCTTAATACCCTCAACCCTCTTCAGGTAACTACGCGCCATTCGATGGTCATGCTTGACGTGACCTATCTTGGACTCAAATGAGGTTAACATTCTTTGGGAGTATAATCAGTCCACTACCATTATTATTAATGCCGTACCCCTACCAACCCACATTAATTAATACAAGCGAGTATCGACTGGGAAAACCACTGCCTCCCCCCAACAATGGTGTCAATGTTTACATGAACACATCGACAATATCCGTCAGTTCAATGCTGTTTACTAATTCATTCGCCGTTAATGCATTGATGCCATCAATCAAATTAAGAGATCGTGCTAAGTAAGCAACCAACTCAGGAGCCGAGCGACCAGCATCGCGCCACTGTTGCGTTGAGAAAGAACCGTCACGCTTAGACATTCGATTGCCGTCATCATCTAAAACCAAGGGTACGTGATGATATCGAATTGCGTCTGAACGGCCCATAGGGTTCTGACGGTACATTAACTGCGCCAAATACCGTTGACGCAGCGTGCTGTCGGCTAAATCACTGCCGCGAACCACATCAGTGACACCTTGCTTTACGTCATCAACCACCACCGCAAGCTGATAAGCGAACAAACCATCCGCGCGATGTAACACGAAATCACCGCAGTCGTTTTTTAAGTAGTTTGGAACACGAACACGAGTCGCTGGGGACTTTATTTTTGATAGTTCATTTATTTTGACGGCGTCTAGATTAGCGCATGTGCCGGGATACACTCCAAGCGTTGAATGCGGAGCGCTGCTGGCTTGTCTAATGTCTTTGCGAGAACAAAAACAAGGGTAGATCAGCCCTTGCTCATCTAAATCGGCAAGCACATCTTGATACATGGACAGTCGTTGAGATTGATAGATTACCTCACCATCCCAATCCAAACCCAACCACTCTAAATCGGATAATAATCTTTTATCGCTGCCAGCAACCACACGCGCAGTATCAACGTCTTCCATACGCATCAAGAATACTCCTTTTTGCACGCGCGCATGCAACCACGCAATTAACGCGGTCCTTAAATTTCCAAGATGCAAGTCGCCGGTGGGGCTTGGGGCATAACGGCCGACCGTGTTTTGTCTTTCAGTCATTAATCGCAAGGATAACAGCGATGGGTTTATTACGTCAGCAGTTGATTAGTCAGACGATGACGTTTTGTTCTATCTAATGCGATAATTTAGATACCCGACAACCATTTTTTCTTACCCAACAGAGGGGCCTTCCAAGGCCTTAGCGCTCGTAAAGTAGACATCAGAATACACTGCAGAATAGGTCGGATGAAAGTCTGCTTTATCCCATGCGTTTCCCCTTGCATGCATGCAATCGCGTTATGCTGGTCATCCTGACTGTTCTGCACCCTCGATCTTCATTCGAACCAGGGTGCAGAGTAACAAACTTATGATTTAAGATAATGGAATAAGCCGTTCCGGCATAACCAACATTACTGATTACTTATCTTTAAGTAGCCAATAATCAAGAGATAGCTTATTACCACCGTACCCAATCAACATGGCAAGAACACTCATCCACAGGTAATGTTGATGATCGTCAAAGCCTGGCACAAAAAACTGAATAACAATCGTCATAATCAGCAGGCCAGCAGCACCAAATCGGGTCAACAAGCCAACAAACAAGAGTATTGGCAAGGTTAGTTCTCCAATGGTTGCCAGGTACGCTGGAATCTCTGGTGGTAATGATTCTGGCAAAAAGGAGATTACAAATTCGCCGTCTTCCGCAGGGTCGAACAGCTCTACTGTTTCTTCCATGTCGCTGAACTTAGCGGTGCCTGAACTCCAGAAAATTAGGCCGACATAAACTCGCCCAAACAGGTTAGCCAGAGGTGCAATGATTGCAGAGCAAAAGCCGCAAAATGCTAGATATAAGTTTTTCATTTTTATTTTTCCTAGTCTAGTGGTTGGAAATAATAGGTGGTTGGAAATAGTGAGTAGTTGGAAAAATTCCGCTTAAATTTAAAAACCCTAAGGGTTGATTTAAATTAAAACGGCTTTCAAGCAAGTATTTAAGCTAACGTATTAATGCAGCATAGGCTCTTCAGCTTGGTTTAGTTCCATGGTTGACGCGGGTTTTAGCAATTGTTTTTCAAACAAAAAGCCCAAACAGGCGGTTAACTCTTGTGGTTTTATAGACCCGCTTAAAGCTTCAATTGCTTGCAATAAATTTTTTGAATTTTGTACTTCTAACAACAATACACGCAAAGAATCGTTCAAGACGTGAGTCTGAACTTCATGGCCAAGTTTGCAAACCAGCAATGCATCACGGCTTTGATCTAAACTAATGGCTACTTGCCCTTCATATGTGGGCAGAGACTGTCGATAAATTTCGTATATTGGGTATTGCGAATCAATAAGACAGGCCGATGAGTTTAATGCCACATCTAATGTTAACAGCTCCTCCTGTGGTATTAAGGTTAGATCGACAATATCACTCACTTTACTGTAGTAGGCGTGATGTTGCGCCCACTCATAACGGATCAAATCAGATAAATACGGTAGCGCTGAAAGACCATCAAAATGCTCAACGGCAAGCCGCATGTTAGCGCCGTAGTTGTGTACATTTCCAGTAGCAGGTGGCGATATCTGAATCAACAATTGCACCATCTGCTTAAAGAATTCCGCCCCCACAACGCCTTGAGTCGCTGGGTAGACTTCAGCCAGATAGTCTTGCATCGCGCCGAAGAGATTATTCTGATAAACCGCAATACGATGCTGCTGAGAATGAACAACTGCCCTGTGTTGTGCAACCAAGCCAAACACATCATCTAGAAACTCATTTTGCATGGCGGCTAATGCACTCAAATCAGAGACCACAGGCTGACTTTTTATTTCGATTTTTTTATTCGAACCCGCGCCGCCCAAATCACACCTTTTTGTTACGGCTGCAATCAGGTTGTCGGCTTTTTCACACTCATTCAACAACACATCAAATTCAGGAAAATCTGAGTCCCACTCAAACAAGGTTGGCCTTGCCCCATGCTGCTTTAGGGTTGTTTCAAACAATTCCCACACGGGTTGGTAAACCGGCTGGTTGTGGGTGTCTATCAACAATATTTCAGATTTGCCGTCAGTCTTATCACTTATCTTTCGACTCACTTCGGTGTAACCTGCGAGATGGTACTGCCCTATATGCTTTGAGTCTAAGGCCTGAATATAGGCTTCAGGGTCGCGACCTACGTTAACGGCGCTCACGTAAATATTATTCACATCCACCAACAAACCACAGCCAGTGCGTTGAGCCAGTGTATTTAGAAATTCGGGTTCGGGAATTTGTAGTTGATCAAAGACTAAATAGTTAGACGGGTTTTCGATCAGTATCTGTCGCCCAAGTGTTTGCTGCATTTGATCAATGTGTTGACACATTAATCCCAGCGCCTGTTCGGTGAGAGGCAACGGCAACAAGTCCGGTATATGGCGGTGCGAATAAGCACTCCAAGCCAAATGTTCAGAAACAATGAATGGCTCCACATCGCTCACAAGTGATTTTAACTGTTCAAGGTGGGGCTTATCCAGATTATCAGCACGCCCTAGAGATAAACCAACACCATGCAAACTCACTGGATAATCTTTACGCACCGCAAGCAACTGAGATCGCGCAATTGACTCACCAAAATAATTTTCCGAATGGGCTTCAAGGAACCCTAACGCAGGCTCTTCGACAAAGAAGGTGTTGAACAACTCAGGGCGAACGCCTAAACCGCACTTGATAATCGACATGAATGAACTCTGTTTTATAAGCGCTCTATTCCAAGAGCCTTATTCATTTAGTCCCTCAAGTGTATCTCGAACTATGTAAATCTGCAGTGACGATGAGTTTTGAAAGAAAAACGGCCTTGCGAGAAATCACAAGGCCGTTTTATCAGTTCGAACATTAGAACAATGCGCTCTAATGTAAAAGAACACTTGTCTTAGATAGACTCACCATAACGATCCACCAAACGTCCACCAATAACTTCTGGGTCAGTTTGCTCAGCAATCTTGCCACACGCTTTAGTTAGTTTTTTCTCTTTTGTGCCTTCTGGCGCTTCAGCAGTACCAGCGCAAATTGCAACAATGTTGCCACAAGTGCCTGCAGGAACTTTAATCCATGCACCAACCATGTTGTCTTCTTTAGCATTACCTTGGCACGAAATACCCAATGATTTAACCGCGCAAGTGTTCTTACCACCTTTAACAACGTCAGCACAACGCTCTGATTTAGCAGCTGAGGCTACGGGTGACACACTCATTAGAGCGGTAGCAATAACAGAAGTCGCTAATGCAGCGCCAATGCTTTTAGATGTTTTTTCAGTGGTTTTAATGTTTTTCATGATTTTTGGGACCTCAGTTTAAAAATATTTCGGTTACACTGACTAATGAGAACCGTGAGCAACGAATATGCTTTCACAAAAACAGTCAGTTTATAAGTTTTTCACAATTAATTGCTGATAACGATAGAGACATGCCCAACAATAATTAAGGCCGCTTTATACTGGATACAAAACAATAAATAATTTGTGCGAGTTGTTATATCCAGAAAAGGCGCGCTGAAAACAGCCTTAACAAGACCTATTTACTTTAGTAAACCCGCTCGGCGCACACCCTTTATGGATATTAATGATATTTAATCGCATCCAATCATCGTTCGCTAATTAATATAAATACAGCTTCTAAATTATAAGCGAAACCAGGTGAACACCCCAATGACAACATTAAAATGTATCGTCACGGACTATTAAAGACTTCGCTATGCATGAATTTATTACAGGTTCACAGATTTACACTGTCGACGCCCTTTACTATCAACCAAAACTCGCTTCAATACATTTGATACGCTCCAACAATCGGCTTTGCATTGTCGATACTGGCACTCAATATTCGGTGCCCCAATTAGAGAACGCAATAAAGCAACTGGGGCTAAGTTTTGATCACGTCGATTATATTATTCTCACTCACATTCATTTAGACCACGCTGGTGGCGCCGGGTCGCTTATGGCACTCTGCAAGAATGCCGAGTTGGTAGTACACCCTAAAGGCGCCCGCCACATGGTGGACCCTCAAAAATTGGTGGCTGGTGCGTCAGCGGTGTATGGCGAAGATGAGTTTAAACGCTTATATGGGAAAATTTCGCCCATAGATAACGCCAGAGTAATTCAACCAAAGGATGGAGAGACCTTACATTGGGCTGACCGAGCGCTAACATTTTTAGATACGCCCGGTCACGCCAGCCACCATCACTGCATTGTCGATCATCAAACCCGTAGCGTGTTTACAGGCGACACGCTGGGCGTCGCTTATCAAGCTCTGCGCACTGAATCGCATGCCTTTGTTATGCCCACCACCACGCCAGTTCAATTTAAACCTGATGCACTGCACGCTTCAATTGACAAAGTCATGGCACACACCCCTGACACTCTTTATCTAACGCACTACAGCGCTTTAAAGCCAAGCGCCCAAATCATTGCAGGCTTGCACGAACAAATAGACGATTATGTGATGCTCACGCAGCAGGCTGCTGAGCTTGAAACGGGCAATTTTGAAAACTCGCTCGCTTCATCCATTAAGGAATATTTGATTCGGCGGTGTCAGAACGAGATTCCAGACATTCCACTGGAAACCATCCAAAATTGGATTGGTCTGGACGCCAGTCTTAATGCTCAAGGCTTGGCTTTTTGGTGGCAGCACAAACGCGCAGTGTAAATTTTCTTACTAAGCGCTAATCACGCTATTTTCGCGCCTAAGAAACCGTTAAAATCCGCTTTTATCGTTGGCTCGAATAACTTCGCGTCCAATTCCGACTTTTTGCCTTGTTTAAGAGAATTACCCTTGAAAGATCAACTACACGCCTTGTTCAGTCAGGCCATTAACACATTAAAATCGAATCAAGTGATTCCCACAGATCACCAAGTTAATTTGGTATTCGAACGCACTCGGCAAAAAGAGCACGGCGATTTTGCCTGCAATATTGCCATGATGTTGGCTAAACCAGCACGCAAAAATCCAAGAGAGTTAGCAGCGCTGATGGTTGAGGCATTGCCAAGCGACCCGTTAATTACGAAAGTTGATATTGCTGGTCCTGGGTTTATTAATGTGTTTCTTGCCAGCGATGCTCACACTTCCGTGCTTAAGGCTATTTTTGATAAAAGCGATCAGTATGGTTTGGGCAAGCCTAATTCTAAGCAAAAAATCATGGTTGAATTTGTCTCTGCCAACCCCACTGGGCCACTGCACGTAGGGCATGGCCGTGGCGCAGCCTATGGCGATGCCCTAGCAAGAGTGTTGACGGCCGCGGGCAATCAAGTTGAACGCGAGTATTACGTTAATGATGCCGGCAGGCAAATGGACATCTTGGCTGTCAGTGTGTTTATCCGTTATCTGCAAGCCATGGGGTTATCGGTTGATCTACCCGACAATGGATACAAAGGGCAATACGTTATCAACATGGGGGCTTCTCTCGCCCAACAACACGGCAACAAGTACATTGTTTCCATTGACGATATTGTTAAAGCCAGATCAAACCTCGAAGACGAAGCGGCCTTAGACGCAACGATCGCATTAACAAAAGAGCGTCTAGGCGCAAAAGGTTACAAACTATTTTTTGACCTCGCGTTGAACAGCATATTAGACGACATCAAACAAGATCTCAGCGAATTCGGCGTCGATTACGACACTTGGTACTCAGAGCGCTCACTGTTTGACAGCGGCAAAATAGAGCGCGCTGTCGAAAAGCTCAAAGCCTCTGGCGATGTGTACGAGAAAGGCGGCGCCTGGTGGTTTCGCACCACCGATTATGGCGATGAAAAAGACCGCGTGGTGGTGCGTGATAATGGACAACCCACCTACTTTGCGTCTGACATCGCTTATCATCAAGACAAGCTGGATCGTGGTTTCGATCTGGCCATCAATGTTTGGGGTTCAGATCATCACGGCTACATACCTCGAGTAAAAGCGGCATTACAGGCATTAGGTCTAGACCAAAATCGATTAAACGTTTTATTGGTGCAGTTCGCGGTCCTTTACCGCGGAGGTGAAAAAGTCGGGATGTCCACTCGCAGCGGTGAGTTTGTGACACTTCGTGAGCTGCGCGAAGATATTGGTTCTGATGCGGCGCGCTTTTTCTACGCTCAACGTAAATCAGAGCAACACATGGATTTCGATTTGGACTTAGCAAAAGCCCAAAACAACGAAAACCCAATGTATTACGTGCAATACGCGCACGCGAGAATTTGCCGATTGTTTGAAAACGCCGTGGGGCAAAGTATCGACGTTACCAACCTGGCTGATGCCGATTTCGACCAATTAGGCAACGATCAAGAAAGCACTCTGCTGACCGCTCTGCAACGCTTTCCCGAAGTGGTTGAGAAAGCTGCACAACATTTTGAGCCTCACCAGATTACCTACTATTTAAAAGACGTGGCGACGGCGTATCACTCTTACTACAACTCAAACAAAGTATTAGACACCGAAGAGCCTCGCCGAAAAGCGATGTTAGCGCTAAGCGCGGCAACCAAACAAGTGATTTACAACGGCTTAACCATCATTGGTGTTCGCGCACCGGAATCAATGTAGCCCTTGGGGTTCACGCTTAAGGTCAACCACCCAGTATCATGGCACAAGCAAAACGAATTAAGAGCAAGCCTAAGTCAAAGAAAGGGCCTGCCAACATGCGCAACATTCCTTGGGGCTTGATGCTGGTTGTTTTGGTGACAGGCATCGTCCTCGGCAAGCTAATGCACGGCGCTCAAACGGGCAATTCTGGTTTTGGCGCCGGCTTGAAAACCCTGTTTGATAAGACCAATGCCGAGCAAGACGAAGACACTCAAGCGATTCAAGACTTGGTCGCCAAAAGCACCGAGAAAGAATTCGATTTCTATGAAGTACTTCCAGACATTGAAAAAGTCATGCCTGATGATCTTCCAGACGATGAACCTGAACGCGCCAAACCCAATTTAGACTATTTTGTGCAAGCCGCCTCATTCCGTAAAAATGCGGATGCTGAAAAACTACGCGCTCGGCTTGCTCTAAAGGGGTTTAAATCAATCACTCAAACCCGAACCAGTGAAGAGCGTGGCACCTACTTTCGCGTGCGACTCGGCCCTTTTTCCGACAAGCGAAAAGCCAAAACAGTGAAAAACAAGCTAAAGAAGCTGGGCGTAAACCCAATAGTGATATCAGTTAAAAAAGGATAAACCGGCCCCTTTTAGTTTCGTTATGAGTACAACAACCGCATTAACGCTGACAAACGACCTCGATAAATATTACGCAATCAGGCCTGAACTTCTTACACCTGGGCCTCAATGATTTTTACTCATTGCTTGCGTTCGTTTGGCTGATGATATGTAAATCGCGTTTAGGAAACGGTATTTCCAAATTGTGTTCTTTAAACGAGCGATGAATGCCCTTAAACATCGTATGCATGATTCGGCCTCGATCTTTAGGCTCATTGATCCAGCCCATTAGCTGAATGTCGATACCGCTCTCACCAAAGCCTCTAACGCGTACGCGTGGCGCCGGGAATGAGCATATCTCAGAATGGTCCTGGGCTAAGGACATCAATACTTTTTCCACTTCTTCAAGGTCGGCATCGTAAGCGCATTGCACGTTAAGGCGGATACGCATTTTTGGGTGGGTGCCACCACTTTCATTGACCACCTTACCATTGCCAATAACACCGTTTGGAATAGTCACTTCTATATCATCGCGAGTCAGAATACGCGTGCTGCGAATGCCGATATGCGTGACTCGGCCTCGTTCACCGCCGTCCAGATTCACATAATCACCTAATTTATAGGGGCGATCAGCCAAGATAAATACACCAGAGAAAAGATTGGCCAGTGTATCTTTCGCAGCAAAACCCACGGCTATACCGACGATTCCTGCTGACGCTAATAAACCGACTGGGTTAATACCCCAAATTAATAAGGTCACGTAAGCGCCTATGACCAGCAGCAATATTTTACTGACAATGATCATTAACGGCTCCGTGCGAACATCGAATGTTTTAAAACGAGAGCCGTCATGAGACAGCGCGCTAATGACCAAACTGCTGACAGTCAGCGCGGCTTTTAATAGGCTCAACACGATCATGGTCGATGCAACCGGTGCAATAAAATGAAATACTCCATCAACAAAACCAGCCGACTTGCTGGCAACAATCAAACCAAACCATATTACCGTAGAAAAAACCGGCGGTCTTAGCGCATCAATAAGCTTATCGTCTAAGTCACTCTTAGTTTGCGTGGTCAGGCGTTGAATGAGCGTGATGGCGTAGCGGCGAATAACATAGGCAAGGCTCCAGAAAACAAGAAAGATCACCGCCGCTTCAATAATTGGGTATTTCTGCAATAGTTGCCAGTAGGGTTGCGCTTGCTCTGGCAACAGATCAACAAAGGTAGGGACTTGATCATTAAGGTTGGCTGATGTTTCCAGCACAATGTTTTCTTTAGGTGATTCGGCTGTCGCGGCCAAGGCGGTAGGTTTACTCATACTTACTGGTCGTTGAGGGTTAGCGCGATACTGAAAATAGTTATAGCACAACGTTTAGTTAAGAGGCTTCTGATTTGATTAATTTTGCTTTTGGCGAAGCCGTTACTATTCAAACTTGGCATGTTGCAGATCAAAGCCAATCACTCTACCTTGATGAACAGTAACGCAAATGAGTGGTCGCTTTCTTTAAGTTTGACTTCAAAACTCTTGCGATAGGATCCACTGACGTATCTCACGAGTGAGTTCAGTATCGGTTTTCCCTTCCACCGAAATAGCTGGCCCAAAGATGCACTGAATGCGTCCAGGCTTGATCCAGAGGCTGTCTTTAGACCAAAACTCGCCAGCATTGTGCGCCACCGGCACTATGGGCTTGTTCGCCGCAATAGCCAACTTTGCGGCCCCTTTTTTATAATTGCCTGGTTTACCCCACGGAGAGCGGGTACCTTCTGGGAAGATCAGTACATAACGATTTTCAGTGAATTTTTCTATGCCTTGCTCAATCACCTGATCCAGGGCATTTTTGGTATCATTGCGATCAATCGCTATTGGGCCTGTGGCACGCAACCCCAGTCCAAAAACAGGAATGTTAAGTAACTCTTTCTTTAGTACCCAAGCCAAGGGCGGTAAAAATGTTTGTGTGGCGATGGTTTCCCAAGTCGACGAATGCGCGCAAGCAAACACACAAGGCTCTTCAGGGATGTGTTCCATACCTGTAGTCGTGTGCGTAAGACCGCAGGTTACCCTTAACCACCAAGTCACGAACTTCGCCCAACCCGCGATGATTTTTGAACGCGTAGTGGGCTTAAATAATAAAGCAACGATTGAAATCAGGCAAAACGGGATGGTCGAGAGTGCCTCGCCTAGATAAAAAAGGATTGATCGAAAGTAAATCATGCGGATTTTCTTTTGGTTGGCGAATTGCTCTTATATTTCTTTAGCCAAAAGAGCGTCCACAAAACCTGATAAATGATCGAAGACTTGTGTGTTACTAAGCTCTAACTCTGGTTGTTTTTCAATTGCTCGTAACGACTTTCGGCCATTACCTGTTTTCACCAACACCGGCGTCGCGCCCGCTATTTTGGCGGCTTGCAAATCACGAATAGAATCACCTACCGAGAACACGCCATTAAAATTGATGCCAAGACGATTGCCCAATTCGATGTACATACCAGGCTTTGGCTTACGGCATTCGCAACCATCGTCAGGGTGATGAGGACAAAAAAGAATGGTTTGTACTTGCCCACCCAATTGTCGTAGATGTTCTATCATGCGACCGTGTATCTGTCCCAACTGATCCGCCGATAGCAGCTTCCGACCAACGCCTGATTGATTGGTTAGCACCACAACTTCATAGCCAGCCTGACTAAGACGAGCCATGGCTTCAAGGCTGCCTTTCAAGGGTTCCCACTCATCAGGAGACTTGATGAACTCATCAGAATCTCGGTTAATAACTCCATCGCGATCAAGAATGACCAGTTGCTTTGGCATGATGTATTGTGTCTCGCAGTACTGTGTTTAAGCAACGTTAACCGAGCAGGGCGATATCCGCAACGCGTAAAAACAAACCTTGCATGCGTTTAAGTAAAGCCAGTCGGTTCGCTTTTTCAACTTTGTTGTCTGACATTACCATTACGTGTTCAAAAAAGTTATCCACGGGAGTACGCAAGCCCGCCAATTTAGCCAACCCTTGTTGATAGTCACCTGTTTCAAATAACGTGACGCAGTCCGCCTCGATGCTCTTAATTGCTGTAAAAAGTGCTTTCTCAGCTTCTTCAACTAAGGCGGCAGCTTCCACTTGTAGACTCACCTCAATTTCTTGTTTTTTTAGTATGTTACTGATGCGTTTATTGGCCGCAGCCAAATCGGCGGCTTCGACCTTACTGTTAAACGCATGTACGGCTTTCACTCGATGTTCAAAGTCTAGCGGACTATCTGGCTCGCATGCCATTACCGCATTAATAGTATTAGTAGCAATACTTTGAGCTTGATAAAATGCAGTTAAACGCCCGCGTATAAAAGCAACAATATTACTTTGGGTCTCTGGGCTGATTTCAAAACCCTGCGTGTCGGCATACACCTGAGCGCTTTGCGCAATGAGTTCGGGTAAAGAAAAATCATGCTCACGTTCAATCAAGATGCGCAAAATACTAAGTGCAGCGCGGCGCAGTGCGTATGGGTCTTTGTCACCCGTGGGTACTTCACCAGCCCCAAACAGACCAACAAAGCTGTCAATCTTGTCAGCCAATGCGACCGCTTGCGCTTCTCGAGATACGGGCAGTTCATCTCCTGCAAATTTAGGCCAATAATGCTGCTCAATGCACTCGCCCACCAACGCATCTTCACCTTCGCGATCAGCGTAATAATGCCCCATAATGCCTTGCAACTCGTCAAATTCACCCACCATGTTTGAGACTAAATCGGCCTTTGCTAACCGCGCACCACGTTTGCTTATGGTGTTGTCTGCTCCCATTTTTTCCGCCAATTCACCGGCCAAACGCTCTATGCGTACGGTACGGTCAAACAAGCTGCCGAGCTTTGCATGAAATAGCACATTAGCAAGTCGGTTAATGCGCGATTCGAGTGTGTGTTTTTGATCAGTTTCCCAGAAAAATTGCGCGTCGGATAGACGTGCCCTTAATACTTTCTCATTGCCAGACTTAACTTGCGCAGGGTTTTTGCTCTCTATGTTACTGAGGGTAATAAAGTAGGGCATCAACTTTTTATTGCTGTCCACAACGTGAAAATACTTTTGATGATCACGCATTGAGGAAATAAGGCACTCTTGTGGCACGTCCAAAAAGCTTTCGTTATAACCGCCAACTATGGGGCTTGGGTACTCAACCAAACCGGTAACTTCGTCTAGCAGCGCCTGATCGTCCTCTATTTTCCCTGCGACACTGGCGGCGGCTTCGACAACCTGTTCTTTAATCAAATGTTGTCGCTTATTAAAATCGGCAATGACATGACCTTCTTTTAATAGCTGCTCTTCGTAATGGTCAGCACTCGTGATGGTGATGTCTCCGTCGCTGTGGAAACGATGACCGCGCGACGTGTTTGACGATGATATACCTAACGCCGTTGCTGGAACAACATCGTTTCCGTGCATCACAATCAGCCATTTAACTGGGCGTACAAATTCGGCTTCGCCAGCACCCCAGCGCATACGCTTAGGAATTGGCAGACGTTTAATGGCCTGTTCTAATATGCCTTGAATCAGTTCGATTAAGGTTTTTCCGTGTTCTTCTATTGAATAACTCAGCCATTCGCCTTTGTCGGTTTTTAAACGTTGAAGATCGTGAACTTCAACGCCACAAGATTTAGCAAAACCAGTCGCGGCAGGCGTTGGTGTTGCATCGTCTTTAAACGCGGCGGTTACCGCAGGACCGCGACGCTCTATGATTTGATTTGGCTGTGCCGCAATCACGTTAGGCACACTTAATGCCAAACGTCTTGGTGAAGCAAACGGCTTAGCTAACGCAACGTCTGTGATCAACTCTGCTTCCATTAGGCCATTGATGAGTTCACGTGCAAACGAGTCACTTAATTTCTTCAATGCTTTGGGTGGCAGCTCTTCGGTGCCTAATTCGATCAGTAAGGTATTCTCGGTCATGCTGTACTCCTTAATGGCTTCTTAGGCTGATGTAACGCTAGCTGTCAAATCTTTGCCGCGAGGAAACCCCAGCGCTTCTCGGGTTTCGTAATACGACACGGCAACGCCTTTGGCCAACGCACGTATTCGACCAATATAGCGGGCTCGTTCGGTCACACTGATCGCATGACGAGCGTCCAGCATATTAAAACTGTGAGATGCCTTTAGCATTTTTTCGTAGGCGGGCAGAGGCAAGTTTTGTTCTAAGCAGTATTGCGCTTCCGACTCACAGGCGTTGAAAAAGTGAAACAACTCTTCAACATTCGCATGTTCGAAATTATAGGCGGATTGCTCTACCTCATTTTGATGATAAATATCACCGTAGGTAAAACCATCCGTCCACTCAAGATCGTAGATACTATCTTTGCCTTGCAGATACAACGCTATCCTCTCTAAGCCATACGTGATCTCTCCGGTGACCGGTCGACAATCCAAACCGCCAACTTGCTGAAAGTAAGTAAACTGTGTGACCTCCATTCCATTGAGCCAGACTTCCCAACCAAGACCCCAAGCACCAATAGTGGGTGACTCCCAATTGTCTTCTACAAAGCGAACATCATCGCTTAGCATATCAATACCCAGTGTCTTCATAGACTCTAAGTAAAGTTCTTGAATGTTATCTGGCGAAGGTTTTAACACTACTTGGTACTGAAAATAGTGTTGCAGCCTATTAGGGTTCTCTCCATAGCGGCCGTCCGTTGGGCGCCGTGACGGTTGCACATAAGCCGCATTCAACGGTTCTGGCCCAATGGCACCTAAAAACGTAGGTGTATGGAAAGTGCCTGCGCCCACTTCAGTATCCATAGGCTGCATAATCACGCAGCCATTGTCGGCCCAAAATTGTTGCAAACGCAGAATAATGTCTTGAAAGCTAAGTGTATCGCTCATGATAAATTCACTTGGGTAGCTTGGCAGAGAAATAAGGTGAACGTGTTTACTGTTTTACCGCTTTCAGATCAGTCCAACCGAAGAAACGCAACCAATAAAAAAGCGGGCCAAGCCCACTGCTAAATTAGAGCCTTATTATAGCGCTAATGTTTGAATTTGCGAGTCATTCATCCGCGTTTCTGTGGCCCTTATAAACAGTAGAAACGGTAGCATCGTGGGCACTTCTCATTAACACTAATTGACATTTTGCCAAGAAAATAACTCAAAGTAATACCAATTCTAACAAAAAGTTATAAAACGATAGACACCGCCATCAGAATCCAGTAAGTTTCGCCCTGACTGAGGTCAAGCCCAAGTCGCCTAGGAGTGAGGAAAGTGCAAAAATAGCACTATTAAAGAAAATGAAAGGGCTCGTCAACCAATAATAAAAGCAGACGAGTCTTTTTATTTTCGAAAAGTTTACTACGGCATTCGCCCTAATTTTCAGCCCTTCTTTTATAAAGCCATTCCACTTATGAATAATCTTAACGAGCTTTAGATCAAGCTTGCTGGATCAGTGAATTTTAAACTTTGTGCTTGAGCCACAGCTTTATAAGTCAGTTTGCCATCATGCACATTTAAACCGTTTAATAAATGTTCGTCACGCCGCATCGCTTCCCGCCACCCATTATTAGCTAAGCTTATAGCGAATGGCAGTGTGGCATTATTCAATGCGTAAGTTGATGTTTGCGGAACAGCGCCTGGCATATTCGCAACGCAGTAATGAACAATGCCGTCAACCACAAACGTTGGGTCTTGATGAGTGGTTGCTTTCGAAGTCTCAAAGCAACCGCCTTGGTCAATGGCCACATCAACCACCACCGAGCCAAGTTTCATACGTTTAATGATCTCACGAGTGACTAATTTGGGGGCGTTAGCGCCTGGAATCAGCACTGCGCCAATCAGCAAGTCCGTTTCCAAGGCGTGTCGCTCTAATGCTTCAGCCGTTGAGTATACGCATTTAGCTCTGCCTTGAAACATCATGTCTAATTCACGCAGTTTTGAAACGGAGCGATCTAAGATTGTTACTTGAGCGCCCATCCCAACAGCTATATAAGCAGCGTTCTGACCAACAACGCCGCCGCCAACAACCAGCACCTTGGCGGGCTCAGTGCCTGGTACGCCGCCCATCAAAACGCCGGCACCACCTTGTGCGCGCTCCAAACAGTGTGCCCCTGCTTGCGCGGCCAAACGTCCAGCCACTTCACTCATAGGGGCCAACAATGGCAATGAACGGTTAGGCCCAGTCACTGTTTCATAAGCCACCGCGGTCACACCAGACTCCAAAAGTAACTCGGTTTGTACGCGATCTGGTGCGAGATGTAGATACGTGAACAACAACTGCCCTTGGCTTAACTGTTTGCATTCATTCGGTTGCGGCTCTTTTACTTTAATTATCATTTCGCTTTCTGCGAAGATCGCCTCGTTAGAAGCCGCAATGTTGACGCCCACCGCGGTATAGGCCTCATCGGTGAGACCTATACCGTCCGCTGCCCCAGCCGCCACTGTGACCTCATGACCGTTCTTAATTAGCTCCATGGCACTGGCTGGGCTAAGCCCCACTCGATATTCGTGGTTTTTAATTTCTTTTGCTACACCAATCTTCATGATTACCCTCTTTTATGGTAGGCGCTCACTCAATCTCAGTAAGTGGTTGCGCCGTATCAACACTGTTAACTTTGCATGGCCGTGACCATGTTGTTGGTACAAAGAATGATATCGCTAGAACCTCATATGGTTAAGTTGATTTTTCTTTTAATCTTTTACATCAGCGCTTAAATTTAATTTAATTAAATGCATGTATAGTGATAAATTCTGTTTAAACACTTTTGGATGGTGAGTTAATCTAAGACTCACCCAATTTAATATGACTGAAACAGACCCTCTTGAACAACCTAAGCTGGACAAATACGATCGACACATACTTACTGTATTGCAAGACGAGGGACGCATCTCCTTCACGGATCTTGGCAAGCGAGTAGGTTTAACCACCACACCGTGCATTGAACGGGTGCGTAAACTTGAAAGAGCGGGTTATATAAAGGGTTATGCCGCGCGTTTAAGCGCTAAGCAGTTGGATGCGGGTTTGGTGGTGTTTGTGCAAATCAGACTCGATCGCACAAGCAAGAAAAGCTTTCATGAATTCAAAGAGGCTATCCAGCAACTCGAACCGGTCCAAGAATGTTATCTGGTTACAGGCAGTTTTGATTTTTTAGTAAAAGCCAGAGTTAAAGATATGCGGGCCTATCGCGATTTTTTAGAGGAAGAGTTGTTGGCCGTACCTGGTGTTAATGGGTCAACCAGCATAGCGGCCATGGAAACGGTAAAAGAAACGCTGGCAATCAGCGTGTAAATGCAAATACGCACCAAATTAGAGCGGTTTATTTTTGTTTGCACTGTTATGGTTCAAAAATTAATGTAAAGTTAGTTCGCATCTAAACAATGGCTATTTCAACCCTGATTGCACGCGGCTTATTTCGTAAGGCCATGCACCCAGTGGCTTTTGCGAAGTTGGCACAATGCTTGCTTTTATTTCTTTACTCGACATCAGTGCACAGATTGTCGGGTGCGTTGCTGGCCTTACGCTGATCGCAACAAATTTAATACGGCACAGATGTTAAAACGTTAAGCATTTGTGCCCGCTTAAAGCGCCAATTTATGGTCCAAGTTTGTTCACGCCAAAACGAACAGCTTTGATGATAAATAGGCACGGGCGGTAAACACTGCCATCAAACATAGGCGCGGCGTCTCTGACGCTCACCTAATTATTAGATAAACCATTGATATTGAGGTATGAGAATGTCAGTTCAAGACGTTTTAAAGCAAATTAAAGACGAAGATATAAAATACGTTGACTTTCGTTTCACCGACACAAAAGGTAAAGAGCAACACGTAACGGTTCCAACCACGGTTGTTGACGAAGATACTTTTAAAGAAGGCAAGATGTTTGACGGCTCATCCGTCGCTGGCTGGAAAGGCATTAACGAATCAGACATGATTTTGATGCCTGAACCTGATTCAGCGGTAGTAGACCCGTTCTTTCAAGACAAAACGATGAACATTCGTTGCGACATTATCGAACCTTCAAACATGGAAGGTTACGAACGTGACCCTCGTTCAATTGCCAAACGCGCTGAAGCTTATTTGAAAGAAACAGGCATTGGTGACACGGCGTATTTTGGCCCAGAGAACGAATTCTTCGTGTTCGATGACGTGCGTTTTGCTAACGAGCCACGTGGCTCTTTCTACGAAGTGGACTCTAAAGAAGCTTATTGGAATTCTGAGAAGCCATACGAAGAAGGCAACATGGGGCACCGACCAGGTCAAAAAGGCGGTTACTTCCCAGTACCGCCGGTTGATTCATTGCACGATTTGCGTGCGGCTATGTGCCAATCTTCTGAAGCAATGGGCGTTGATACAGAAGTGCATCACCACGAAGTTGCAACGGGCGGTCAGTGCGAAATTGGCACGCTATTCAATACATTAGTGCGCAAAGCCGACGAAGTACAAATCTTCAAATACGCGGTTCACAACACGGCTCACATGTATGGCAAAACAGCTACGTTCATGCCAAAGCCAATCGTTGGCGACAACGGTTCAGGTATGCACGTTCACCAATCTATTTTCAAAGACGGCAACAACATGTTCGCTGGCGACGGTTATGGTGGCTTGAGCGAAACCGCGTTGTACTACATTGGTGGCATCTTCAAGCACGCCAAAGCAATTAATGCGTTCGCAAACGCCTCAACTAACTCATACAAACGTCTTGTGCCTGGCTTTGAAGCGCCCATTCTTTTGGCTTACTCAGCACGTAACCGCTCTGCTTCTTGTCGTATTCCTTACGTTATGAATCCGAAAGGCCGCCGTATTGAGATTCGTTTCCCAGACTCAACAGCCAACCCATACTTAGCGTTTACCGCCATGTTAATGGCCGGTCTTGACGGAATCCAGAACAAAATTCACCCAGGTGACGCGGCTGACGAAGATTTGTATGAATTGCCAGCGGCTGAACAAGCCAAAATTCCGCAAGTAGCAGCGGGCCTTGACTACGCACTTGATGCGCTCGATAAAGATCGTGAATTTTTGCTTGCCGGTGGTGTGTTCACCAACAGCGCGATTGACGGTTACCTAGAGTTAAAACAAGAGGAAGTCGATGCATTGCGTATTAACACGCATCCAATCGAGTTCCAATACTCTTACAGCTGCTAAGCTGAATATTTATATAACAGGCTTAACATACAATTGAATATTGCATTAAGTCGTTTATAGAATTAAGTGCCTCGCTTGCTTTGGTCTGCGAGGCACTTTTCAGCCACACAGCCTTAATGGAGTAACGGCGTGAAGTTGGCACAGATGCCTCAGTAAAACCATTTCCCCCACCCAATCAATAACGGGAGAATTGGGTTATGATTTGCACCAATTTGGTGCATGCTTGATATTAATCGACGTAACGTCCGGTGTGAATTCAGTTTTGAACAGTGAATTAGTACTTGAAAGCTTGGAAAGTGCGGTGATCGTGATTGATCAGAGTAATCACGTTAAGCTGGTGAACATTGCGGCTGAGACTCTATTTTGTCAAAGCCGGCGTTATTTGATCGGCAAACACATAAATGAGTTACTCGATGATACGGTTGTGCGCAAATCACTGCAGGAGTGCCGTGATTACGGGGCCAAATTTACTTTAAGAGAAGTGCAGCTAGGGCTGCTTGGTCAAAACTTACTCGTGGATGTGACCTTATCCATGGTTACCACTCAGTACGGCATGGAACCATCTATTTTGATTGAAATTAATTCAATCAATCGCATTTCGCGCTTTATGAAAGAGAAAAATCAGATGGAACGTCAACAATCTTTCAAGTTGATGATGCGTGGTTTAGCTCATGAAATTAAGAACCCTTTGGGTGGCATTCGCGGTGCAGCGCAATTACTTGATCGAGAAATAGAAGACCCATCAAGAAAAGAGCTGACCGACATACTGATAAAAGAAGCCGATCGTTTAACCCGTTTGGTGGATCGCGTTATGGGGTCACGCGCGCAACTAAAGCCAACGCGGCTAAACATTCATGAAGTGTTGGAACACGTAGTCCACCTTATCAGTGTAAAAGGTGCATCCCAACTGATTGTGAAGCGTTTTTATGATCCGGCCTTACCTGAAATCAAAGTGGATAAAGAACAGGTAATTCAAGCAATTTTAAATATCGTGGGCAATGCGGTTGAAGCGCAAGAAGGCTGCGAAACGATCACAATAGGATTAGTGACTAAATTTGAGCGCTTCGTCACTATAAATCAGGTAATGCATCGCCAAGCATTGAAAATTCAAATTTGGGATGAAGGGCCTGGCGTGCCCGATGACATGAGAGACGTTATTTTTGACCCTCTAGTAACTGGCCGCCCAGAAGGCACTGGGCTAGGTTTGTCCATAACGCAAGAAATTGTCCAACGCCACCACGGCGCCGTTATACTAGAGCATTACCATGGAAAAACGTGCTTCTCCATCTCGCTACCTTACAATCCCAAAGAACCTTTAGCTGGCAGCAACAAGGAACCCTTAGCCGGAGATAATAACAATGCATAAAGTTTGGATAGTTGATGACGATTCGTCTATTCGTTGGGTGCTTGCGCGCGCGTTGCGTGCCGATGAATTTGATGTGCGCGACTTTGAAGACGCTGAACAAGCTCTTTCTGCTATGGAAACAGAACAGCCCGACGTGTTGATGACGGATATTCGTATGCCGGGCATGAGTGGTCTTGAACTAGCGAAAATTTTGCACCAAGAGCAGCCAGACATTCCCGTGATTATCATGACCGCGCATACCGACCTAGACAGCGCCTTGGCATCGTATGAAAGCGGGGCATTTGAATACTTACCTAAACCGTTTGATTTAGACGAGGCTGTTCGTTTAGTGCAACGAGCCGTAGAGCCCAAAAACGGCGCTGATTCACCAGAAGAAGAAACGGCTGAAGTCACCATTATTGGTGAAGCACCAGCAATGCAAGAGGTGTTTAGAGCCATAGGTCGCTTGGCCAAATCTAATATCAATGTCATGGTATGCGGTCAATCTGGCACTGGTAAAGAGCTGGTGGCTAATGCCCTGCACCGCCACAGCCCCAGAGCGACAAAACCGTTTGTGGCAATTAATATCGCGGCTATTCCAGCTGAGTTACTTGAGTCTGAATTGTTTGGGCACGAAAAAGGCGCATTTACAGGCGCGCAAGCGCAACGTAAAGGGCGCTTTGAACAAGCCGATGGCGGCACACTGTTCCTAGATGAAATAGGCGAAATGAACGCAGAACTGCAAACACGATTACTGCGGGTACTATCGGATAAACGTTTTTATCGCGTTGGTGGGCGAGATTTGGTGTCGGTTGATGTGCGCGTTCTGGCCGCCACCAACCGTGATTTAGAAGAGCAGGTCGCTCAAGGTCGTTTCCGAGAAGACTTGTATCATCGTTTGAACGTCATCCGCATCGATATTCCGTCCTTACGCGAGCGTGTAGAAGACATACCTCTACTTGCAAAGCGCTTTTTACGCATGAGCGCCGATGACTTAGAAGTGGAAATGAAGCTCTTAAGCGACGAAGCCTTATCGAAAATGAGCGGCTATCATTGGCCTGGCAATGTGCGCCAACTGGAAAACATATGCCGCTGGTTAACAGTGATGGCACCGGCCAAATTGGTGGGTGTGGAAGATTTACCTAAAGAATTATTAGCCGAGTCGGAACTTGAACAAGTTGACAATTGGGAGGCCGCATTAGCTCAGGTCGTTCGTCGTAAACTGAACATGGGGCAGCAAGACATATTAAATGAGTTGGCTAAAAGTTTTGAGGGGACGCTATTAAAAGTGGCCTTGGATCACACCGGCGGGCATCGACAGCAGTCAGCCAAATTACTGGGTTGGGGGCGTAACACGTTAACTCGTAAACTGAAAGAACTTGAACTAGATTAACAATTAGTGAGCAGATACCCACAGGTACTTATTGTTAGGCATAATGCGCGTTATACTCCGCCGATCGAAGCGTAGACCTAACGTTACCCGCCATTATGAAATACTTTTTTTTAAGCCTGATATTTATTGTCGCTGTTATGCAAAGCAGCCAATCATACCCACAAACGCGATACGTAACCGACAGCATCGACGTTATGATGCGCTCTGGCCCTACTAATAAAAATAAGATCATCAAAGTATTAAAAAGTGGCGAGCGTATGCAAGTTGTAAATCTAAATGCGGGTAACGGCCACAGCGAAGTACGCAATGCGGCTGGCGACACTGGCTTTGTGTTGACTCGATATTTAAGTGATATTCCATCAGCGCGTGACCGAGTGGCGCGCCTTGAAGCTCAGTTACAACAATTGAGTGCTGAGCCGGGTGAATTGCAAACCTTATTAGCCACCGCGCAAGAAGACAACCAAGCACTGATTAAACAGAATACCGATTTGACCGCTAAACTCGTTGAAACGACCAGCGAACTTGAAAACATCAAACGAGTTTCTTCAGATGCGGTCAACATTGCGAGCCGCAACACCAAACTCGAAGGTGAAGTGCAAGAGTTGTTATTAGAAATCGACACCATTCGCCTTAGAAATAACTCATTGAAAGACCAAGAAGAGCAGCGATGGTTTATGCTTGGTATTGGCACCATTGTGTTTGGCCTATTTTTAGGTTGGTTATTAGCAATTTCCAAAAGCCCACGCCGACAGTCTTGGGGAGCATAAGCGTCTAACAGTCAGATCCAATCTGAACTTCTACAAATCAGTTAAGCTGTTCAACCTTGTAGCCGGCTTTTTCAATCTCTGACAGTACACTGTCTTTGCCGGCCAAATGCAGTACGCCAACTAAAATAAACTCAACCTCAGGTGTTCCTAGCCACCTCTTAATTGCAGGCACCCACTGTTTATTTCGATCCACCAACATAAACTGATAAAGTTCAGGCGCCTCTTTAATCATTTGAGTTAGGCCCAGATTTTCCAAGCTTTGCATATCTCCTGTCTTCCAAGCTGACAATAATTTTGGCCATTGATGTTCCAGTTGGCCTATATCGCGCAACGTGGAAGCGATTATCAGATTGGGGTCTAAGGCATTCATGCGATCAATAAATTTAATCTGCTCATCTAAACTTTCCAACCAAGCAACACTCTTTTCGCTTTTTTTAGCTCTATTGCTAAAGTAAATATCAACGCCACTTTGTGCATTAATTCCTAGACGCTGAAGTTCCAATACTAACAATGTCAGATTAAATCCAGCGGGTTTAAATCGCTCGAACATGGCCAAAGGCAAATTCCGCTTCGTTAAAAATGCAGTTAGATCGCGATAGACTTGTGGCTCTAATACCGACTCAACCGTTTGACCGTCTTGGTACATCAGCGCGGGCATAAACTTTGTTTGTGCACCTATGGAGTTAGCGCCATCTATATCGGTTTCGAAAATCAGTTTCGATGACTGTGAAAATGCCTGTTCAAAAGCATCTGGTAAAGGGTAATCCCCTGCTGACAGCAAGTGTATTGTACCGCCGATAAATAACTCGCGTTCGCCATCGCTTACTTTCCACACGGGCGACTTTGCGAACGCACAATTAACAAGGAAAAATGAGATTAAACCAGTCGAAATTCTCTTCAGTGTCATTTTACTTTCCAGTGCTATTCCAAAGGCGACTCACTATAAAATGTCGCTCTAACCTAATTATATGGCAATCATCACTAATAACATAAACGGATTAACGTTACAGCTTATAATAGACCCTCGCATCTTGATATCAGCTTTGCAAGCCTAAGGCACCCATGGCAAACTAACCCTATGGAATACGTAAACATCACATTCAGGCTTCTGGCAATCTCACAAACACTGTTATTTTTGTTGTTTGTTGCGTTCTCGGATAACCCATTGCGAGTAAAGTCAGTCGGTATGGCCTTTATTATCGGGGTAATGGCGTACATTGCCATTCCTTTGATCGAAGATTACACACCCCATATTGAACGGGTAAAGGTATTTTGGCTGATTGCGAATATTGTTCCCAGTTTACTTTTACTGTTCGTGTTCTTTATATTTGAAGAAAGTTGCGAAATCCCTAAGTGGCTTATTGCATTGGTCTCATTGTCGGTACTGTCCTCAGTGTGGTTTCAGTTTTCAATTGGAAATCATTTCAATTTGCCCATATGGCTACAGACACCCAAAACAGACGTAACATTAACCGTTGTTTGCTCGCCATTGTGGCTACAAATACTCAAAGCGGGGATAACTTTAACCGCTATTTGCATTATATGGAACGGCCGCGAAAGTGATTTGGTCGAGTTGCGCACTAAATTACGCACCATATTTGTTCTTGTAGTGGCAGTGCAAACTCTCATGGTGATCTTTCTTGAAATGATGACGCATTTTGACCCACCATTAATACTCGATACGGTTATGCAATTTCTTATTTTAATATTTTGCGTGGCCGTAAACTATTTCTTTATCAAATTAAACCCGCAAGGTACGCTAATGGCAACGGTGGCACCAGTAACCATGGCGAACACTGAAAAAGTTGTTGACCCACATATTGCTGAATTGCTTGACCGCATGCGAAGTGAACGCCTTTACGCGGATCATGACCTGCGAGTCAACTCCTTAGCGCAAATGATTAATTTACCCGAATACAAGTTGCGTAAAAAAATTAATCAAGAACTGGGGTATCGTAACTTTAACCACTTTGTGAATCATTACCGAATCGAAGAAGCAGGAATAAAGTTACGTGAAGACACTAGAATACCGGTGCTGACCATCGCGTTGGACGTCGGGTTTCGTTCGATTTCATCTTTTAACAGTGCCTTTCAAGCGCATTTTGGGCTGAGTCCGACAAAATACAGGGCAGAAAGCCTACCGAATATTTAAAAAACAGACCGAATTTTAAAATTCGGTCTGTTTTAGCGGCTTTTCGGCAGAGGAAATGGAACAAAAGAAGTGAAATACGCTCAAGCCAAGGCATTTGAGCCAGTGGCGAATAAAAACTTTTTCCTGGAGCGTACTCATGAACAACTTAATCAAAACAGTATTAATCACCACTGGTCTTTCTCTTTCTTTGGGCGCAACAGCCGGATCAAAGACCGATTCAAACTACCTAGCTGAATGCAAATCGCAGATCAAAGCACAGTATGGATCTGTCAATAAAATCGACATTGCTAGTATCAGTTCAAAACGTAACCTTTTCAAAGCCAAGCTGCGTGTTAAGGCTGATGGGGAACGCTCGTTGGTTTCGTGTGTGATTCGCGGTGAACAGCCCATCGCCTTAAATTGCTTAAAAGGCAACGTCTGCGATACAAGTTCAGTTGCGTCAAACTAATAACCTGACAAAAAATCACCTATAAACCCATTGTTTGAGTTTTGATGAAGTACACAACGTTACGTGCGAGTATTCCGGTAATTTACATACTTGCACAACCTATTAACGCGGCATAAACCGTTGATAAATTGATGATTCAACGTGCTTCAGAAACAGCTGAGCTTGAACCTTTTACTACTCGGTGCGTTTTTGCACTCACTTTAGCCAGAGTATTCAACTCTGGCTTTTTTTTCTTTAAACACTGAGTTACTGTATCTTCGCAAACACCCCATGGATCTTTCATCTCGGATAATCGTTATGCCATGTAAAACAACACTTGAAGGCCGTAATGAATAAAGATAAATAACCGACGCAAGGCCATTCAATGCATGGCCTTTACTGAAGCCGGGCTACGCGCTTTATTCAGCTTAAAATCAAGTTTCAATACACTCATACGACCACATGACGATCACTATCAAGCTCGTTGAGAGGATTGTTATGCGCGGTTGACAGCAACCCAAATACCGTACCTTCCTTTGTGGGTGTTGGCGGGCATTTCCACTTGTTGCCTGCGGCAATGACTGTTGTTAACTTAATCGTCTTACGACTTGTTAGTTTGCAAGCTGTAACCAGACAACAAACGATAAGTCAATAACATGGAAAGCAACACGTAACCAGCAAAGAAGAATAGGCCAACATGTACCTGTACGGTAGCTAATCCGCCCAATTTTATTGTGGCAGCCAAGATAGAGATGATAAACACATCAGCCATTGACCATTTACATATTTTGGACAGATTGCGAACCGCAAACAAGCGGTTCGACTCTGACGCATGCTCTTTGCTTAATACCACCCACGAGAAAGTAAATTTTAGAACCGGAGTAAGCACGCTAAAACTAAAAATAACAGCGGCCAGAAAAAATTCCTTAATGCTAAACAGCTCATGAACACCGCCTAATAGCGAAAATGTGTCGTTCATCACAAAAAATTTTTGTAATGTGAACATTGGCATAGAAATACCTAGGCCAAAGAATACTATCGACACACCTAAAAATACGCGATCAAACATGTTGCTCAAGCGTGATTGATTCTATTTTTAACAATCGCAGACATAAGGCTAGCATGATCGTCTGAGTCATTGAGACAAGGGATGTAACTGTATTCTTCACCGCCAGCATCTAGAAAATATTGTTTATTTTCACCTTCAATTTCTTCCAAGGTTTCCAAACAATCGGCGCTGAACCCCGGACAAATAATGTCTACTGACTTTACTCCTTCACTAGGTAAAGCTTGCAAGGTTTTATCACAGTAAGGTTGCAACCATTCCTCGGCACCCAAGCGCGATTGAAAGACCAACACCCATTCATTGTCATTCAATTGTAGATAGTCGGCAATGCGCTTTGCCGTCTCTTTGCATTGCCACTCATAAGGGTCGCCACGTTGAGTGAATTTTTTAGGCACACCATGGAATGACATTACTAACTTTTGCTTCTTTGTGTGTGTTTTCCAGTGGGCCTTTATTGAATCACCGATGGCTTGAACATAACCGTCATGTTGATAGTAATCACTTATAAAGTCTAAATTCGGCACCCATCTTTGTTTGCTAAACGCCTTACTCAGCGCATCAAAAGTCGAACCGTTTGTGCTGCCTGAATACTGAGGGTACATAGGAATAGCCACTATTTTACGCACGCCTTCTTCGTGCAGCGCTTTCACTTTGCTCTCAATGCTTGGCTTACCATAACGCATGGCCACTTCCACTTGAAATTGATCTCCGAGCTTCAAAGCCACCTTCTCACCCAAGCGTTGGCTGTTTAGCAGCAACGGTGAGCCCTCTTCGGTCCAAATTTCCCGATACGTTGCGGCGCTTTTATGAGAGCGAAAATTAACGATAATGCCTCTAACTAAGATAGCACGAAGTAATTTAGGTAATTCAATGACACGTGGGTCCATCAAAAATTCAGCGAGGTATTTCCGTAAACCTGGGCAAACTGGTCGTTCAGGAGTACCAAGGTTGCAAAGCAATACCCCTATGCGTTCATTGCTATTAGAAAAATCGGATTCCTGACCAAAGTATTTCATGGATGTATTTTTACGGTTATTTTGCGGCCAAAACGTACCGAAATGCTTGTCAAGTAGAATCAGGTGACCGCTTTATTTTCGTTCAACGCCTAAGTTTATGCATTTCCTGTGACTTTCATGCCAGGACGGATATGTTCATTGGCGAAATCAACCATGCGTTTTAATGAGCGCTCGGCCTTGGACCTTACACCTTCGTCGATGAGTATTTCGTTGTCGCCCGTTTTCAACACTTTGGCTAAACGCTGAAGGTCGTTCATTTTCATCCAAGGACACTGTGCGCAACTTTTGCACGTAGCCCCATTGCCGGCTGTGGGTGCCGCAATGAACTCCTTATCTGGGGAATACTGCTTCATTTTGTGAAAAATACCGTCTTCCGTAGCGACAATAAATTTCTTATTTGGCAATTCTCGAGTGGCATTTAAAATTTTACTGGTTGAACCCACCACATCGGCTAAGTCTACCACGCTCATAGGGGACTCTGGGTGTACTAACACGGCGGCATCAGGATGCTCTTGCTTCATGGTAAGCAGTTGTTCGGCTTTGAACTCCTCATGCACAATGCAAGAGCCTTGCCACATAATCATGTCTGCGCCAGTTTCTTTGCGAATGTAACCGCCCAGAAAACGATCCGGCCCCCAAATAATTTTCTCGCCTTTGTTCCTCAAATGAGTGCAAATCTCTAACGCAATCGAAGATGTAACCACCCAATCCGCACGCGCCTTTACCTCGGCGCTGGTATTAGCGTAAACAACGACTGTGCGATCAGGATGCTCATCACAAAATGCAGAAAATTCATCAATCGGGCAACCGATATCCAACGAACACTCGGCGTCTTGATCAAGCAATAGAACGCGTTTTTCCGGACTGAGAATTTTAGATGTCTCCGCCATGAACTTAACTCCTGCCACAACAATTGTGCTGGCGTCATGTTCGTAAGCATAGCGAGCCATCTCTAATGAATCGGCTACTTTACCACCACTTTCTTCGGCTAGATCTTGCAAGTCATCGTCTACATAGTAATGAGAGACCAAAATTGCGTCTTGCGCCTTTAGCTGCGCCAGAATATCTTGTTTTAAATTCTTTTCAGCAACATCACCGAGAGCGCTGTGCGTGATCGAGCGCGCTTGAGCCGCTGTTACGTCGATTTCATTCTCTAATTTTTTGGGTACGTCTAAGGCTTTGGACATGGTTTCTCCTAACAGGCCTAATGATAAAAAAGGGTATAAAAAGGCCTCAATCAATGCGGCCAATATCACCGGCACAGTTACAGTCTAAAATGTTGGTCCAATCCTACCATAGCTCAAGCGAAAACGTAGTTTCGCAAACTTGTAAGATTGCAAAATATTAGTAAGTTAACAACCTTAATTACGCGTTACTATAAAGCGTGCGTTGACGAAAAAAATACACTTTATGCTAAACGCTCCATTAAATTGTTGCAGACGACACTTATTTTTTTAACTAACAGAAAATCCTTTTCCGTACAGAGAAATATAGTAACGCTCTTTCTGCCATGGTTACTGCCCGAAATACAATGACAACTAGAGAAGACAAACAAATTATCTCAATACGCGGCCTTCGTTTCGCGCATGTTTTGCGGCTTCTGATTGCTAAGATTTGTTGTAAATACATTAACCATAAAACTCATCCACACTTTTAAAGTGTATTTTTTTATGTCACGACATTAAAGCACTATGCCCAATTACAAAATAGTTCAAAGGTGTTATGTTCCCTTAACGTAATAGAAACTGTGCGACAGCAATCGACATGTATCATCGGGTAAATTTTCTCCGCTTCTATTTTGCGGTTAGTGTTGCGATATACCACGTTTACGCTTCTTGGGTGCCTCAGGCTGGAACACTGGCTGTGTTAGGCTTTTTTTTTGTAAGCGGCTTTTTAATCTCCAAATTGTTAACCGAGACTTATCGTAATAGACCCAAGCAATTCTTAGTCAATCGATTCCTAAGAATTTACCCCGCTTATTTAGCCAGTGTGGCAATTGGAAGCGTTGTAATCATACTGCTCCCAGAATCAACCCTACAAGGCACAAATCCTGGCTTAAGGTTGCCTGGCGATATTAAAGAAGTATTAGAGAATATTGTCATTTTTGGTTTGCAAGGAAATCTCTCGAGAATAGTACCCCCAGCATGGTCTTTAGACATTGAACTGAGTTGGTACATCATCTTTTTTCTATTGAGTTTTTTCAGTGTAAAACTAAGAAAATGGACTTTATTGCTTTTCGCAAGCCTTGTCTTATTGTACATCTTTCCCGAGAAACACAAGTTTTATGGAGATACAATAGGCTCAGGCTATGCTTTCTGTGCCGGTGCGTTGCATTACTATATAAGGCCACGATTCAACCAGTTACTATGCTCAATTGTCGCTTTTTCACTGGTGCCAGCCATGTATGTGTTACCACATATTTTAGGCACAAAAAGCGGCATGAACGATCAATCTTTAAATTGGCTGGTTTTAATTGGTTTTGTTGTATTACTATTTATCTCATTCCAATTTTTTCTCTACGAAGAAGGTAAAGAGAGAGCGGATTCACGCTCACCTTATCAACTCGTATCTCAGTTTTTAGGTAATTTAAGTTATCCCTTCTTTCTAACTCACTGGCACGCAAGCGCAATTTTTTTCTTTTTCTTTGATTATAGAAAAGACACCATACAAAACACGATTGGCACCCTTTTATTAACGCTAGCGATTTCAGTTTTTGTAGTATATTTCGTTGAAAAGCCAGTACAAACACTAAGAAAAAGAGTCAGGGAAACACAATAGCAGAACCCGTTCTCTACTTTAAGAAGAATAAAATCACAAAATGAAAAAAGAAACAGGAAATAACCTATTCACATTTTCAACGCCTGAACTCGAAGTGCTTGCTCAAGAAAAAAGGCCACACTATTTGAGTGCTTCCCCTTGGCCACACGCCGTATTTGATGACTTTTTGCCTGAGACAGTTGCGCAAAATATTTTGGAAGAATTTCCATCACCGGATTACCCTATGTGGTTAGATTGGAAAGTCAGAGACCCTGAGAATCAACCAAAAAAACAAGGCATTGGGCACGCCTCAAACCTTGAACTAGCCTCACCCATCATCCACAACATCATTTTTGCTTTTAATTCGTTTCCGTTTTTAAACTTTTTAGAAAACCTAACCGCAATAGAGCAGTTGCTTCCAGACCCGTACTTAAATGGCGGAGGCATACAGCAAGTTTTAAACGGCGGCAAACTGTCGGTGCATACAGACTTTAACCGTATTGAATCACTAGGATTGTATCGACGTATCAATATACTGCTGTATTTAAATAAAGATTGGCAGCCAGAATATAACGGCGAACTCGAATTATGGACGCCTGATTTAGACCAATGCGCTAAAAGCATTAGCCCGAACTTCAATCGCCTGGTTGTTTTTGAAACCAACAAAAAAACATTTCACGGTCACCCAAAGCCCTTGAACTTACCCCCTAACGTTACTAGAAAAGCGGTAACTTTGTATTATTACACCAGCCATGCCGCTGATAATAAAAAATACGATCAAATTACAGATTGGCAAAACCCAGTTCGCCTATGATGACCAGAGTTTTACCACCGTTAATGCTAAACAGCTTACCAAAGGCTGGGACTCACTTATTAAGTAGGCTTTTCGAATATTTGCCTCTTTACACCCACTCTGGGGTGGTATTGTCCAACGAGACCGCTAAGGGCCATGAGGACGACAGAAGCGATATTAAACTTGGCGTGACTTCTCCAAAAAGGATAAACCCGAGCGCGTTTACAGAAGTGATGCGTGAATTGAATTACAGCCAATACCATTATGGACACCTACCTTACTCTAAAGAAACCGACGAAATACTGACGCAGCTTGGCGTCAAAATGGTGGTTCTTCTAAGAGATCCGAGAGCCGTGGTTTGCTCAAACGTGCATTTTATTCTTAAGAATAAACATCACGAACTTCATGACACTTTCACCGCTCTACCCAATTTCAACGCGCAACTGAAAACAGCAATAGTTGGCTTTGATCGAACTCAAAATGCTAGAAAAGAACTGCTCTCAATCAATCAATGCTATGCATCCATCGCCAAGTGGGGAACAGATGCCAATAAAAAGCTTATCTTTTTTGAAGACCTTATTGGCGCACGCGGAGATGGAGATGAGCTATCTCAAAGGAAAACCGTGTCTGAGATTCTATCTTACGTGGGCTACCCCTATACTAACGACGATTTAACTAAGCTTTGCGACCAAATTTTCTCGGAATCAAGCCCGACTTTTTCCAGGGGTAGAGTAGAAGGTTGGCGGATGGATTTCACACCGGAATTAGAGCAGTATTTTAACGACAACGCCGGAGACAGTTTTAAAATGCATCAACAGTTAAGGCAAAAACACACCGCAGATTAAGCCGTAAGCCAATCGCCCACATTAATGCCAGTTAGAGCTTGAACTTTTTTTAAATCCTTTCGAAACACGCCTCTCAGCAGACGAGCAATCACGGAGTTCATAGGGTGATCGTACTGCCCTTGGTGGATTGCAAGCCTCTCAGGGATATACGTTGAATCAACCCCCAGAAACGTAAACACTCTCTTAAGAGTCTCTTCGTGGTCTTTTTTAAGGTCCTCATTTCGAATAAAAAGACACTGATCCTTACTAAAATATTTAAAAAGGTTTTCAATTTGACGACTGTAAAAACCTCTATGAATGTATGAGTAAACAGGGTGTTGATCAAAAAACCCTCTGCGCAATGGCTCACTCAACATTGCTAGAAAAAACTGTCTATTTTCATTGCCTCTGTTGTACTCCATATTCCAATGTGAATACGCGCGATCAACGGGGTTCCTCAGTAAAACAACAACCTTCATATCAGGGTTATAAACCTTGATTCTTTCAATGCATGGTCGCCAATAGGTGTAGATGGGTGTGATATCGCCAGTAACTTTAGATAAACTCTCATCTGTGAACCAATCATGATACGTTTGGTAATTCGGACACCCAGATTTAAAAAAGTCATCTATATCAAAAAAGTGAGGAGCTATTTTAGGCGGGCTCACTATGCCGATTTCAGGGTGCTGAGATAAAAAATGATTTAGTGCCTGCGTGCCTCCTTTCTGCATTCCGGCAACCACAAAATTTACTTTTGGTTCAACTGTCACGTTTTCTAATAACACAGATCAATAGAATCAACTTCTTGCAAATAAACAAAAACCGCCGAACACTTTAAACAGTGTTCGGCGGTTCAGAGTAGAAAATGATAACGAACTAATCTTTTTCTAAATCAGCAAAGCGCTCTTCCATCGCTTTTAAACGTTCATGCAACTGCTCAATGTATATATGAGCGACCTCAAGTTCATGCAAAATTCCCGTGGTTTTCTGTGTGATATTAATAGGTTGATCTGGTTTGGTTGGCCCCACAGCTCCTAAAAATTTATTGTTCCACATCTCTTTCGCATGCTCTTCAATTGGCTTAACGGTAAAGACGCTCGGATCAAAAACTCTGTCACACGGTATAGCAGCAGTGCAGTTTCCGGCTGTGCCTGTAATCAAACCGCCTTCAAGTGTGAGCGTTCCGGTATCCGATAATGCGAACTCAAAGTTTGAATCACCGGTCGCATTTATAACGAATTGACCCACAGTATTATTACGCATACGCCATTCAGCCGCGCTGTTTTTCAACTGCAAATCAACATTTTGCGCAGTGCCATTTACGTTTTCAACAAGCATGGCTGTTAATGCGGCGCTCGTTTCACGGATATGAGCAGCTTGAGAGGGCGCATCCGTACCAAAACCGACACCACCATCAGCCGCAATCACAAGCGCATCACCATTGCCCGAACCTGGTTTGATTCTGAAAGGTAGACTTGAACCATTGGTGACATCACGAATAAAGAAGTTCGCTTCGTTACTAGCCATGTCCCAAGTCTGCGGTGTGAAACCGCTTGAGCCGTCTTGCTCCAGGCGTATAGCTGGCGAATCACCATCTACTATGTGCAGTTTGACTACCGGGTTTAGCGTGCCGATACCAACGTCGCTGTCTGCCTCGACCACCAGTGCGTTAGCTGCTGCACCTGCTTCTACTCGAAAAGGTAATCTGCCCGCTGTTGAGTCTTCAATTGAGAAGTGGCTTGTGCCACCATTTTCGGCATCGTTGGCTACCAGCCGCCAATCGTTACTTGGAAAGCTCGCTGAGCTACTCGTGTCGTCAAAGTGAATGCGCAAGTTATTCTCTTTGAGGCGCAGAGTGTCGAAACCAAACGACTCACCGTTATTACAGTCGTTACCTACGCATGCGCTAAAGGTAACAATTAAATCGTCATTAATGACATTGTCTGCATTCGCAGCACCAATGGCCGCTGCAGAGCCAATAAAAAGACACAGCTGTTTAAAGTATTTCATATCCTAGTACCCAATTTTATCGATCACGTTAACTGTGTCTCGCCCATCTACAACACGCAGCTGCAACCGAATTACTTTTTAACCAAATTCAATGGTTGTTAAATTACGCTTTGAATCATTATGGCCATAACGATTCAAATCCTTAATAACTTCGTTTTTTCAAACACTTTGAATTCAAATGCTTAGAGCTTGTTAATTCAAACTCTGGCATCCAAGTTCTTTAAAAAACGTTTAAAAAAAACGAAAACGACCAACCAATACACACAATCTGCCAGTTTAATCTGTTAACCACCGTCTTGATCCGACTTTGGTGCATCAACCAACGAAGGTCTAACCACGCCGTTCTCAACAATAAAACTGCCAGATTGCCTATTCTTTCTCGCCTGCTCGTCAGTTGGGATGCTCCCTTCTGATCTTAAGCGGGCGATTAATTCTTTCTCGGCTTGAAAATCACCAGATTGTCTGACCTCTCTCATTTCTTGCCTTGTGTACTCGTCAACCTCAGGGCTAATCACGGTTTCCCAGTCATACACACCATCTGGCAAATCACCGTACAATTCAATGGGCTCGCCAGGGCTGAAGTTACGCGTGGTTCTGTCTCCACCACCTGCGGAGATAGTAACCTGCGCATTACTGTAATTAATGCCTTCTGGGGCTTCCCAGCGAATCACGCCCTCGGTTTCTTCGGCGTTAAAGGTAACCTTGGTTGATGACTCGTAGTAGCTTGTCTCGCTTTGATCTTCAAGGTATTCAAGTTGTTCGACAGACTGGTTGTCTTGCCCAGATAACTCGCCATTCGATTGGACCTCTCTGGTAGCAACCTTGTCTTCGCTAAAAGACTGATCTGATTTAAATTTACCCAGCGCGGTATCACTATTTGAAAGATCTGAAAAATTTGCTGATTGCTGATTATTCGCAGTTTCTTCAGGCGCCTTTTCATCACTGCATGCAGCAGTGAACACAGCGATAAATGCAGCTAAAAGTAAGCCAGATACCTTATTAGATATTTCAATAGTCCTGATCATTTGACCCCAAATTTGGGTAAAAACTTATTTTCGACACTCTCAAAAGTGTTGGGAATTAACCCTAACCCCATAAACCTAACGGAAAGTTAACATGTTTTTACGTTTATCTCTATAGTCCAAATGTCAAAAGAAAATCACCCTTTCAATAACCCACAAGATCGAAGGCTAGCGGCCGATTTTATGGTATTGACCCGCCGCTGGATTACTGATCACTTTCTCTTTACCATTCGCCCAAGTCACTTTAATCTGATCGACCTTATTAAGCTTGCCGAGACCAAAGTGTACATTTGACGAGTGCTGAGACGAGAATGAGTCACCCGTAACCAAGCGATTGAACTGGCTGCCTTCAGCCGTGGTTATTTCAACCGTAGCACCAATGGTTGACAAGCCTTTTTCATCGCTTAACTGCACGCCTATCCAGTTACCCGCCTGTGAAAACACGTTTCTATATACGTGCAAGCGGTAGCTGGTCTTATCCAAACCTTTGGCTTCGTGTTCGACCACTAGCAAGTCTTTGCGGCCGTCTAGGTCAATATCTTCGGTCACGACCGCGCGTGCATCGTACTCAAACGCCACGCCCATCAAATAGGCGATATTAATGTATTCATTATTGTGCTTTAGGTAGAGAACTTTGTGTTCATAACCATTCCACGAGATATTGGCTTCCCTAAGGTCAGTGGACTCGGATTGAAATAAGATATCGCGAGCCACGTTTTCAGCGCCCTCTTCGTAGATATCATGGCGCCAGAAGGTCGTGCAATAATCTTGTGTGCTTTCGCCGCTGTAATGACCGTTGGCGACAAAAATGTCTTTATCGCCATCGTTATCAAAATCAAAGCTGCTGGTGCCCCAAGACCAACCTGTTCTGGCTACTTGATCGTTAAATGACGCTTTCTCAAAACCATCACCGCGGCGCAAAAACATGCGATTGCCATACCCCATTGCGTTACGCATTTCGGTGTGTTTTTTTAGATCCGAACGCCCAACGCCTAACTCTTGTAGGCGACGAGCGGTGGTGGAACTCATGCCAATCACATAAAAGTCTAACTTACCATCACCGTCAAAATCATCAAAGGTGTGACCCATGCCGAAAAAGTGGCGATCAAGCCCAAAATCATCGGTTATATCGGTGAAGTTTCCTTTACCGTCATTGGTGTACACATCAAAACCGGCGTAATCACTGACAACGATTAGGTCCATATCGCGGTCGTCGTCTAAGTCCACAAACGAACTGCTGTAGGAACGCCTGTTGCGTTTTGAGGCCAGACCCGAAGATTCGGTGATATCGGTAAATTTCCCCTCCCCATCGTTACGCAACATAACGGCTGGAAAACCATCGTTTGCATCAAAGTATGGGCTGGGCATTTGTCCTTCACGATAGGCGTATTTGTAGTTGGCTATGTGGATATCCAGGTCGCCATCGCCATCGACGTCACCTGCTGTAAAGGTTTTCGGTAACCCCAGTCTGGTGTCATCCATTTTGGTTGGCTCACCTTTGAACTCGCCTTTTTCGTTGCCTTGAAACAACAGTGGATACCCGTTACTGTCTACCCCAACAAAGTCCACCTGCCCGTCACCCGTGAAATCAGCAATAACGGCACCGTCGTACATCGCGCGAGCCTTATCGAATAGTTTTTCAGCCACTAACTGACCGTTACCTTTGTTACGCAGTATGGTGTTTTGCCCGCCAACGACGATTTCAGAAAGGCCATCTTTATCCAAGTCATACACCAACAAAGGATGAATAAGCGGAGAGTTTTCAGAACCCACCACGTTAAAGACTTCCTGAAAAATGGGCGGCTGCTCACGCTCTAAAATAGTGAGTTTAGTTACATCGATGGTGTCGGCTTGGATATCGACATCGGCATTCAAGCTCACCAACCACGTAATATCCATCAACCCTTTAAGCACAATGCGGTGCGCCGGTTCAGCACGTGCAATATGTAACTCAAAGCTCACCTCGGAGATCGCCGCCTCACCGTTTTGAGGCGGCGTAAAACCACTGTGATGCCATTCTGTTTGCTCAAGCACATAACCATCTTTAACTGCGCCCGCCAAAAAGCCTAACCAACGTTGTGTGTTCCACGTTTGTCCCACACCGTCGCCAAAACTGTATTGAGCAATTCGGTGCTGAAGGGGCTCACTCTTTTGATGTTTGGGAATGCTTAGCGAGCTAAACGTGAAATTAGCCAATGTCTCAAATTTCTTTTGTGACTTTAGCAAATCATCCCACAGCTTAACGATGCGAGTTTCGTATTGCTGCGCCAATACCTCTGGCCCCCAAATAAGCTGATCAAGCTTACGCCTCGTTTCCACCAAACTGATGGCTTCATCTCGATTTTGTGCAAATTCCTCCTTAGTGGGCCCTGGCGTCTGTGCCATTAAAGCGCTAGAAGAAAAGACGATTAATGCGATTATAAATTTTTTCACTTTCAAAACCCGTGGTGACCGTTGCGAATATCCTTACGCAATTAAAAACCATCGAACCAATAATGACAAGGACACAAATGGATTAGTGAGCCTTTGATTTACAGGTTATATTACAGGCTCCACAAACCAGCCGCCCAACTACTCGATGCAAATCGTATACATAAGCAATAGGCCAACCATTTTTGCCGAGACATTGCGACATGTGGCGCTGTTTATGGAGTTTATCGACCAAATATTGGTTTGCGTGCCCGATCATCAACAAGCTGAGTTCAAGTCCATTCAAGCCAACCGACCGATCACCGTGTTGAGTGAAAGTGAGATATTAAGCCATTCTGAACTCGCTGAACTGCCCAATTTAGACCATCAGCGCCGAAACTACCTGCTAAGAACACGGCTCACACAGTCTGACTCAGTCAGTGATCAGTTCATTATGTCAGACGATGACGCTCGGCCGTTAAAGCCAATACCGGTCGAAACATTTCTCAAAAACGGCCGCTATCGGCGCTACTTCTTTTACGACCTAGCGCACTGGAACAACAATCAAACTGAATTTGATGCCGGGCAAATTGCCACTTACGCCGTACTAAATTACGAAAATCTGCCTCATCTCTCTTACGCCAGCCACATGCCACAGGTGATCGATAGAAACATATTTATAGAGGCCGCTGGCTTTTTTGCAGTTCACCAGCAAGACCACCCATTATGCGAATGGAGTACATATTTTAATTTAGCGGCAAATCGGCACCCGGAAAAATTTCATGATGCAGAGGCTTATATTACGCTCTGCTGGCCGGAGCATCCGCTGGCGTGGAAACAATTTGTCAAACCAACTAAATACTCGTTTGAAAACTACACATCCTCGCTCTACTTAGAGGGCAGCGTATTTAGTCAAGGCTGTGGCGAAGTAAATAAATTTACACCTGAAGACTCAACCAAGTATGCTATCAGCAAAATTGTTGCATGGAGAAAACACACCATTTTCTGTAAACACCCTGAGCAAAGAAGAGGCTCATCAAAGTATCTCTCTCCAAGAGCGTTGGTCAATAGGTGTTTAAAGGGAATTAGCCATAGCTGAACCCGATCAGCTAATTTGTTCCTTATTTATTGCATTGCCGTTTTCATTTCCCGCCAGCCTCCAAAATTAACCAAATCAACGAATATGGGCTGAAAGTCCATATTATCGGCTCAAGCCAATTGCCTAACTCTCAACATCAAATTTTTCATCTGGATTTCTCTCAAAATGATGTTCTAAATATTCTCTGATCATTTCTTTTGTTAACTCACCTGCTGTAACGCAAAAATACCTTTTTGCCCAGAAATGCCTTCCCAAATATCTCTTTTTAAATGCGGATACTCTTCAAACAACTTTAAAGTCTAGTCTTTTATGGATTTAACAATCGACTCTAGAGTGTCCGATGCCTGCTGCTTAGAGCAATCGTGAGTAACTCGATTTAACGCATTGTTACGAATTTTTTCCCATACACTCTTCTTATTTAAAAGCGAAACGCAACAACCTAAAAAGGTGTCATGATCATTCACTTTTGCCGATAACACTTCGAGATCATTCTCCCAACCTGATTGTTTAACCAGCAAATCTGTTGCAACGCAAGGCAATCCTTTAGCTGCCGCTTCGTGTAATTTATAGGGGATACCTGCTGCAAAGCGCGTCGGAGCAATAAATACTTTTGCGTTAGAGTAATACTGATCAATGTCGTCAACTCTACCGTAAAACTTAATGCTTTCATCTTTAATTTGCTCAAGGGAGGAAGCTTGATTTGATCCTACAATAGACAGAGTCACATCGGGAATTTCACTCTTTAGAGCAGGCCATACTTTTTCATAAAACCATAGCAAAGAATCAACGTTGGGAGTGTTGTCTCTGTCCAAATTCCCCACGAACAGCAACCCTTTTCGTTTGGCAAAATCTACGTGACTGGGACTAACATCAATCACAAAACCATATCTGAATGTTGATATTGATGACGGTAAGTTTTTTCGAAAAGTCTCCCTATCCTTTTTGCATACTGCAACCACCACATCAGCTTGCTTAGCCAACGAAATTTCTTCGTTCAGCAGTTTCTTCACAGACCTATCTGATATTTCGTTTGGTTTGATAATTGCTAATGATTTCTCACGATCAGCAAAAATGGCTTCCGCATCGTATACTATTTTAGGTTTAAACTTGATTGTCAACTCAGACTTTAATTCTTCAATGATCGGTAAAACGAACTCCATGTTGTGTGGGCGACTGATCCAAAGAATGTCGTAGTAGCTAAATCTGGCTGTTAAAAAATCTTTGAATTTTTCTCTACCTACCCCACGTGCAATCTCTATACGCCGATCTATATCGGTATAAACTGAACCCAACGTTTCTTCATGAGGAAAATTCAGTGGCAGCATGGTAACTGAGTTACCAGACTCAGCAAGAGTGTTTAGGACGGAATTTGATCTAGGAAAGCCAGAACCGTAATAACCATGCGGCACGCGATCATCGATATACAGAATACGCGTTACGTTTGGCTCTAAAACAGAGCTCCTCGCTGCCAATATGTCGTCGGTGAAAGGGGATAAATGTCTCAACAGTCGATTTTGGTGTTTGGCAGCAAAAATTTCTCGGTTCTTCACCATCAAATCATGAGCTTGGCTAGATTCTTCAGCACTGCCAAATTCGTAATGACGCACACTGACTTGTGGCTCATAGACGCAACGATAGCCGAGTTTTTCCAGTTCAAAGCAATAATCAACTTCCTCGTAATAAGCCGGAGCGTATCGATCATCAAACCCCTCGGTTTTCCTCAATAATTCAGATTTAGTCATCAAAAAAGCGCCTGACACAAAATCCACATCGCGCTGAAACTGATATTCAAATGAATCAGGGTCACCACCACGTCCATAGCCGCTACAAGAACCGTCGTTCCATACAAATGAACCCGCTTCTTGCAATGTTCCGTCTAGAAGAATTATTTTGCCTCCGACTGCTCCAATTTTAGATTTTGAGAACAGAGTTTTATAAGCGGAATCCAAGCAATTTTCAAAGAGTTCAACATCATTATTCAAAAACAGTACCGCAGGGGAACTCACATTCTCTACAGCTTGATTGCAAGCCAATAGAAAACCCAAGTTTTCCTGATTATCGATCAATTTAATGCCTCTAACTCTCCCCAACAATTCGGGTGTGGAATCAGAACTACCATTATTTACAATCACCAATTCATAATTGAGATCACTAAAATGATTAGCGAGGCTTCTTAAGCATAAGTAGGTAAGTTCGGCTTTATTGTACAAAACCAGAATAATCGTAAGATCAGCTTTATCCGAACACCGAAAGTCAAAGCACTCACCACTATCTAAAAAATTTTGTAGCGATTTCAACGCTTCAGCGGAGTGCTTATGTTTGAGAAGTTCAATGTCGACTTCGTTCGACTCTTCATCATTGATACTCAAATCTAACTCAGAGTCTAAACGCTTGTACTGTTTTTGAATTTCTTTCTCTGCAATGTCAAACTGCGGAAACTTACTTCTTGATAGTCGTAACATCTGCAAACAAGAAATGACACCATCACCTACTTTCCAGCGCCTAGACATTTTTATCTGGCTCAATGTGTAGCTGTAAGAACCCAACAATGAACGAATATGTGTATCGAATTTACTAATAACGTTAGTCTGTTCTAACAACCTAAATGAAGATTCGTTTAACTTTTCTTGCAGCCATGTCCGACCTTCCGCTTCCTCATCTAACTTTTCCCTAAGCCAGTCGTTTGCTTTGCGCTCCTTTGATAAATCCAAAAGCAACATATTTATCTTTTTGTTTAACTTAGCAAATGCTTTTTTAGTCCTCTTTGAGTTTCTTTTCTCGCGCTCTAAACCATTCAACACCTCCATTTGTCGACGCTCAGAGTCTTGGCGAAACTGATTCAGTTCATTAACTATTACTTCTGACACCCTTGCTGAACGTTCGACTTTTTTTCTAGCCAAACCCAAAATTCCATTTTCAGTACAGGATAAGTGAGCTTCATTATTCGATATCGACTCAAATTGATTGGCGTTAACAATTGCGGTGAGATGAAGATGTAACTTTAAACGATAAGCTTCATGTTCCGATTGAAGCTTATTCTTTCTATCTAAAATTTCTTTTAACCAAATTTTATCAACGACTTGGACACCGGAATTCTCTTTCAAGAACATGTAAACTTGCCCCGCTACCGAATTATCTACTTGATCAGCCAACACTTGATGATGATGCAACTTCAGATCTAAGTACTCTTTCGAAAACGTGTTTAGCCCAGAGTGATATAGCTCATTGCCCAGCGACAAATAGGCTTTGAGTTCTTGAGCAACGACTTCATAGTCATGTAGCAGGGTATCGTAATCGACGATTAGAGTTTCCTCTTCACTGAACTCGCACAACGACGTTAAACTGTCTAACCAAAGAACGTGCGAGTGCCCCCGTGAAAACCCATTTCTTTTATTTAGTGATTGGTAAACTTCTTCAGGGTTGCGATAAATGAACACCACGTTAATTTCAAACCCCATGCCAATCAATACTGCTTTCCAAAATGGCAGCAGGTTAATCAGTCTAGGATCCTTAATGATTATGTTTTGGTTTTGTTCATCAAACTCGGTTGCAACCAGCTTTTCGGCCCTGTGTAGGAAAGCATCACACAAAATATCATTACAACTTTGCCAAGATTGGACACTAGGCAAATCCCAACGACAACCGACTGAACTCAGCATCTCATCGTTCAAATCCACAATAGCTTGGTTTTCCCAAAATCCATTTGGGTTATCTCTTTTCGCTGGCATAATGTTTTCACCAACAGAAAAACCCATTGAACTGACAAGAGCAGAAAGAGCACTTGAACCAGATCTATGCATACACACGATCAAACATACTTGCTTGGATGTTTTCATATTAGATTTTAGGCAGTAAATTTTTCAAAAAATAAGTTGAGTTAACTTTATATCCGAGGAGTTTTGAAAATCTCTAATTTATTCGCGAGATAAGTAATTAGGCTTGGGGGCGTCTGTTGGTTAACCTGATATGTGTTAAACAATGCTTTTGGCAGCCGCAGAAGATGCTGAGGCATATTTTTTGGCCACCTCATTCACTTCTCCGATTAAAGACACTCGACCGTGTTCTAAATAAACACCTTTATTACACAGTTGCATAGCGACTTGAGGGTTGTGTGTAGCAAAAACCATAATTGAAGACCTCAGAACCAATTCCGAGAGGCGCTGCTTGCTTTTTTCAATAAACGCTTGGTCTCCGGCACCAATCCACTCGTCTAATAATAAAATTTCACAATCAAAACTGGTGCATATCGAGAAAGCCAGCCGCAAAATCATGCCTGATGACAGCAGTCTCACAGGCATAGTCAAATAATCACCAAGTTCGCTGAATTCCGCTATATCATCAACACGATCGAAGGCCTGCCTGCGAGTCAATCCGTGCAACATTCCACATAACAAAATATTTTCATAGCCGTCGAGGTTAATGTTCATTCCCGACATCAATTTCAATAATGCAGAGACCTTGCCCTCTCGAACGATATGACCAGATGAGGGTTCGTAGAAGCCAGCTAAGACTTTTAATAATGTCGTCTTTCCTGCCCCATTGTGGCCGAAAATTGCAACTCGGTCACCGGGTTCAAATTTGAGGCTAACGTCATCTAGAGCAAGCACGGATCTACGCTGACCCGGCGCATTCTTTATTCGCCCACCCACTGGCAATTTGTTCGTGATAGAACGCCTGAATGAGCGACTTTGTGAATCATAAACAGGATAGTCTAAACAAACATTACGTAGTTCTAATCGCAGCATCTTGGCTATACCCAGAAAGCAATTCGAGAGCGATACTTCGCAAACAAAGGAAACGCGACCGCCCAGCCCAAACAACCGATAGCAAGAGAAACAACCCAACTTTTTATGGACACATGACCTGATAGAAATGGCCCACGATAAATCTCTATCAAATGATAGAACGGATTCAAATTAGCAACTAAATCAAGCTCTTCTTTCATTTCTGGCATCCACATGATTGGGGTGACAAAAAATATAAGCCTAAAAAGGTTATTAAGTATTTCCCCTACATCCCTGAAGCGTGTCGCTAATACACTCACAAACAATCCCAGCCACAGAGCGTTTAACGTAATGACGAGCAAAGCAACGGGAACTATCAACCAGGATATGTTCCATACCTGACCCATTACTAACACCAAGCCGAGAAAAACTAACATTTGATAGCCCATTACCACTAGGTTTCTCCAGACAACCCTAAGCAATAGAGTGAAGTAACTAAGTTGAAATGAAGCTATATAATTTACCGAATTGGCGTACTCTCTTCCACTTTCTAAAATTATGGCTTGAGTATAATTCCAAACAACCAAACCAAGCATCAAGTGCAGGATGTAATCTGATGAACTTACATCAAAAAGCCTGGAGTAGATCGGGCCCAGAGTACAAACAAAAATAAGAATACTCAAGCTCGCCCAAAAGACACCTAATTTAGAGCGATTATATCGCCCTTGGACATCGTTCCAACCCAGAGCTAGCCAGATATCATAACTGGTTAACCCTTTTTGAAAGTCTGATCGAGCTTCCTTTAGTTTTTTAGTGAAGTTCATCTTTACTCTAATTTTCAAGCATGCGCGTCTATTACTTTTTACCAATCAACATAGAATCGCCTAAAACGGCAGAAACCACTATTGCAAAGTCTATCACTTAAAATAGCATATTGGTTTTCAGTTGATTTCAGTGATGCAAGTAATGCACATCTGGTTGAAAATAAGCCTTCCATTTTCTATGTCTATACCTTGAAATCGTAATTGTAGGCTGTGAAGTCTCGCAGATACAAAGCCTCGACAATCTCCCTCATTTCAGCATTGTAAAATGACTTTTTATCAAAATCTAAATGAGAGTAATCACCGTAGCTTACACTGGCAATGTCCTCTACTTTCGAGTTCGAAAATTTTTCGGTAGCGTGGTGTTCGTATTTTTTATTTTTATACTTTGAATAATTAAGGTTTAGATTAAAGTCTCGATTTAACTTCGCGATGTCTTTTTCAAGGTTTTCAAGTTTAATGACTCTGTCAAGAGTCATTTTTTTGCTAATCTCAAGCGGGTGTTTTTGTAATCTAAAATGAGGGTCAGTATTGTTCAAATCAATATATTTCAGTGACAAACAAAAACTCTTAAAAGATAATCTCAACGGTGAGGAGATACTGTTTCTTTGACAGGCAAAACTCAAAAAACCGGTTGGGTCAGCATCGTTAGATTCGTAATTTCTAAGAAGCATCAGAAAACCACTTAACGCCCTCGTATAGGGGGATCTAACTAACTTGAACTTTGCAAACTTTTTTTTTCTAGCGGATCTTTTATACGAGCGATTATTGATACCAATGTTTAAATTATAGAGTGTGCGGCACTCATCGATATGATTAGGGTGCGTCAACTCATAAGCATGGCCTGGGTGAGTGTTTCGAAACTCAGAGATATATTGATCACACCTAAAACCGCAATCCTCCAAAAACATTAATGAGGTCAAAACGCTGCCACATTTTGCATTCCAGAAGAACATATACTTCTTCTCAAAATTAACAATCGGGAGCGGTGGATAATGAGTCTGTTTGGTTATATTGGTAACCATGTCTATATAGTAAAGCTTCGGATACCGTATGTATCACATTCGTAGGAAGGAGCTGTATTAAACCGAGATCCTATCCACCATCAAAGGATAGGGCTACGCTCTTGCATAATTAACGCATTTTTATTTATATTACAGAGGTGGTAGCGCAACTTAATCCTTCTGCATCAAACGGTCAACTTAAAAATATTGTTATAAACAGTTTGGTTACCTAATCATCAAAAAAACTACCTGCCTACCGAATTTCCCCAGACTTTCTGGCGTTTAGTCATAATAGTTGGCATAGTTGCATGTCGAAGCCCAAGGGTCACCAAACATTTCATGAAAACTGCATTAATAACTGGCATTTCTGGTCAAGGGGGTTCATACCTTGCTGACGCTCTGCTAAATGAAGGTTATCGCGTTATAGGAACAGCCAGAAGTGCATCTGAATCCAGCTATAGCAATTTATCAAGGTTAGGACATAGGCAAAAAGTAGACATACGTTCGTTGAACCTAACTGATGGCCAAGCCGTACTGGATCTGATTGATACACTCCGACCAAATGAAGTTTATCACTTAGCCGCCCCCTCTTCAGTTGCAAGGTCGTTTATAGAACCAGCAAATACTATCTCCGACATCACGTCGACCACAGTAAATGTACTCGAGGCGATAAGAAAGTCCGACAGAAACATCCGTTGTTTTGTCGCAAGCTCGACAGAAGTGTATGGCAATTGCTTAGAGCCAGCTAACGCCTTTACACGTCATAACCCACGCAGTCCGTATGGCATTGGAAAAAGTTGTGCCCATCATCAAGCTGTAGTTTATCGAGAGGCTTATGGTCTTTATGTTTGCACCGGTGTTTTGTCCAACTTTGAGTCGCAGCTTCGCCCGCGAAACTACGTAACAGCCAAAATCATAAACTCAGCGTGCGATATCGCGCTGGGGCATAGCTACGAGATCGAATTAGGTAATACGGGCATTGTTCGGGACTGGGGTGCGGCGCAAGACCTTATGAATGCAGCTAGACTCTCACTCAAACAGCCAACGGCCAGAGACTACCTTATTGCTACTGGGGTTTCTCACAGCCTGAATGATTTCCTAAAAATGAGTTTTTCCCGCGTCGGGCTTAACTACCAAGACCATTTAATCTCAAAAGAAACCCTAGTACGACCGTTGGACATCAAGCAAACTCTTTGCGATATAAGCGAGACCGAGACAACACTGGGCTGGAAACCGAAGAAAAGCTTGGGTGATGTTATCACCTCCATGCTCTATTTCGAACTGGCGAGAAATGTAGGCACAACAAAAGCAAGCGAAATGCTTGAGCTTGAATACACAAGCTCGAAAAGCAACGTACTCAACATTGATTTTCAAAACAAGTAAATTTCAACTCGATCTATGTCACTAGCTTCACGGGGCGACTCAGCAAAACTTGAAGTTCTGCATCTATGCAAAGTTTACTTGCCAATCAGAGGTGGTGTACAGCGGGTTGTTCATGCGATGACACGTTTGCTGGACAAATATCAGCATCAGGTGCTAACCACGGGCGAAGACGGTGCGATTCAACATCAAGTTCTTGATCAGGTGGACATTACCCGCTGCCGCTCTTATCTTGAGATTGCCTCGATGCCCATTGCTCCGTCGATGGTTTTACATGCACGAAGAAAGGCCCGACGGGCAGATATTGCATGCATTCATTACCCCTTCCCTCTAGTCGATTTTGCACTTTTTCTGACCTTTAAAATGCCCCCCCTAATCGTCTTCTGGCACTCGAACATTGTTGCTCAGAGAAGACTAAGGTGGCTGAGCTATCCCTTTATCTTGTGGACTTTATGGCGAAGTTCAGCGATCGTTGTAACGTCGGATAAGATGACGAAAAACTCAACACTTCTTAGTCTTTTTCGCAACAAAATTCGAGTCATTCCATATGGTTTACCTGCACTGAATGATGATATGAGCAGAAGCGCGGTTAGCAGAATCAACGTTAATTCGTCTAAAGATTACTTTCTGCTAATTGGCCGACATGTTTCTTACAAAGGCATTGATGTAGCCATCAACGCTATGGCAGGCGTCGATGGCCAACTGATCATCGCAGGCGAGGGACCACTATATGAGCAGCACAAAGTACTGGTCGAAACGCTGGGTATTGAGAGCAAAGTCACGTTTGCACGATACGCATCGAATGAAAAAGTTATTGAACTTTTGAAAGACTGCATCGCACTTATAGTTCCATCGGTGATGCACAATGAAGCCTTCGCCTTGGTTCAACTTGAGGCAATGAGACTGAAAAAGCCGGTAATCAATACCGACCTACCGTCTACCGTGCCTCTTATTGCGCGCGACCAAATAGAAGGTTTGACAGTGCAAGCCAGAGACCCTGAGCAATTGGCTGATGCAATGTCAAAGCTATCTTCAAATAGGGATTTGGCAGCACGGCTTGGCGAGAATGGTTTTGACCGCTTTAGTAGTGAGTTTTCCGACACGCAATATGGGAAGGCCCTAAATTCACTGTTCGAAGATATGCTCGCTGCCAAATAATGAAACCGCTTATTTACAATCTCAGTCGCATTCGTCCGCCGCTAACCGGTGTAGGCCGATACGCTATTGAATTAATACGTGAGGTTTCGAAACAACAACCAAACACCGCTGCGGCTAAGGGCGGCAAACTGTTTCATGGTGTGGCGCTTAAACGGTTGCTGGCAAGTTACGATTCAGTCGGTGACTCGAATAACGATGCAAACGATTTACCCATTGGTCGTATCGATAACCGGTTTAGCAAGGTTGTTGGCAGTATTCCGATGAGCCGATCACTGTATCGTGCGGCCGATAACCGGCGGTTCAACAAGTTAGCCAAGCCTTTAATTGCCGACGACGCGATCCACCACGACCTAAACTACGCATCGCCACCTTCAGCGAACAACAAGTCGAGGCCGTCTGTTTGTACGGTTTATGACCTTTCCAACGTGGTTTGCCCAGAAACACACCCCACTCATCGCGTGCGGTACTTGAACGAGTATTTCCAGAGCTTGGCTCGCGTAAGCTCGAAAGTGATCACCATTAGCAACGCGGTAAAGTCCGACCTTGTCGAACACTTCGGTATTGACGAGAACCGCATCCACGTTACTCACCTTGCAGCAGACAATTCTTTTCGACCGATGTCGCAAGATGAATGCGCCGATGTATTGCAGCCTTGCGATTTACGCCATAAGCATTACGTGTTAAGTGTGGCGACTTTAGAACCCAGAAAAAACCTCGCCCGAGTATTAGACGCTTATGACGCTCTAACTACCGAAACTAAACAACGTTTCCCACTGGTTTTAGCGGGCACCATAGGCTGGAAGAGCAGTAAACTCGAGCAAAGAATAGATCGCTTGCAGTCCAAAGGAATAGTGAAACAACTTGGCTATGTGCCTCAGTATAAGCTACCCAAACTCTACGCGGGTGCCGCCGCCTTTGTTTACCCATCACTCTATGAGGGCTTTGGTTTGCCATTGCTGGAAGCCATGCAAAGTGGTTGCCCTAGCATCACGTCGAACAACGGCGCGCTGGCCGAAGTGGCTGGTGGTGGCGCGATTTTGATTGACCCAACGGATGTTGAGGAGTTGGCGTATCGACTTCAGCAGGTATTGTCAGATACAGGCCTGCAAGATAACTTGCATCAATTGAGCCTTCAACGTGCTAAGGATTTTACGTGGTCAAAAACCGCCAGAGAGACTTGCAAGGTTTATGATCGTCTATAATATGTGTGCAAGCCTTGCTCAGAACACTTATTTAGTTACTTCAAGCCTTCTATGAGCCACGGGCACACCATCGTAAACCCGTACAATTATCGAGCCGACGCCATGCCTTCACTCACCAAACTAATACAATCTTGCGTGATCGCCGCTTTGGCTTGCTTATTGACATCCGCCTGTGGTGTTGACAGCCAAAGCCTAGAGAGCATTTTTCAAAGCAAGAAAGACAGTTACCCGCTTACCACCAAACACCTGAACGATCAGGGCGAACCATTGTTTGTGAATCGATTAATCAAACAAGATTCGCTTTATTTACTACAGCATGCAAATAACCCAGTTCAGTGGTGGGGTTGGGGCGATGCCGCGTTCGCAAAGGCAAAAGAGTTGAATAAGCCTATTTTTCTTTCGATTGGCTACTCTACCTGCCATTGGTGCCATGTCATGGCCAGAGAAAGCTTTGAAAGCATTGAGGTCGCCAACTACCTCAACGAACATTTCATCCCCATCAAGGTTGATCGCGAAGAACACCCAAGTGTGGACGAATTGTATTTAACGTCTGTGCAAATGCTAAGCGGCAAAGCGGGGTGGCCACTCACGGCGGTGCTTACCCCCGATGGCCAAGCGTTTTTTGGTGGTACCTATTTTCAACCTCGCGAGTTGTTAAACCTGCTGAACAGAATCAGCGATACGTGGGTGCAGCGTCGAGAGGCGGTACTTGAACAAGCCAATCGGCTGACAACATCGCTGGAGGCGATTAATAAATCATCTGGCGACGCTAAGGCCATTACCAGCGTGGTGATAGCCGAGGCGGCGCGGCGCGTTAACAACGAGCTGACGAACTCGACCAATACCAGCAGTAACAACCGGAAAAACCGTGTTCGCGACTCGAAAGCAGGTTTTCCGCGTGAACCCGAAATGCTGTTTTTACTCGATCAAGCTCGCCGCGACTTATCCTCATCGACCATTAAAACGGTCAGTGAGCGCCTATTAAAATTGGCGGCCGCTGGCATTCATGACCAGGTTGATGGTGGGTTTCACCGCTACACCGTTGACTCGGGGTGGGTTGTACCGCATTTTGAAAAAATGCTCTACAACCAAGCACAAATGGGTCAAGCCTATTTTCAAGCTTATCAACTCGACGGCAACCCAGCTCTAAAAGAGGTGGGGCAAAAAACCTTTGATTTTCTTCTTCGCACCATGCAGTCGCCCGACGGCGGCTTTTACTCGGCCATGGATGCCGAAAGCGAACAAGCCAATGGCGATAAAAGCGAAGGAGCCTACTACATCTGGGCTCACCAAGAACTTGAATCATTGCTGAGTTCTGAACAATTACAGTTAGCTGAGCAACTATTGGGCGTAAGCTTGATCGGCAATTTCAATGGCCATAATGTTTTACAAAACCAGCTCTACGACACCAGCAGTTCGGAACAGCAATCAGAACAGAGCAAACAAGTCGCGCTGATTCTCAAAAAGCTCTCGGCCACAAGAGCGCAACGCAAGCAGCCCCACATTGATACCAAAATCATCACATCTTGGAACGCAATGGTCATCAGCGCACTACTGGTTGGCCACCAAATAGTAGGGGACGAGCGCTACCGCACGTCAGCGTTAAAGGCTGCCGAACGAATTTGGCTCGAATCGTACAACAGTAAACAAGGCTTGGCGCGGACTATCCCCAGCGCCAAACTACGTGTGGCGGGTGCACTGGAAGATTACGCATACCTTACAAACGCCATGATTGATGCCTACGACGCTACTGCCAATAAAAAGTGGCTTAACCGCGCGACTGAAATATCAACGCAGATGATTGAGCGCTTTCACGATGCCCAAACCGGTGGTTTCAACATTGCGGACGCTAGCCAGACCAATGCACCAACAATGAGGCTGGTTACCGCGCGTGACGACGCCACCTACTCGGGCAACTCAGTGTCGGCGAGAGCATTAGCTCGGTTGCTGGCCCGCACTGGCACCTTAGACTTCAAACACAAAGCCAATGCGACCATCGCCGCATTTTCCAAACAACTGCTGGCCAACCCCGAAACGCTGAGCGGCATGTTACTGGCCGCCAACACACTTAATAATGGCGACTTAAGTGCCAAGCAGTACGCTGCCAAAGGCAAAATATCCATCCAAACCATGCACCTCGAAGCCGACACATTTGCCGTTGACCTGACTATTGCTGACGGTTGGCACGTGAACGCCGCCAAAGTCCTGAGCGACTATTTGATTCCCACCACACTGACGGCCGCCACGTTAGAAAATACGGATTCGTGTTCAATAAGCTCAACCAACTACCCAAATGGCCAACGCGTGTCGCTGGGCTTTCAAGAAGACGAACTGTTGGTTTATGAAAAGACCACACGCTTAAAGGCCACAACTACCAGCGATCAAAGCAGCAAAGATTGCAAAATGGCCGCCGCGGAGTTAAGAATTCAGGCCTGCTCTGACGAAATTTGTCTAGCGCCGGAAGTAATCAATATACGCGCCTTTTAATGCTGCCTTAGGTTTCTTAAGGGTCAAAGCGTTAGGCCATAACTAAATACACAGTAAGCCCACTAAAAATACTAAAACAAGCATGAGAATGCGGTAAAAGGCTTATTTAGACTGCTTAGCTATTTTCCTTTGTCACAAACATGGTGTAGAGTTAACATAAGTTAACAAATTGAGTGCATTAGGGTAAACACTCAATTGCAATGACCGAGAGCAACGCGCGACTAGTCCAATTCGCGTATGGTGTTAGGCCAAGCCTCGGAATATGGTGCGCGCAAGGCTATACCATACTTAACTTAATCTGGGTTAACGGTTTGATACTTTGGCTTGCCACTATAGTCACGACTTAAGCAGCACGATTGCGCTGCGCGACTGTGGCTGCTGCAACGTTAAATGTGTTGAACAAGAGCCCAGCACGTCGCCCAAAAAACAAGCTCCAACTAATCAGCGATACAAAAAATGAATAAAAACCAATCAGCCACCATACTCTTCGCCACTCATTTTTCATGGGCTAGATCGTTTTCAAAGGCCGTTGTAAAAATATCGCTGCTGTTAGTATCGCTGTTGGCGGCCGAATCCGCGTTCGCTCAAGCCAATTTTTCCAAAAGCCTATCACCCAACGTAATCGGCCCAGGCAGTGTCACCACACTGACTTACACCATAGACAACGGTTCAGTGTCACCAATTACTGGGTTGTCATTCACCAATACATTACCGAGTTTACCTGGCCCCATGCAAATCGCATCGCCAGCAAATATAGAAACCAACTGCGACGCCGGTGCCAGCGGCACAATCACGGCCGCCGCCGGTAGCAACACCATTAGTTTAAGCGACTATCGGATTGGGGCGTCTCAGTCCTGCACCATTTCGGTAGACGTAACGGCCAATACACCTGGCAACCACACAGTGCCCATGACAACTCTAATGTCTAGCGCAGGCTCTAGCGACAGCAGCCCAATAGACTTGGAGGTCAATACGGTCATACCAGGGTTTTCCAAACGCTTTTCACCTTCGTCGATCCTTTTTGGTGGTCGCAGCACGCTAACGTTCACCATTGATAACTCGCTTAGTACCGCCCAAGTTACTGGCATCGATTTTACCGACAACTTTCCTCTCGGCATGGAGGTTGCCAACCCATCGAATGCGTCAACCAACTGTCAGAATTCGGATCCAATGTTACAGGCCACATTAACGGCCGTTCCAGGCTCCAATACGGTGGTATTAGATGCCAACGGTGCATTTGGCCTTGAAGTATTAGCCGCAGGCGCGACTTGCACAGTGCAAGTCGACGTAACAAGCACAGGTATTGGGCAACTCACTAATGTTACGGGCAACTTACAGGCCCAGTTCACAACGTCGCCATTTTTTACAAGCTCTGGCGGGCGAGCCAGTGCCGCACTTACTATTACGCGTGACGATCTTGCCTTACAGCAATCTTTTGTAAACGATCCAGTGGTGCCCGGTGGCGTCGCTGAGCTTGAGTTTACCTTAAGCAATTTTAGCCGTAACGACGAAGCGACTGCGGTGGCGTTTAGCAATGATCTAACATCGATTACCCCCTCGCTGAGCGGCCTAACTTTTAGCTCATTAATGTCGAACAACTGCGGTGGCAGTGTCACTGGTGTGGGCACAACGAATATTGGACTCAGCGGCGGCACAATCGCCGCTCAGGGTTCTTGCTCAATTCGTGTTGGTTTGAGTGTGCCTGCTGGCGCAACACCGGGTATTTTTTCCAACACGACTAGCACCATCGCCGCAAATGTGGGGGGCTTGCCAGTGGTGGGTGGAGCCGCGTCAGACACTCTGAATATCGAACCGGTTCCCATGATAACGGTTGAATTCTTAGAAGCCGAAACCTTAGCGCCAAACCCCGTAGTTAATGCCGGAAGCGATCTCGTAATACGCTATACCGTGAGTAATACCAGCTCAACATCGGGCGCCACAGATGTTGGATTCTCAGATCAAGTAACCGACTCATCGAATGGGCTGGGTTTTCTGCCAGACCCCGCAACAATCGCCCTACCACCCACACCCAACCCTCCTTGTGGGGCGGGTTCTTCATTGAACCTCATTGGAGGGGGGTTTACACCCCAAGCGCTTCAACTGTCGGGCGGTAGTTTAGCGGCAGCGGGCACGCCTGGGGACAGTTGCACATTTGATGTCACGGTGACTATTCCCGCCGATGTAGGGGCTGGTGTTTTCAACACGACGACAGGGCCAATAATGGCGACCATTGACGGAGTAACCCGATCCGGCGCCCCTGCCAGTGATACTTTCACTGTGGTCTCTGCCCCCGTTTTGGCTAAGATATTCACCAACAGCCCCACCGCTCCAGGCACCACCGCTAACCTTGAATTCACATTAAACTATTCCGGCAGCGCCACGGCCGATGCCACGGCCATCACTTTTACTGATGACCTTGCCACCGTTTTAGCTGGAGCAACCGCCACCGGTTTGCCACTCGCCGGCGCCTGTGACCCTGATGGTGAAGGCCCGGCTGCGGGAACCGGCACACTCAGCGCGAGTGCGGGCGACACATTGCTCACATTCTCTGGCGCCACGCTCGCCGCTGGCGAAAGTTGCACGTTCAGCGTGCCTGTGACTGTGCCGTCTAACACAGCACCCGACACTTACACCAGCACAACCAGTAATGTTGCTGCAACCAATGGCGCGCTCACGGTAACATCACCTGCGGCTTCGGCCGACTTAGTGGTGACCGGGCTATCGTTCACCAAAGAATTCTTAACCAACCCGGTGATACCCGGCGAGATGACGATATTAAGGTATACGATGGACAATATCAGCCCGACTGATGATGCCGTTATCACGTCTTTTACTGACAACTTAAATGGTGCCCTTGCAGGTTTAAGCGCTATTACTAGTGGCTTAACCGTAAGCAATACCTGCGGTGGCGCCCTATCTGGCACAACTAATTTAGTCTACGTTGGCGGCGATGTTTTAAGTGGCGAGTCGTGTACCATTGAGGTCGAGTTAAACGTACCACTTAATGCTTCCGACGGCTTATTTGGGAGCATCAGCAGCAATTTATCCGCGAATCAAGGCGGCGCTATTGCGGTGAACCCCGCAATCGATTCACTGATGGTGAATTCACAGCTCATTTCCATCACTAAAGAATTCACCAATGACCCTGTTGTTGCCGGCGGCACCGCGACAACGCGTTACACCATCAGCAACCTTGACCCGACACGCAGTGCAACCGATATTGAATTTACCGATAATATTGACTCTGTTATATCAGGCTTACAGGTCACCAGCGTAGAGATGCCATCAAGCTGCGAAAACAATGGTGCGATTATCACGGGTTTAAATTCTGCTACTTTTAACGTATCTAACCTGACCTTGGGGCCTGGCATCACATGCACAATCATTGCCAATGTGGACATTCCAGTTGCGACACCCGCGGATACCTATGCAAGTCAAACCAGCGTAATCAGTGGCCTTATAAGCGGTCTGGATGTAGGTGGCCTAGCCGCAAGCGATGATCTCACAGTGGTGGCCTTTGATATCGACTTTGCTAAAGCGTTCGGCACCGGCGTTGTTCGTCCGGGCGACTCAACCACACTGGAATTCACTATCAGCAATAATGGCACAGAGCCATTAACACGCTTCTCTTTCACTGATGACTTCGAAGCCGTGATACCCGACTTAGTGGTCACAGGCTCACCAAGAGCGGATGTGTGTGGCTCGGGCTCATCTCTCATAGGCAGCTCAACGATTACCTTAGTTAATGGCTCGCTGCCGGTCGGCACCAGCTGTACGTTTAGCGTTGATTTGAGCGTTCCAGACACCGCAGTCGCCGGTAATTTCACTAGCACAACCAGTGACATAAACGAAAACGGGCTTGTCGCCGCGGCACCAGCCAGCGCCGACCTAACGATCTCACCGCCGTTACCTATCTTTAGTAAAGCATTTGCTCCAACACTCATTGGTTCAGACGGCATTTCGGTACTCACATTCACTATCAATAATACCGCCAGCACCGTGGACGCATCCGCACTCAACTTTACCGATAATTTACCGCAAGGGGTTGAAATTGCGACACCAAGTAATGCAAGCACAAGCTGCACTGGCGGCAATGTAACAGCTTCAGACGGTGGCACATCAATTAGCTATGCCGCAGGCTCGGTAACCGCCGCGTCTAACTGCACTGTTTCAGTGAATGTCACTTCACCGATAACCGGTGAATTTACCAATACAACAGAAGACCTCACCTCATCGGCCGGAAACAGCGGCACCGCCAGCGCTAATCTTACTGTGTTGGGTGCCACCGTCAGTAAACAGTTTGACGATGCTTCACCAATTCGCGCAGGAGGCTCCGTTGATTTAACCTTCACTATTACCAACGACAGCTCAACACTGGATTTACCCAACTTAAACCTCAGCGATAATATTAACGCCGTTGTATCGGGGCTCAGCCCAACCAACTTACCACTAAACGATGTCTGTGGAACTGGCTCGTCATTCACTGTTGGGTTTGCCCCACCATTGCCACCAAGCTCCAATCAAAGTTTAAATGATTTGCCTAGGGCGAATGGGAGAACAGCCTCCAACCAGCTCTTTCTGACGAACGGCAGCTTATTAGCCGGTGAGGCATGTACTTTCACAGTGAATTTATCCGTGCCTGACACCGCATTGCCCGGCGACTTCATCAATACAACCAGTTCACTGCAATCTGGGCTGGTTAGTGTGGCACCACCGGCGACTGATACGCTGACCATCACACCAATGGCACCCATATTCAGTAAAGCCTTCACACCAAATGAAGTCCAAACTGATGAAATATCACGACTGACATTCACCATAAATAACTCGGTCAGCCCAGTGGATGCGAGCGACCTTGCTTTCATTGACACCTTCCCGATGGGGCTACTACTAGCCTCGCCATCAAACCCAGTCAACACATGCGGCGGCCTGTTAACGGCAATTAATGGCACCGATACGATTACCCTGACGGGCGGCACCGTGACTGCAAGCACAACATGTTCGATCAGCGTAGACACCGTTGCTGCATTTGGCGGCACCTACGTGAACCTTACTGGCGACTTAACTTCAAGCTCAGGCAACAGTGGCACAGCCACAGCCACCTTAATTGTCGATGACGACGCCGATAACGATGGCGTTATTAACCGTACAGACAATTGCCCTAACGATGCCAATGCCGATCAGGCTGACCTTGATCAAGACGGTCAAGGTAATGCGTGTGACTTTGATGACGACGGAGATGGTCTGCCCGACGAGTACGAAATAGCGAACGGCCTAGACCCACTTAATTCGTTCGATCAACAAGCAGACCCTGATGGCGATGGTTTTACTAATTTGGAAGAGTTTAATTTCGGTACAAACCCGAATGTTGCCGACGCCGACGAAAACGGTAACGGTGTTCCAGATTCGGTCGACCTAAGACGGATGAGAACCATTGTGCCCAACATACTATTTCCATTGCTGCTTGATGGGCCTTCAATTACTTGATGACAAAAACACACAATCATGGAATCTTTTAAAAAGACAATTCTTAATAACCAAGGCGCTCCTATGAACCAAGAGAATCAAAAACACACAAGCCGACGAAAGCTATTAGCCGCGTTTGGAGTTGGAACAGTTGCCACGTTAACACTGCCATCGAAGTGGAAAAAACCGTTGGTGAATGCCGTTGTGCTACCAGCACACGCTCAAACCAGCAACATGTGCATGACAGACGCAACCATTGGAGGCCCCTTAGCTGGAAACCCGTCAGGCTCAGCCTCCTGCCAAATCGCATGCGAAGTCGAAGCCGAAGCACAAAACGCACAACTGTGTAATGTGACCGAGAGCGTCGACGCCATGGGGGCAACCCAATGTAGCTGTGATCTGGATTTGCCATAAGCAGCTCACGAAATAGAGCGTCAACGAAAAAGGCTGCACAAGAGTTACACAGACACACTTCTGTTTCGTTAACTGAAAAAGAAAACGCCTGATTTCTCATACCATTTGATTAAATACCTTCACCACAAGTCATTACATCAAATGCATAAGCTTGAACTCGATCTGGCGCTACAAAAACTGAGGTTAGATGAAGCCTGACAATTAGGCTTTACTTTTCAAAAAGGCAGAATCATACTCATAATGATCGTTCCGGACTTTCAACAATACGGTGATTTTTTATCAAGAAGAAAGCACCAAAGGTGCCAGCACCTATGCAAATGCTCAAACACAACATTCTACAAAAGAGTCATTTTGTAGAGAGATTGGATAATGTCTAAAAATCTCATACAGCCACTTAAAAGACAGCGTTTATGACAATAAGCAGCTGAGTTTTCCAACCAACTTATTTCAACATGACGTTCATGGAGCGACTAATGACTAAAATATTTTCAACTTCAATAGCTTTATTTTTTCTATTTCATATCTCCAATTCTCAGGCCGCTGTTGTTGAAATTACTGGACTCATCAATCACGATTTACAACCTGGTGTAGTTAATGCTGATATTATTAATGCGGACAAAATATTAGAAGCGATTACCGACAATACGGGTGATGTCTTAATAAAGTTCCCAGCGGGTACCTACTATGTAGGTAAAACGGTAAGACATTTAGAGCCAGAAACTAGTAATAGAAATATTCATATTGATATCCCTAGTGGGACTGTGATCAAGGCTAGTGAGAGGTTGGTAGATGGGCCAATTTTTTCAATAACTCATGCTTACTCTAACTCATATTCTAATGGTAGCATTTGTTTTTCAGGAGCGGGTGACTGCCACTACCAAAATAGTGTGCTGGGAGGAACTATAGATACATCAGAAGCAGGCAATAGCGGAATATTCTCTAATATTGGTGCTTTTAGAGTAGGTAATTTTGCGTCAAATACTGTCCAAGGACTTAATATCATAGGTTCTTCGGGTACGGATTATTCGAATGAACTGAACCGAGCAGGTGACACTGCAATTGAGGGTGCCGGCAAATTTATCACTATACGTTTTAATAAGATCTCTGGGTATTTGGATGCAGGGGTATACGTAAGTGGCAAAGAAGTAAATGGCGTGGAAATTTCGGAAGAAATTAATATTCAAAATAATGAATTTAACAATATTAATTCTGCAGTTGTTATTAAAAGAGGGTTTAAAAAAGCCTTAGTTCGCTGGAACACATTTCAATATAATACTGCGGACATCGGTGCCTCTACAGTTGGCCCCGAAGGAAACACCCCTTTCAACGCATACCCTGGTAGGGAAATAGTTGCTTTCGGAAACACCTCTAGAAATGTAAGAGGGTTATTTTTTGTTTCACAATGGGGGAAAGCACATCAGAAAAACGATGGGTCTGGACATTACAGGCCAAGTCATTACATTCACCATAACACCATCATTGATGCGTTTAAGAAGGGTGAAAGCTGCAGCCCAGTTCATCCTGGCGCGCTATTCAGACTCTTTAATACTGAATTAGCGCACATCGCGAACAATACAATTTCAACATGCTCTCAACACTCCAAAGTTTTTGCCGTAATCACCAAGGAAATAGAATACGGAGGCATTCCAAATTCAGCACACTCGCGTTGTAATTCGATCACGAATAACAACGTCATTAAAGCAGATAATATTATTTACGAGGGGGCGCCACAACCAGTCGGCCAAAGCGGTTACTCTAGTCATGCAAATTGGTACACAAATAATACCGTTAACACCAATGGTTCCGATGTTTTTATTTCAGGTGGTCAATGGTCAAGCGACAAGGGTACTACGACTGTGATTCGAAACGGTATAACTCAATGTGTTAGATCTCAATCAACGGGAGTTATAAATGATGACTGGTGGACTGGTTATGGAACAATGTTAAACGAAGAATTTGTAAGTAATGGAGCATGTCCAAAAACAACGCAAATATACCCTTGTGATCATTATAAAATCACTCGTCCATAACAGATAATACAGAAATACGAGGCAGAGATTATGCTCTTTGCCTCATTAGCTGGATGGAACGCCAATGGTAATTAGCTGACATGACCCTGAATAAATCATCTAAGGTGTAACTGCTACATAATACCGGGCTCTCTCTCAAGCGTTTAAATAGGTATTGAGACATGAGTTCGAGCGTCTTGCTAAAAACCACATTCCAGACGAGCGTTCCGGTCTGATTATCGCAGATCAGAGTTTATTAACCTCATTGTCACGCAATTATCAAGCCGACGTAGTTTGCAAGATATCGTTGGAAACCTCTCTGCTCAAACAAATTTTATCCGCTGTATGAAAAGTCTTTGGCCAACTTTTTCTCTACCAAAGGCACATCACGTTAGTCTGCCGGCATAAACGGCTCGGCCACAAGCAACCGAGTGGTTTATTCGACTTTTGCTTAGCCAAAAAATAACCTCAACTCTGATTTAGAATTGAGGCCATCGTGGTCAAGATAAGTGCCGACTCCAGCGGCTTAATGGAACGGCCAGCACTCAATGGTGAGTTTTTCTGCTTTTTACAAAGCGTTTAAAATGGCCTTGGAATACTTAAGCCCGCCTTCTTACTGCGTTTTTTTGCGGCCTTTTTCTTCCCTACTTTTTTCGCTACTTTCTTAGCGGCCTTTTTCGTTATTTTCTTTTTAGTCGCCTTCTTAGCCACTTTCTTGCTTGCCTTTTTACTCACCTTCTTAGACGCCTTCTTTTTTGTGGCGACCTTCTTCGCTGCTTTCTTCTTGGCCACCTTCTTAGTGATTTTCTTAGCTACCTTCTTGGCGATTTTTTTAGCTACCTTTTTAGTTGCTTTTTTCTTTGAAGCTTTTTTTGCCGTCTTTTTCTTAGTTACCTTAGCCACGGCCTTTTTAGCCGCTTTCTTAGTCGTCTTCTTAGTCGTCTTCTTAGTAATTTTCTTTGCTGCTTTCTTAGCCACCTTCTTAGTGGTTTTCTTAGCCACTTTTTTAGCTGCTTTTTTCTTAGTCACTTTTTTTCTTTCAGTCTCAGCCGCTTTGTTTACGGTGACCTTCTTTGCCTTCTTTTTGGATTTAGCAGTAGCCATAATTTCCTCGTTGGGTGGTTGTGATCAGCGTTAAATTAGCACATTCAAAGTCGAGTTTCGCATGAGCGGTGGGTGCGGTTAACGCGCATTACAGTTGAAGAATATGTTTGACCTTTGTGAAATGTCAAGTAAACCGCTATTTCGCCTGTGACTTATGCACTTGCTCGTTAGAATTAATCATAGGCTCCTGTATACTACGCGGCTTCAAAAATCAAAAATTGTGTTGCGAAATGTCTGAATTCTTTTTCTCATATGGCTTGTTTATCGCTAAAGTCATTACCGGTTTGATAGCGTTGGCATTTGCCATGGCAATTCTTGGCAGTGGTCGCAAAAAAGATGAGCCTTCAAAACTCAAAGTAACCAACCTGAATGAGAAGCACACTGAATTAACTAACTCGGTAAAGCACGTATTGCTGGATAAAAAGACGATCAAGCAACAGCAAAAAGAAGAAGCAAAGAAGGCCAAGCAAGATAAGAAATCTAAAGTACAAGAAAAAGCGAAACCTAAACTGTTTGTGCTTAATTTTGATGGTGATATTCGCGCTACTGAAGTTGAGACTTTGCGCGAAGAGATCACCGCAATGTTAAGTGTGGCAGAGCCTCACGACGAAGTGTTACTTAAATTAGATAATTCTGGCGGTATGGTGCATGAACACGGTTTGGCTGCATCACAGTTACAGCGAATAAAAGACGCGCGGCTGAATTTCACTGTAAGCATTGATCGAGTTGCCGCAAGTGGTGGCTATATGATGGCGTGTGTGGCAGATAAAATTGTTGCTGCTCCGTTCGCTATCATTGGTTCAATTGGTGTGCTAGCTCAGTTACCCAATTTCAATCGCTTGTTAGACAAAGCTGGCATTGATTTTGAACAACACACAGCGGGTGAATTTAAACGTACCGTCACCATGTTTGGTCAAAATGGTGAAAAAGAACGTGAAAAGTTGAAATCGGAATTGCAAGAAACACATGACTTGTTCAGAGACTTTGTGTCCGATAACCGTCCAAAATTAGATGTTGATCAAGTCTCTACCGGCGAACATTGGTATGGAAAGCAAGCTCTTGATCTTGCTCTAGTGGATGAATTGAAAACCAGTGATGAGTATTTAATTGAAAATTTAGCACTTTATGATATCTACGAACTGAAGATGGAAGTGAAACAGAGCCTACAAGATAAGTTTTTGGGTGGTTTGTTCTCCAGCGTCGATAAGCTTAAAACCGGATTATCTCAAACGAATTATCGATAACCAATAAAATACATCGGCAAGAATGCCCTTTGACGTAGTCAAAAAGCGGTGAACTAGCACCTACAAAGCGCGTTTGCCAAAAAATCTGCGTTTTAAAAACATAAAAACGAAATTTATTATTTTGTGGAGTCGGGTAGTATCGAAAAGTAGGCACTTATTCGACAACTGTGTTTTAAACATTAGGGTGGTATCATGCCCAATACGATGAGCAAAGGTAGTAAACAAAAAAGTCTGCAAACCATTTTAGAACGGGGTGCAGAAGAAGCCAGAACATCCAGACGTGAAAAGCGCTTGGCTCAACATCAACATTGGATGCGGGTGATGATGGAAGGCCAAGCAACTCCTGATTTAACGTATCAGAAACCAAAAATTTAAATTCTTCTAAAGCCAGCGTCAGTTGTTCGCTGTCTGTTTTTGACGGATCAAACCTTTCAATTCAGCCTGCCTTAAGGATAGGCTCTTTCGTATACTTACACGACTGAAAATCATTGCCTTGCAAGTTTTTCTATTTCCGTACACGTTGACGTTTAAATGCAGAGCATTCATTAAGGAATATTGATGCATATTAAAACTGAGAGATTAAACTCATCAAGAGCGTTGTTTTGGTACTTGCGTCCTTGATGTGAGGCCACATTACTAAATGCTCAAAAGCAAAATCAGAAACTAAAAAAGTGTTTATAGCCCTTTCGGCGTCTGACTAAACCCGTTTTTAAGTTCTCTATCATTTCAGTTAATGACGCTACTTTTAACCAGCCCATGCGGCTCAAAATAGATTAGAAAAAATAAGCAAATTTACAGCAGAAACATTGGTTTCTAGCGTTGAGACTAGAATGATCAAAATACAAAGTGTCGTGAAAGGCTGAACAAAATTCTATATTTGATGCAAATCAAATAATAAACTGCAACCGAAACCGTACGGATTTGTGGTATTTTCAAGGAGTTTTGCGCAACCTCTATAACGTTGTGCTTAGTTTAGGAGGCTTTGATTAATTCTAAGCACTCTCTGACGTTTATGCGACGTCACAGTTAAGGTCTTGTTTTGCCAGCATGGTGAATTAGACAAAAACGGCAGCATCGTGTGTGATATCGCATGAGTTCTTGCAAGGCAAGACTCAAAATTACAGAGAGTATTTAGAATTAATCAGAGTCTTCTTTGTATCAAACTCCGTTCTGACAAGCTCAATGTTTCAAGACCTACGAGCCAGAGTTATAAATCAAAAATAGAAAGGTAAATCGATGAATCAAACTACCTCTACCTCGCTGGATACCAGCTTTTTGGGGCACCCAAAGGGGCTGCAAACCTTATTTCTAACTGAAATGTGGGAACGCATGAGTTACTACGGCATGCGCGGCCTACTGGTCATATTCATGACCGCTGCGATTACCGACGGCGGCATGGCAATGACGACCGCAACGGCCACCGCGATCTATGGCATTTATACGGCTTCTGTCTATTTCATGGGGTTGCCTGGGGGTTGGTTGGCTGATCGCTTAATTGGTGGCCAGAAAGCTATTTGGTATGGTGGAATTATCATAATGCTAGGCCATATCGTACTGGCAATCCCCAACGACAGTACTTTTTTTATCGGCTTAATACTTGTTGTGCTTGGCACAGGCTTACTTAAGCCTAACATTGGCGCTGTTGTAGGGTTATTGTATAAGTCAAATGATGAGCGCCGCGACTCAGGCTACGCCATCTATTATATGGGCATCAATATAGGGTCGTTGATCGGCTATACGGTATGCGGTTACCTTGGAGAAGAAGTCGGTTGGCACTATGGTTTTGGAGCAGCTGCGGTGGGCATGGCATTTGGCCTAATTTACTTCCAACTTACCAAAGAAAATTTACAAGGTGAGGGCGAGCTACCTACTCAACAACTTTCACCCAAAGGAATAAGCTATACGTACGCGGTGATTGCTGCGTTTCTAGTCGTGTTAGCAAGCGTTACCTTTGCAATGATCAGCGGTTCATTAAGCTTCAATGCCGAGGAAGTACGCGACTATGCGCAAAAGGCTTTTATGCTGATCTTTTTCATCAGCTTTGCTTATATTTTCTTTATGGGCGATTTGTCAAACGTTGAGAAAAAAGGCATGGCCGCACTATTCTTAGTATGCATAGCGTCCACCTGCTTTTGGCTAGGCTTTGAGCAGGCTGGCTCATCTTTAAGTCTATTTACACGTGATTTTACAGACAGAAGTATGTTTGGCATTGAAATTCCGATTACTTGGTTTCAAAACGCTAACCCGTTTTTCATCATTTTATTAACACCACTTTTTGCTGCATTCTGGATTCGTTTAGGGCAGAGTTGGGTAACCCCGGGATACGGTCTTAAATGCGCTATCGGTTTAATGATTATGGGCAGCGGCTTCATCGTCATGGTTATGGCTGCGAAAGTGGCTGCCAATGGAACCAGTGCGGCGGCGTATTTTCTTATTTTGACGTACTTTTTACACACCGTTGGCGAACTGTGGTTGAGCCCAATTGCCCTTAGTGCGGTAAGTAAGTTGGCACCCAAACGCTATATTGGACAAATGATGGGGGTGTTTGTCTTAACCTACTCAATGGGCAATATCATCGCCAGCCAATTAGCTGGCGGGTATGATCCAAATAACGTCGCTGACTTACCAAACCTTTATCAACAAATCGCCATCATCGCCATCGGCACTGGTGCCGTCGTCTTACTAATAGGCATGTTCAGTAAAGGCTGGGAGAAAGAAGTGGTCGATTCAAAAGCAAACGAGTCATAAGGAGACAGTCATGTTAAAAAATCTTATCATTGCAGTGAGTCTAGCAGGCCTAGTTGCACCGTCGGCGATGGCCGAGAAAAAAGAAACCGCCAAAGAATTTGTGGCGCGCATTCAACAAGAATCGTTGGAACTTGCTAAAGAGTTGGAAGCAGCGTATTGGGTTCGATCAAACTTTATCACCAAAGATACTGCCGTTTTAGCTGCTAAAGCGGGCGAACGCGGCCTGGCATTTGAGGCGTCTGTGGTCGAACAAGCAAAGCAATTCAAAGACGCTAAAACTGACCCAGTAACTGCTCGCGCAATAGAGTTAATGCTGCGTGGATCAGCCGCACCGGCCCCAACTGATCCAAAGTTGCAAGCCGAATTAGCGCAAATACTGACGGACATGGAAGGTCAGTACGGCTCGGGTAAGTATTGTAATGCAGCTGGGCAGTGCCGAGAACTTCAAGAGCTTGAAGCGGTGCTGGCCAAGTCGCGCGACTACGACGAGTTACTTGATGTGTGGCAGGGTTGGCGCACGGTCTCTCCGGCTTATCGTAAGACGTATCAACGATTTGTCGAACTGGGTAATCAAGGCGCTAAAGACTCTGGCTTTAACGACCTGGCCGACGCGTGGAAGTCCAATTACGACATGACATCAGAGGAATTTACCGAAGAAGCCAGCCGCTTGTGGAATCAAGTAAAACCGTTCTACAGCGAACTTCAATGCCATGTCAGAGCCAAGCTAAGCGAGCAATATGGTGAAAATAAAGTACCACTTGATCAACCCATACCGGCGCACTTGCTTGGCAATATGTGGTCACAAACGTGGGACAACCTCTACCCATTAATGGAGCCGCATAAAGGCGTGGCATCGCTTGACGTAACGGCGGCATTAAAAGAGCAAGGTTATGATGAGAAACGCATGGTGGAAACAGCTGAAGGGTTTTTTACCTCACTGGGCTTGCCGGAATTGCCCGACAGTTTCTATGAAAATTCGTTGATTAAAAAACCGGCTGACCGCAACGTGGTTTGTCATGCGAGTGCTTGGGATCTGGACAACGGCAACGACCCACGGATTAAGCAATGCGTGGAAATTACCGAAGAACACTTAAGTACTTTGCACCACGAGTTAGGTCATATCTATTACTATTTGATGTACAAACACCAACAACCGGTGTTCAAAGGCGGTGCCCACGATGGTTTTCATGAGGCCATTGGCGATACCATTGTGCTATCAATGACACCTGGTTATTTAAAAGAGAAAGGCCTAATAGAAGAAGTTGTCGAAAGCCCTGAAGCCACTTTGAATAAGCAAATGAAATTGGCACTCGAAAAGATTGCCTTCTTGCCGTTTGGAAAAATGATCGACGAGTGGCGTTGGAAGGTATTCTCAGGAGAAATAGCACCACAAGACTACAACAAAGGTTGGTGGGACTTACGCACAGAGTATCAAGGTATTCAAGCTCCTGTTGAGCGCACTGAAAAGCATTTTGATGCAGGGGCCAAGTACCATATTCCTGGTAATACGCCTTATACCCGCTACTTTTTGTCGTTCATTATGCAGTTTCAATTTCATAAATCTCTGTGCGAAAAAGCCGGCGTTGAAGGCCCACTTCATGAGTGTTCCATTTATGGCAATGCAGACGCTGGTAAAGCACTTGGCGACATGTTAGCGCTAGGTCAAAGTAAACCATGGCCTGATGCAATGGAGGCCTTAACAGGGCAGCGCCAAATGGACGCCAGTGCGATTATCGATTACTTTGCGCCGCTGAACGCGTGGCTGAAAGAGCAAAACAAAGATCGACAATGCGGTTGGTAAGCTTAGAATAGTTAGCATTATCGACCGTTGATACGATGACTGCTAAAAGCCATTTAAAGGAGGTTCTTCGGAACCTCCTTTTTAATTGATCAGATTCGCAGAAATAAGACAAAAGAGGCATTTATAAGATGACCATTTTCTCAGCCGCGCTACTTCTCTTTTTAGTGATGGACCCATTGGGGAATATCCCTTTGTATCTTACTGCTCTGAAAAATGTGCCCTCACAAAGGCGCACTAAAGTCATTTTCAGGGAGTTACTGATTGCGCTACTGGTGATGGTGGTTTTCCTGTTTTCAGGCCAAGCCTTTTTATCCGCGCTGCATATTTCAGAACCGGCGTTAACCGCCACTGGTGGTGTGATCTTATTCTTGATTGCACTTAAAATGATCTTTCCACAAGGAGATGATGGAACGTCAAAAAACGAAGAAGAGCCTTTCATCGTTCCGTTAGCGATTCCTTATGTAGCGGGCCCATCGGCATTAGCCACTTTGTTACTAATCATCAACGGAGAACCGGACCGCTGGCCAGATTGGCTTATGGCCTTGTTTGCGGCCTGGGCTATTACTGGCGCGATATTGCTAATGGCGGGGCCATTGGCCAAAGTGTTGCGTAATCGGGGGTTAATTGCGATTGAACGCTTAATGGGCATGATATTGATCGCCATCGCAATTCAAATGTTATTAGACGGTATCGCCGAATTTGCCATTGAACTCAATCGCACCTTAACGCAAGCCGCGCCGATCAACACTGGCTCTCTTTAAAGAATCCACTGAAATCGCTAACAAATCGATCGTCAACCTTATGAAGCAACGGCTAGTGCTTTAGTATCGGCAGGCGCCTATAATTGCTGTAAATATATCGTCCGAATTAGAACATGCCTTTTACTTATCATCGAAAAAGTTTAACCAATGGAATTGATCTTGCCACTTCAACCGGCATCGAAATTGGGCCGCTGGTTAATCCCATGATACGCCCCGATGAGTCGAACGTGCATTACGTTGATCGAGCCACAACGCAAGAGTTAAAAAAATGGTATGCGAATGAGCCTCATCTCAATGTCGACGACATCATGCCGATTAGCTACGTTTGGGGAGATCAATCTTTAGCGCAAGCAACCGGCGGCACAGAACAATTTGATTACTGCATTGCGTCTCATGTGATTGAGCATATTCCCGATTTAATTTCGTGGCTAAGTGAAATCTCGTCTGTGCTAAAACAAGGTGGCATCGCAAGCTTTGCCGTTCCTGACAAACGATACACTTTTGATTATCTTCGCAATGAGACAACACTGTCTGATCTGGTTGAGAACTATTTGGTAAAGCGACGCAAGCCATCGACCAAACAGATTTACGATCACTTTACTAATTTTGCTGAACTGGATGTAATGCACGCTTGGAGTCAAGACTTCGACCCTTCGCTTTTGGTAAGAGAGAATTCAAAGTCTTCTATACTGGGTGTTTGTAAAGACGCCCTACAAAACGATAAGTATATCGATTCTCATTGCTCGGTTTTTACATCAGAATCGTTTTTTAATTTATTGGACGGAATTTGTGAACTTGGCTTACTGGATTTTAAAGTTAGAAAGGTCTTTCCAGCAAAACGAGGCATGTTTGAGTTCTTTGTGCAGCTCGAAAAGCTTGACTCATCACTTAGCCAGGAAGCCAAGCTGCAAGCCTTTAGAGACAGCCGGCTCAAAGGAACTTACTTTGATGTGGAAATGGTGGCTAATTCAGCCTGTGTGGCAAAAGTCTACTACGACATAGGAAACTCATTTTGCGAACAAGATTCAATTGAATCTCACTACCAACTGGCCAATCAAACTCAAACAGTGCGCTTTCAGCTTCCTGATAATGACATCAGCGCCATACGATTTGACCCATCAAATCACGAACTCAGCCTTAAAATAAATCGGATAAGTGTGTGCCATAATGGCGAACAAAAGGACGTTGCTCTAGGTTCCCTGCAGCCAGGAGATCAATTAGCCGAGTCAAAAATTATCGATGGCGTGTTAAAAGCTAAAACTAAGCCCAACGCCAAGGACCCGTATTTTGTAATCCCAACGATCTAAGCAGACATTGACCTATGACCACTAAATAGCCACATCACTCACTCTTATTAGTAACCGACACAAAGCTCCGAACCAGCAAGAGCAAACAAATAAGAATCATCGTGAGCCAGAAAAGCAAGAACCAACGATCACCCGCCAAGCGGCTAAGCCCATCTTCTAAAGCAAAAAATACTTTTGCCATAACGACATCGATGGACGTAAACCCCCTGCCAGGAATCTTTTCATAAGGCTCTAAGAATACCGTTGTGTTAACTGTTTCTGTTAACGCTGACTCAAGTTCTGTGGCACTGAGCGGGCTAAATCGAGATATCTTTAGCGACACCGTTCGGTTAACAGGGAAGTCAAAACGAAACCCCGTAATGTTTCTTTGTAAATTGGGGCTATTCAAGTTTCCACTAAAGCGATACATCTTACATAAAGGCAAAATAAAACGCGTTGGCTCTATCGTCTGTTGATGGTTTACGAGAAAACGTGCTTTTTGTGACTCAGCGAAGGCACCTGAAGAGGTTGACCAAAAAATCTCAAACATGGCTGGGCGAAACAAAGGCTGAGCAAACTCCAAGTCCAATAACAAATTGCAGGCTTGCCCCCTCGGAAGATCAAAACCTTGCAGTGTAAAAAAACCATCCGTTGAGGTGTTTTTTAAAAAGCCCGCTTCGTCGAATTTCAACTCTTTAAGCTTCAAACCCTTCAGCTCTGGGCCAAATGCACCTGGCCTATTACTAACAGTCAATTCACGACTCGCATCGCCCATAGCCAGTATCGAATACAAACAGCAAGACAATACGATTAACAACCTGATCATGTTCGCGCTCCGGAGTTAATAGAGCGAATCTCTTTCCAATACATCAAGCTCATTTGAACCGCCAGATAGATCAACGCCGCGCGAAAAAACGTGCCCCAAATTCGACCAAAGGTCAACAGGTCAAGCGATTGACTCAGCCCTAGTGCTTGATACATTTGCGGAAAATTCGGAAAGCCTGCAAAGTGCATGGATAACGGCGATGCTAAAAAGGCAGTGAAAACGCCCAGGTCGGTGATGGATAAGTTGTACATAAACCAACTAACAAAGAGCGTCAACATGGGTTTAAGCAACAACGGGTTGCGAGCAAAGTAAAGACAGGGGAAAAGCGCAACCCAAGAAACGTAGTGCGCCGTGTGAGAAGAGAAAACGAAGAAACTCACCATTACTAATGAAAACATTAACGGTGCTTGGTTTTTAATAGGAGCGTCGTTATTCCATGTATATAGTAAAACCACAAAATAGATCATGGGAAACATCAAAAAAGAGCCAACAATAAATCGAAATAAATTGTCGACCCTGCCTTCGGCAGCAATCGAAGTCACTTCACGACCAAAAGAGTCAAGCGAGCTGCCGGTAAGCGACACAAGCTGCACCGATATCGCCACTGCAAAAATAACAATCGCACAAGCCACCAATCTAGAAACCAAAGAGTGCTGTGCCGCACCTCGGGAAAACATCATCGCGACAAACACGGGCCCTAAAAAGATGAACAGTTCTCTCGAATTGATACTTAGACCAATCGCCACCGCCGCCAAGACAAAACGTTCTCGTTGTAAAGCCAATAAAGACAAAGCGCAAAACATCACCGGTATGGACTCAAAGCGCCCGAATATATAGACAGCGAACAGCATCAACGGGTTATAAAGCCACAAAACCGTCGCTCGACGTGCGCCATGGTTTTTTCCACAATATTGATATACGCACCAAGCGGTCACTAGGTCGGCAACAAAGAAAGGAAGTTTAATAATGAACAACACCCTAAAAATAGAGTCATTACTAACGAACTCAAAGTACTCTATCGGAGTGGCCGTGGAACTACGCATATTTTCATGCAAAAACAGCGTACTTTCATCGACTATAAAAACCGACAACACTTTATAAAACATCAGCTGAAATATTGATGTCGCATTTCGGCTAATGTCATCAAAGTAAATGCCTTGTTGGTCCCAAAAGAAAATTCGGCGGGCCTCAGAAAGCACATCCACGTGCCCGAAAAACGGCAACAGAATAATCCGCAACAAAATAGCGAAGATAACTAGGCGAAAAAAGTTTTCCTGCGTTAGCCAAACGCAGCCGGCTGATGAGTTGGGTGTGCTGATCACCGTCATGTTTAATACTCGAAATCGGTGAGAGGTAGACGGTACAACCAGTTTGTACCTTCTAAGGTTGGGCCATCACTGGGAATAGGGACATCGAATTTGACCCCGTTCTTCGTAATATTGAGTGCGTTTAGTCTGTAAGGTGCGTCCTTAGGGGCAATAAAGTAAAGAGCATGCACGGCTTTCCAAGCACTGACTGATAGTGTGAAATGTTCAAGTGGCTCGTCTAATTGCAAACGTCTTATATGTTGATCAGCAATTCCATAACCGTAGTCATAGGATAGAAAAACCGTGCTGTTTGGCACGCCTGTGATCTGCACAGAGACTTCGTAGGGTTCAATTTTTTGATACGAATAAGCACGCAGAACGCTAAAAGCCAGCCAACACAACAGGGACAACAAGATTATTACGCCAATAACAATGAACCTTGGCTTTGATAAGACTGTTTTGAGTTTCATCTGCGTGTTGCTTACAAAGTTTGAGCAACACGCAGAATAACAGAAAGGCGGGTTCGGTTCATTCCATAAAACCACCAACAGTGGCTTGCGAGTTATCCTGCTGACTATAAAGCCCCAAGAACTCAATCTGGAGTAATTCAGGGCAAACGTCTTAATTAGACCAGTGCAAAAACTCCGCCAAAAACAAAATCAATGAACTGAGATTGTCTAAGGACGCTTATCTTGTTCGGCTGCGCCATCACTGCCAATCTCTTTCTCATTATCATGGCCAGTTTCGGATACTTGATCACCATCAGCCTTGCCTTCGGTTTCTTTCGAACTTTGTTCGGCCTTTAATGAAGAATGATCCATTTCAGACTGATTGGCTTCATCATCACGAGCATCAACCTCTTTGGACTCTAGCTGTGCTGGCTTTGAAGCCGGGCCGCTACCATCCACCAGCGCTGCTGCAACACTATCAGGCCTGCACAATGATGTCGCGCCCACTGACAGATGCTGATATAGATCTTGATACTGCTCGGTCATATTTTGGAATTTTTTTGACGTTGCTTCAAAATGTGCTTCAACCTCATTTTTATAGTCTTCAAATTCTTGTTTGACTCCCGCTGGCGATGCTGAGCCCGTTTTGACTTTATTAAATACCAACATTGCGACCACGCCTAAGATCAAGCCAACCGCAATGCCCCCCAAAAATTGCAATAATTCCAGTTCCATACGTTTCTCTATAAAATACAGTGATAGCATATTGTAACGTAGAAGTGTTGCAACCAAATGCAAACAAGTGATTAAGGTTTAGTCACAGTCACCTTATTTAACACAGAACGCTTGCTCTAATACGAACCAAGCGTTAGTTTTAAATACTTACCATTACTAGCGGGTCATTGTGTCTGAGCTACAACGTTCATGCAGTCCTAACAACACAAGCCACAATGGTAATAAACAGATGTCATCGAAATTTAAAATCAGGTTATAAAACATGGTATTTCCACGTTCACTTTCAGATACATTGTCTAAGCGGTTCAACCTTGGCCAATTCAACTTTTCACGGATAAAGCTTGCAATAGCTGTGTCGGCTGTTTGTTCACTCGCAGCCACGCCTATTGCTAACGCAGACGTGCAAGAAGTGCCTGAGTCAGAACTTACTATGACAAAAGACCTAAGCTTTGATATCCACAAAACACTCTACTACTTACGTTATCTTCATTACTCTCCCAAGAGTTTAGACGATGAGTACTCGTCACGAGTCTTTGATAGTTACTTAAAAGTGTTAGATCCCAACAAAATTTATTTCACGGCGTCCGATATTGAAGAGTTTGAAAAATTTCGCGGGAAAATTGACGACTTTTTAATTCGCCGTGATGCTGAAGTGGCATTCGACATATTTAAAGTGTTTCGCCAACGCTTAGAAGCGCGCACCAAAATGATTCGTGAGTTAGTTAAAACTGATTTTGACTTCACTAAGAATGAATCACTTAATATTGACCGTGACAGCTACGTCTGGAAAACCGAAGCGCAGATTAACGACGAATGGCGCAAGCGCATTAAGAACGACACACTACAGCAATTAATGGCTAAAACACCGCTTGAAGAAATACGAGAGAATTTATTACGCCGATACGACCGCCAACGTGACGTGATTTTCCAACTCAAAGGCGAAGAGGTCTTTGAATGGTTTATGAATTCATACACTACTGAACACGGCCCACATACAACGTATATGTCACATGTAACGGCGGAAAATTTCAATATTAGTATGTCATTGTCGCTGCAGGGCATTGGCGCTGCATTGAATACCGATGAAGATTACACGGTCGTAAACCGCATTATCAAAGGCGGCCCAGCGGAGAAAAGCGGGGTCATAAAAGCCGAAGATAAAATCGTAGCTGTGGGTCAAAACGAAGGCGAGATGATCAATGTGATCGGCTGGCGCTTAAACGATGTTGTGCAAATGATTCGCGGAGATAAAGGCACTAAAGTGCGATTAGATGTGTTGCCAGGCGATGCTGCGCCAGGTTCGCCTGCCGAGCGTATTGAGCTGGTACGCGACATCATTCAACTCGAAGATCAAGCCGCAAAGCTTTCTTACATTGACATGCCCAATGGCCAAGGAACCACTAAATACGGAGTCATTAGCATCCCGAGCTTTTATTCTAACGCACGCCAAGTTGGCCGGGGCGGCGGAAAATACGTTGCGACAACTCATGATGTAGCCAAACTTATCAAAGAAGCTAAAAAAAATAACGTCGACGGTCTCGCACTTGACCTGCGTGGCAATGGTGGTGGCTATTTAAACGAAGCCGTATCGTTGACGGGTCTGTTCATTGACCAAGGGCCCGTGGTGCAAATTGTAGGGTCACGCCCAAACCAACGCTCTGTTGAAAAAGACACCGACATCAATGTCGCTTACGACGGCCCATTGGTAGTGATGATTGACCGATATAGCGCATCGGCCTCTGAAATTTTCGCGGGGGCAATGCAAGACTATGGCCGCGCCCTCATTGTTGGTGAACGTTCGTTTGGCAAAGGCACTGTCCAGCGTCCAGAGCCATTGCGCGGAGGTGACCGTAAAAGCACCATTAAATTTACCAATGCTCAGTTTTTCAGAATCAGCGGCAGCAGCACCCAACATAAAGGGGTGATTCCAGACCTGAAACTCAATTCGGGTCGAGAAGATGAAGAGTTTGGCGAGCGCTCATACGACAACGCCTTACCCTGGACTCAAACACAGGCCGCCGATTATGAGCCAGGAACATTACCTCTTGGCCTTGTTGCTTCTCTGAGTAACAAGCATCTAAACCGTTCTGAAGAGTCCCCCGCGTTTGAGTATCTACGCAAAAATTCGGAACGCGTACTAGCCAATAAAGAGATTAAGTCACTGTCGTTGAATCTTAAAGAGCGTCAAACTCAACGAGATAAACGAGAGGCGCAAGCTTTGGCCGATTTAAACGAATATCGCGCGGCCTTAGGGTTAGAAAGCGTGACCTCTGACACCCGAAAAGACAATCCTTTGCCAGGCGAAGATGAACACTGGAATACAGTGTTTCACGAAGAGGCGGCTCGCATACTTCACGACTATCGCAAGCATACGTCAGCCGTGATTACCAAGCACACCATCGACCGTTAACTTGCAACAAAGTGCAATAACAAGGGTTTAATTAAGACATCCTAAAACCAGAAAGGATCGCAATGCATGAAGAAGCTTAACCAGCGAAAATCAAGCAGGCAATCAGCTTATTTGGCCGGTTTCATCCTAGTGATGGCCGGCCAATTTGCTTTTGCTAACCTAGAAACCGCAACCAAAAAGACACCACACACGGAAGAAGAAAAGCTCGTTCCTGCCATATTGGCCACTCAAATTAACGACAGCAACGTGGCTAATTTACAATCCAAAGGCCCCGATGCAATCGGCGGAGTCGGCGATTGGTACATCAGCAATGGTACGTTGTGTGCCATCGTCTCTGACACTGAACACGAAGGGGAGTTTTCCAGCAATGGCGGTTCATTAATTGACCTTGGGTTTTGCGGGCGGGCGGACGATCATTTTTCGTTTACCAGTGACCTTATCAACGGTAACCGTCGTCGCCCCCTGGACGCCAAAAGTGTATCAATCCAAACCTATAAAGGCCAACCCAGCATCGAAGTTCAATCGGTCGGCGATGGTGCAATACTGACCATCAACTATTATTTTGACTCGTCTTCTGCGACTCAGTTACGCATTGCGAAGCGTTACCAGCGCGCTGAGGGTAAGTCGTTCAACTTTTTGTCACCACTCACTTTTAACTATCATTCACTCGAACCATTTGTGTTCAATAGCGAAGACACTCGCTTAAGTAACGGATTTCAAAATCGTGAGTTTGTTAAACGAGGTGTGAGCGCCATTCGAGACGCGGCTCGCCATGCAGACACCTTAATCACCATCAGCCCCAGAAGTGCAGAATACGGTATTTCTTATGGCTGGCGAATGGTTTCAGCGGAGCGAATTGAGCGTGATGAACGATATAAGTTACCGTATTTTATCTTGGCGGACACCGATGGCACGGCCTTTATGCTGCTAACAGACACCTTCTACATCGGCGATGGCAGTAAAATAGGCTTGGTTCAGTTACCACAAATTCCCCTCTTGAAGCTAGCAAATGATGCCCTCATAGAAACACAAGAAGTCATCTACGTGGGTAAACGAGGCGATGCTTCTTCAATAACCGATCAATTACTCAGTGAAGAGACCTTAGTTTTAGGCTCGGTAGACAACGCAGACTCTGCGATTCATATTCTTCAAGAAAACGGCGCACCGCTGACCCATATCGTGCCTAATGAAGAGGGGCACTTTAGTTTTAGAGCACCCGCTGGTACTTACACATTGAAGGTGCTTGGACACGGCTCTCGGCAAACGTCACGCGATATAAAAGTCACCAGTACGGATCAAAACCTTGGTCTAATAAAACTGCCTAGAGCCGCGCGATTAATGCTGCCACAAGGTCACGCTATGCGCTTAGTGTTCGTCGGTATTAATGACACGCAAAACCCAGATTTTTCCAATCAACTTACCGAAGCGTCCGTGGCTTTTGATGATCACATCGAGATTAGAGAAAGAAATTCAGCGATATTTTTTGCTGGCGTAGACAGCGATCTAAAAGAGGTCAGTCTGGCGGCAGGCGACTATAGAATTTACGCCAGTAAAGGCCCAGAATTTTCATTAGAGCAGACTGAAATTAAATTAGCGGTTGGAGAAAAACGAATTCTAAATATCAACACCCCACGGCGGGTACTTAACACCCCAAGTTTTATTGCCAGCGACCTGCATGTGCATTCAGGTCTGAGTTTTGACAATACGTTTGCTGAAACCGAGCGTGTGCGCACCTTCGTCGCCGAACACGGTGAAGTAATGGTTGCCAGTGAGCATGACTTGCCGACTGATTACACACCCCACATTAAAACCATGGGTGTAAGCGACAAAATGGTGTCTATTTCCGCGGTTGAAATTACCAGCTTGTTACCCAACGCCACCAATCCCTATACCGGAGGCCATATCAACGCGTTTCCAGTCGAACCAAGGCCAAAGGAATATCGTAACGGCATGATTGCGCACGAAGGCAAACGAATTCGAGACGTATTGCATAGCCTCAGACAACAGCACGGTGATCCGGTAGTTCAACTCAATCACCCACGAGCTGATTTACGACTCAGCGGCAAAAAGCCGCCAAGCGATTGGCAAGACCTCATCGATAACGGGCATTATCTTGACCATATGGGTAGCGCCGCTCACCCCTACAATCCACATAATGAACTGCACACACACCCTAACAACATCTTGATCGAAAGGCACCCTGAGACGGGCATTAAAGATCTTGATTTCGACTTAATCGAGGTCATCAATCCTGGCGGTAAAAACCATCAAGCGCGTATAGCGGCAGTACGTCAAGACTGGCTATCTTTTGTCAAACAAGGTGAGAAAATTGTAGGCACCGCTAACAGCGATTCGCATAATGCCCTAGAACAGGTTGCTGTTCCAAGAACAATGGTGGCGATGAGCAGTGATAAAATCGCTGACTTCAATCAGGATGAATTTATCGCTAACCTTAAAGCTGGCAACGCGTATGGCACCACTGGGCCGATGTTGGAACTCTCGTTATCTGATTCACTAATGGGGGAAACCCATGCCGGTGTGAGAGCCACCTTGCTTATCAAAATCGATAAAGCACCTTGGGTGCCCATAGAGCGCATGGAAATCCAGATTAATGGTGAGACCGTTGCCACCCACAAACTATCGGATAAACCCCAACAATTACTGCGCATACCACTGGAGTTCAAAAAAGACTCCTTCGTTACAGTGGAAGTTTTCGGCCCCACTTCGCGTGATTATTCTGCAATCTACCCCGGCATTAGCCCATACGCTTTCAGTAACCCAATCTATGTGGATTTTGACCAAGACGGAAAATGGCAAGCCCCCGGGCTGTAATAACCGCTTAAATTAGGTAAGCCTCTGGGTTGCCAGAGGCTTATTATTTGCGACTTAGTGCGAAACTTGGCGTTGGGCAATAAAAATCACGGGGCCACATCAGCAAAGGCAGCACGTAATTTTTGTTTTAACGATTTCAGATCTGCATTAAATGGGTCAAGCTCGGTAATAACACGAAGTATCGAGTTTGATCGCCCAACCTTACCTTGTTCTATTGCCAATATTAATTCTGATTTCAATTCTGAGATCACCGCCTTATGTCGATCTTGAGCTAAGGTACCGTAAGGAGCAATACTGAGAGCAAGGCGATAAAAATGCAATGCATTCACGTCTTCTGGGCCCACAATGTAACCTTTCTTTAACGCTTGCCTAGCTTGGTCTATGTAACCCAATGCGTCGAGGTTAAAAAGGCTTTCATTATTGCTTGAATTTTGAGCGTCAACACGATCGCCCAAAACCGTCGATGCCATCGTCTCTGTAACGTCTCTAGAGCTATGAGTTATTAACGCTACGTCAAACATTGCATTCACAGATCGCTGATTTAGATACCAATACCCCGCAATGGAAAGCAACAATATCGCTATCAGAATAAAAAGTGACAGCCCTCTTTGTGGCTCTTTTTTAGGGCTGGGTTTGACCGGCTTCAACTCAGTTGAGCGCACCTCATCCCCCCTCTTTGACACACTTAGTGCCGATCTCACTCGTTCGGGTTTTAATGGGGTTACCAAGCGTCTTTTCACACTTTGGCGAATGCTCCGCACCTGCATTAATGCTGATAAATTATCTTCAGAGCCAAGTAAATATAGAGGGTAACGGCCAGTCTGCCCCTTTATTTTATCGATGCACGCCACAACTTGCTCTTCATTGTGTTCACCATTGCCCCCAACCAACCGCAAATCAAGCACCGAGGCCGTTGCTGTGTTTCCTAATTCGGATATCTCTGACTGACGTATAAGAACGTATTCTTTACGGTGTTTGTGTTCACCCTCATTGAGAATATCAGACAACTGATGAACCAAGTCATCGTCGTCAGTAAAAACAATAATTACTTGTTTAGTCACTGCATCATTGGAATACATACCCTACCCACTTACTCTTACAACCCACAAAACTCACAAAAACATAAGGGAACATGTTGCTGCTCAACGCCCCTAAAAATAACATCCGAGAATCCGTCTACCCCAGAACCGAATGCCTCTGCTAAGGGTACACCCTAGATACCATCAAAGTTTAGTCTAAGTCGACAACCTTTGACGCTTTTTCACAGTATCAGACACGACTTTTCCGCAGCGTTCGTCAATGTTCGTCGCACAACACGCAACACGCACCCATACCGCGGAAATTAATCGTGCCTTCGACGTTTAATAAGCGATTTTTCATATGAATTGATTAACCCTTACCGTGCCGTCTGGCACAATAGCACATGCGAGTTAGAGCAACTAAGCACGGTCTACAAGCTCAAATACAAATATCCGTTCAATAACCAGCTAAACACCATAATATGGTCTGTTGGCGATTACAAAAATGAAAACAAATAGACAATCTATTTTACGACTTATCTTCACTTCATTCTTATTGAATGCACTGTTATTTTTGTGTTTTGAAGCGCAAGCGCAGTTTTGGAAAAAGCAAACCGACACACTACTGCCCGACAATGAAGCGTTTATCGAGTCAGCAAGCGTAAACAAAAACTCACTTACGGTTATCTGGGACATCGCCGACGATTATTATATGTATCGTGACCAATTTCGCGTTGTGCCAATCACACCCGGGCTCACCGTCGGCTCAGCCAGTTACCCTGAAGGCGTGGTGGAAAACGACCCAGAATTTGGTGAAGTGATGGTTTATTTCAACCGGATTCAATACACAGTGCCAATCACCCGATTCCCTAACAGCGGCGATGTTTTGGAATTTGAACTTAAAGGCCAAGGTTGTAATAAGCCCGTTGGAGTTTGTTATGCACCGCAAACCCGCCTAGTCAGCACGAGCTACACCAAGCCGGCGGATTCGGAACTGGCTGTCAGCACTCAAACCGACTCAGTACCAAACATAAACACCACAACACTCAATAACTCCAGCAAACTCGAAAAAAGCTTTTGGGGCTATGTTATTACCGCCTTTGGCGCCGGAATACTGCTGAGCTTTACGCCATGCGTACTGCCTATGATTCCAATATTGGCAGGTATTATTGCAGGGCAGAAGAACCCGACCAAACTGCAATCTGGCTGGTTAGCCATTTGTTATGTTATTGGCACCGTGGTGACCTACGCCTGCGCTGGGTGGGTGGCCGGCGCATCGGGCGTTCAGCTTCAAGCACACTTTCAAAGCCCTTGGGTAATTGGTGTGATATGCACTTTTCTTATCATCTTGGCAATATCGCTGTTTGGTGCATTTAAGATACAATTGCCCAGTCACATACAAACCAAACTTGGCAACGCTTCGGTAAACAGTCGCTCAGCCAGTTTCTCAAGTTTTGGCTTAGGCCTTATCTCGGCTTTAGTGGTTGGGGCTTGCGTATCCCCTATTTTAATTTTGACGCTAGGAGCGGCCATCAGTAAAGGTGACCCCGTTCTAGGCGCCGCTATTATGAGCGCCATGGCACTTGGCATGGGCAGCTTGCTAATTCTATTTGGCTTTGGCGCAGGTTGGCTATTGCCAAGAACAGGCGCGTGGATGAATCACATACAAGTGCTATTTGGTTTTATGGTGATCGGCGTTGCTATTTATATAGCCAGCGCACTACCCACGGTGCCAGCTTTGTATTTATGGGCCGCATTGCTGCTGTGGGCGGGCAGTTACTTATTGCGATTTGCTGGCGAGTTAAGCGTTGATTTAATGGCGTCATTTTTACGTGGCGCTGGTTTTGCAGCGCTACTTTGGGGAGGCATGGCTTTAGTTGGTGCCACCGGCGGCGGCACTGAAATATTAAACCCACTGAGTTCTCTTCAATTAAGCAGTGGCAGCGCCGGCACACAAAAAACCAAGCTGCCCTTCGATGTAGTTACCACCGAAGAACAAGCCAAAGCTTTACTGAGCAAAGCTCGAAATTCAGGTAAACCAACCTTGGTGGATTTTTATGCAGACTGGTGCTTAGACTGCGTGCGCATGGACAAAACCACCTTTTTAGAACCCTCAGTTCATCAAGCTCTTACTGATTGGGCTCTGATTAAAGTGGATGTGACCAATACCAATGAAAACAGCGAAGCTGTGAAACGGTATTTCGACGTGTTCGGCCCGCCAGCCACTCTTTTCTTCAAAGCGGACGGCACCGAGCATCAAAACCTGCGACAATACGGCTACTTAAAAAAGGCCGACTTTTTAACCCTTGTGAACCAAGCTTCTCAGTGAAAATATTCGATGTAACGCTTGGCTAAAAAAACATCTGGAATGCAGGCAATATTCAAAGACTCAGTACTTTATGTCTAACCAAAATAAAATATTACTGGCCGCCGTGGCCTTAGCCGCCTTTTTAATCGGCGCCGCAATCAATTCAGCACGCGTTACCGAGATTTCAAATGCTTCTGAGTTACTCAGTGCCGAATTACTCACTGGCACTGGTGAAGAGCAAACCACCCGACAAAACTTGGGGAAATTTACCTTGATCAATTTTTGGGCCAGTTGGTGTTCACCTTGCCGCAGAGAAATGCCGCTATTTCAAGCCGTATACGAGCGTGAAAAATCAAACGGCTTTCAAATTATCGGCATCGCAATTGACGACGTCGAAAAAACTCAACCATTACTGGATTCCATGGCCATAAGTTACCCCATTTTATACGCTGAACAAACGGGCATGACACTGATGGAATTATCAGGCAATGAACTTGGTGCAATGCCCTATTCATTGCTACTAGACGAAAAAGGCAATGTCATCGATCAAAAATTAGGGGAAATACACGAGGCCCAATTAACCGCTTGGTCTCAAGGGCGAGTCTATGAGGCAGAAAAGTGAGTTGGTCTCAAGCCGCTTTTGTTGTTGATGCTGTTGAAGTTGAACGGCTTTCAAACTTGTTGGAAGCGTTTCTTGCCTCGGCTGTAACCACAGAAAACGCCGGTGACAATGAGTTCTACGAAGTGGCATTTCCCGGCACTCCTGATTGGGAAAAAGTGAAAGTTACGGCTTTGTTTGATGAGCGAGTAGACTTAGTACCTATTGTTGAGTTTGTGCAAAAGCAATATCTTGAGCAAGAAATCCCTTTTCAAATCAAAAAGTTAGTAGATCAAAATTGGGAACGGGTTTGGCTGGATTCATTTAAACCCATAGAAGTGGGCACGGATTTATGGGTTTGCCCAACTTGGTGTGAACCAACGCAGCCTAAGGCCCGCAATATTTTATTGGATCCAGGTTTGGCTTTTGGCACCGGCACCCATGCCACCACTTATATGTGTTTAAGATGGTTAGCCGACCAAAAACTCAATGAGCAACGCGTACTCGACTACGGAAGCGGTTCTGGAATTTTAGCCATTGCGGCACTGTTCAGTGGCGCAAACCATGCTGACTCAGTTGATATCGACCCGCTTGCGGTGAATGCCTGCGTTGAAAATGCGCAACGTAACTCAGTCACCAATCGAATGTCGGCTTACCTACCACAGAATTTGCCAATCAAGCCTGAACACGAATACGATTTGGTCATTGCCAACATTTTGGCTGAGGTAATAATTGAATTAAAAGACACGTTGCTGCTACATTTAAAACAAGGCGGCACCTTGCTGTTAACCGGTATTCTCGATTCACAGTCCGAACGAGTAAAACAGCACTTCGGTGATGGCTTTGACTTTACTGAGCAACAACACGATCAGTGGACTATGTTGATAGCAAAAAATACGCCTGACAGCGGCGATGCATTAAACATCGAACGTTAACGTGTAACAGCGGTAATAAAAAATGGCTTTTCACAACATACAGTGCCCACATTGCTTTACGGATTATACAATTAGCGATGCACGCTACCGTGCGAACGACGGTGTGATGCGCTGCGGCACCTGTCGTGAGCAATTTAAGGCCATACTGGTTACGGAAGATCAAACTCCAAAATTTGATCCTAGAGACGTTTTTATTGAGCCACTCTCAGAACCATTGCCCGCCAGCGACGGTGGCGAGATTGCGTTTTCAGGCGAACCCGAACCGTCATACGTTAGCTACGAAAAATCCATTGACCCTGATACCGAAACCGATGTCGAACTCATGAGTACTCACGAATTCGAATATAAGGAACCGAAGAAACGCGACTCCAGCCAAACTGGAATTACGCATGAACGGTCACCTTCGGTTTCATCAGATGTGCTTGAAAAATACGGCCTTAGTGACGAGTTATCAACATCACAAATACTGCAGAATTTGCGCAAACGGGCACACAAAGATTCCATCAAACAAGGGCAGTTAGACCTTGAGCTACCGATCAACGATCGTCGGTCACAATCCACTGATTTAAAAATTGAACCCACATTAGACGCAGACAATAACTTAATAAACGAAGTTGATAAGCTAGTCGATCAAAAATTAGGGCTTGCACACGCTGAGAAAGCGAGTACGAATCAAACCTCAGTAAAGCACGCCAAACGCAGGCCAGCAAAAAAAGGGAAAGCAACTGGCACTCAGTCCGTACGCAGCTCTAATAATGATTTTTTATTAGGGCCACGTAAAACCAAAAAAGGGAAAGAAAACAGGGCACTGCGTTTTGTGAGAAGTTTGCTGTATTTTTTATTGACGATTATTTTAATTACCTTGCTGGGATACCAACTTTGGCTAAAACAATTAATTCAATTGCCAACCGACCAAGCCTGGTTTTTGAGCCTTGAAGAAAAATCAGCCCCCTACGTCACGCCCTTGTTAGCCATGGCCGACCAAAAACTCAGCGAAATTGGCATCAAACTACCAAAGCGACGTAATCTAAGCCAACTCAAATTATTATCAGCCACGACTGAACCACACCCAACCAGGTCCACGACGGTGTTGTTAAAAATAAGTTTGATAAACCGAGCTGATATTGCGCAGCCATTGCCGTGGCTAGAAATGTCATTAACCGACACGGACGGTCGGCTTGTTGCTCGGCGTAACTTAGCGCCAACGGATTATATCTATAAGAATAAAACCGACTCTAACATTGGGGCCAACGAATTAAAGAAGATAACTATTGAGCTATTGTCTTTTCCTAAGGCAGCCACCGGCTATGGCATCAAGCTGCTGAGTAAATAATTCAAATTGCTTAAAAAATACGCAATTTTTTAGTTAGAAATCTTTACGCTTTTTAAGCGCACCGGTATCATCACACGCCCCAGAATCGAAACAATAACGGTAACGTGTGAAATAAGCGGCGATGCAGATTGGTCCATACAAATTAACCAACCCTGTAATCGCAGCACCCATGGCCGGTGTTACCGATAAACCCTATCGACAAGTATGTCGTGACAATGGGGCTGGGCTAGTGGTATCGGAAATGGTAACCAGCCAAGCAAACCTTAGGCACACCAACAAAACCAAGTTCCGCTCTGATCTTACCGGTGAACCAGAACCGGTGGTGGTGCAGATCGTAGGAACAAACCCAGATCAACTTGCCGAAGCCGCACGTTATAATGTTAACAATGGCGCGCAGATCATTGATATCAACATGGGCTGCCCAGCAAAAAAGGTATGCAGGAAGGCCGCAGGGTCCGCTTTGCTGGCTGATGAACCTTTAGTTCAAAAAATACTCTCTACTGTGGTTACATCGGTCGACGTGCCAGTAACTGTAAAGATTCGCACTGGCACCACGCCATCAAGTAAGAACGCCATCACTATCGGAAAAATTGCACAAGATGCCGGTGTTCAAGCAATCACCATACACGGTCGTACTCGCGAGTGTAAATTTGCCGGTGACGTTGAGTACGACACCATTGCCGCAGTCAAAGCAGAGCTGGATATTCCGGTAACGGCAAATGGTGACATCATCTCTCCCGAACAGGCCAATAGAGTGTTAACTTATACCAAGGCTGATGCTGTAATGATAGGTCGCGCGGCTCAAGGCCAGCCTTGGTTGTTTAAACAGATAGCCGACTACCTAAACCATCGTTCGTACTCACCTGCGCCCAACGCAACGCAACGCTACCTTATTATTACCAACCATATTCGAGCCATTCACCAGTTTTACGGCGATGATTTAGGCGTACGTTTGGCACGCAAGCACATCAAATGGTATCTCGCGCATTGGGATACCCCGATAAGCGATAAAGATCGAAACGCTATTAGCACCGCCGAAAACACAAACACCCAGGCGGCACTATTAGACCGTTTCTTATGCTCATCAAAGGCAAAAGACAATACTCCCTTAAACAAAGAAACTAAGGCCGCATGACTAAATCAACTAAAGCCCCTGAACCGGCCAGCCAGCGCTAAGCCAATAAACCAAAACAAACCATAAAAATAAGCACAGCAAGACCTGACCAAACAACATGACAAAGAACGACCCATTATCCGCCTGCATCACCCATTCGATGCAAGAGTACTTCGATGATCTAAAAGGCCAAGAGCCAGCAAACTTGCATAATTTTTTTATTGCCGAAGTGGAAAAACCGTTCTTAGAAGTTGTGATGCAGCGCGTTAATGGCAATCAAACCAAGGCCGCAGACATACTCGGTATCAACAGAAATACTCTGCGGAAAAAATTAAAAACTTATGACCTTTGCTAAAAATGCAACCAAGGTTATTCTCACTCTAACAACGCTCAAGCGTTATCATCCAATATAAAGTTGAACACTACGATGACTGATTTTTCTTCAGACTCTCGCATCAAGCCCATACGCGCACTGATCAGCGTATCCGACAAAACCGGCGTATTAGAGTTCGCCCAGGCCCTGCACACTGCCGGAGTTGAAATTCTGTCAACCGGCGGCACAGCCAAGCTGCTCGCCCACAACAATGTTCCGGTTACAGAAGTGTCTTCCTATACCGGCTTTCCAGAAATGATGGACGGTCGCGTTAAAACCTTACACCCCAAGGTACACGGTGGCATTCTCGGGCGTCGAGGCACCGACGATGCCGTAATGCAAGAACACGGCATTTCCCAAATCGATATTGTGGTAGTAAACCTCTACCCGTTCCAACAAACTGTGGCCGACCCTAATTGCGACTTACCCACCGCCATCGAAAACATCGATATCGGCGGACCCACTATGGTGCGCTCAGCCGCTAAAAACCATAAAGACGTAGCCATTGTAGTAGACGCCAGTGATTACAACAGTCTGGTCGAAGAAATCAATCAAGGCGGCCTAACTTACGCTACTCGCTACCGATTGGCCACTAAGGCATTTGAACACACAGCCCAATACGACGGCGCCATCGCCAACCATCTTGGCCACATTCAAAACGACGGCAGCAAAGCCGATTTTGCACGCACCTTTAACGTTCAATTCAAACATCAACAAACCATGCGTTATGGTGAGAACCCACATCAGAAGGCGGCTTTTTATGTAGAAGAAAACGCGCCTGTCGGAATTTCCAGCGCCACACAAATTCAAGGCAAAGAGCTGTCTTATAACAATATCGCTGACACCGATGCGGCTCTGGAGTGTGTCAAACAATTTGATGGCACACCGGCGTGCGTGATCGTAAAACACGCCAACCCTTGTGGCGTTGCCGTTGCTTCCACCTTATTAGAAGCCTACAAGAAGGCTTTCTCTACCGACCCTGAGTCCGCCTTTGGTGGCATTATTGCCTTTAACCAAGAGCTGGATATTGAAACCGCTTCACTGATTTTAGAAAAACAGTTTGTCGAGGTCATCATTGCCCCTAGCGTCTCAGACGCTGCCAAGGCGGCCATTGCCAACAAGAAGAACGTACGCTTATTGGAATGCGGGCAGTGGAATGAGCACTCTCACAACGCCATTGAATACAAGCGCGTTAACGGTGGTCTGTTAGTACAGGACAATGATTTAGCCTTAACCGAAAAGCTTGAAGTGGTCACCAAAGTTCAACCCACACAAAAACAAATGGTCGATCTTCAATTTGCATGGAAAGTCGCCAAGTTCGTTAAATCAAATGCCATTATTTACGCCAATCAGAACATGACCATCGGTGTTGGCGCTGGCCAGATGAGCCGCGTAAACTCAGCTCGCATCGCGTCTATCAAAGCCGATCACGCGGGCCTTGAGGTCAAGGGCTCCGTTATGGCCTCAGACGCGTTCTTCCCGTTCCGCGATGGAATCGACAACGCCGCGGCGGCAGGCATAAGCGCTGTCATTCAACCCGGCGGATCAATGCGTGATGAAGAAGTGATTGCCGCGGCCGACGAAGCTGGCATGGCCATGGTGTTTACCGGCATGCGTCATTTTAGGCATTAGTCTAGAGCGTAAAGCCCTCAACGGAAAACAATGACCATTGATTCACAATACGATTTTCTTAATGAAGATCTTATTTCTGAAGATCATGACTTTTTCGACTCACCCGTCGCTTGGTGGGATAGTTTTGGTGAATACATTCGCCAATTTTCTGAAAATGATCGAGCTTCAATAAAGACACTAAGCCTATTTAGTGGCGCCGGAGGGCTTGATATAGGTTTTCATGATGCGGGCTTTGATATTATAGAGGCCGTCGAACTGGACCCAAAACTTGCGGCCTCACTTGAAGCTAATATAGGGAATGGGAAGTACTTAGGCCCTGATACGAACGTGATAGTGGGCGACATTTGCGAATACGACCCTAAAGTCACTGATATTGAATTCATAATAGGCGGGCCACCATGTCAATCTTTCTCAGCGGCTGGCGCACGTGCCTCTGGCGTGGCAGGCACCAAGGATTCTCGGGGAAACTTATTTCAAGAATACGTCCGTATTTTAAACAAGCTTAAGCCTGCAGGGTTCTTGTTCGAGAATGTTTATCGCATTTTAGGGGCCAACAATGGCAAGGATTGGGAAGAAATCAGATCAGCCTTCTCTAACGTTGGGTATGATTTAACTTTTCGTGTTCTTGATACAGCAGATTACGGTGTTCCACAAAATAGAGAACGGTTGATCATTGTGGGGGTTGCTAATGGCCGCACAAGGGAGCTTGCATTTAATTTTCCAAGGCCAACGCACGGACCTGATTCTCGAATAAAAAGGAAATACTCAAGCGCTAGTCAGGCTTTAATTGGTGTGACTGAGAGGCCTGATAAGAACAGCTTAACAGGAAAATACGGGCCATTATTAAACGATATTCCGCCCGGTCTGAACTATTCATTTTTTACGGAAAAAATGGGACACCCAACGCCTATATTTTCTTGGAGATCCAAATTTTCAGACTTTTTATACAAATCCAACCCCGATGAGCCTGTCAGAACAATCAAAGCACAAGGAGGGCAATACACAGGCCCGTTTCATTGGGATAGCCGACCATTCTCAAAACAAGAATTTAAACGGTTACAAACTTTTCCTGACCGTTACGACATGATTGGATCAAAGGCCACTGTAATAAAACAGATAGGTAACTCTGTCCCTCCTCAATTTGCGCGAATGCTTGCATTGTCTATTAAGGAGCAAATTTTCAAGCGTAATAGCCCATTTGAAATAGACACAATAGACACTGACTTTGTTTTGTCATTTCGCAAACACAAGAGCGCTCGCACCGCGAAATATCGGGATTCGGCTAAAAGAGCAATTGAGATGTTATCTCCTTTGAGTCCTACCTCTGATGCGTTACCGAAAACCGTTACGTATGATTTGGGAGACAATTTCAACCTCTCAACAATGCCAACGGATAAGTACAAATGTACGATTATTAAAAAATCTGCTCGCTTAACCTTTAACACAGCGCAAGCACCCGTTAACGAAAACGCCAAGATTATTATTACCCCAATTAATCAATGGCCCCTTCCATTTGAATCGGTCACTCTGATTTTTAACCCAAAGCATTGGCAATCTTATACATCGGCTTGGAAAATTTTCGATCTTTATCTTTCAAAAAATAGTTATAAAGCAGACTTAGAACAATTGAACGGTTATTACCAATACGAATCAAAATTAGATTGTCGCTTGGTCTCTAAAGCCAGCACTATGTTTAGTTCAATGGACACTCGGCTTTTGAAACTCATAATCGCAGGCAAGCTAACGCAACGAAAAATGTCTGCAAATGAAATTTCAGAGATTTCGAACCTAAATGAAAGTAACGTGCTAGATCAATTAAAACAACTCAAGAAAATTGGTTATGCAATAAGAAACTCAAACACCAACGTTGCCATGGATGAAAATATATTTTTGATTCCTTATAGCTTCCCAACACTTAACCCTCTGAGTGTTCAACTTAATAAAGAAATATAAAATGGACGAGTTTCTAAAAGTTTGCCATGCTAAAAGTGAGCTTCATACCGATGATGGTGAAGTAACAGTTTTCAATGAGGGAAAGTTATCTGAAGATGCTATTTTGCGCAATAAGATAATTCGCTCAACTCTTGAACAAGGTTTTTTAAGCCGACTTATAGATGACGTGCTTGCCGGCGACACGGCTGACGTCGTTATTGACCAAACGCACATCGACCTCTTGGATGGATTAGTAAACTCAATCACAAGTGAAGTTGGGCGGGCTTTAGTCGGATTAACGGTTCTTCAACTCAGCATTAAAACAATAGCGAAAGAACAATCAATTCGACTGCATAAAGGCAGCACCAATAAAAATGCTTTTTCGTGGTCAGAAGGAATATCCATGAGAACATTAGATAAGAGCTATATAACACCCGTATTGAGAAAATACGATTTATTGAAGCTTAATGCAGACGGCTTCATGATGACTAGAAGCCTCGCCGAAAACTACCCATACACAAGACTCTATAAAGCGGCTGTCAGAGGCGCAAAAGCTCAATGGATCGAGATCACAGATGAATTGGAGCGAGGGGCGCTAGACCCAGAAAACGGGCTCAGATATTTATTGTCGATCTTAATAAATCAATCGGAAAATTTTAAGATCTCGGTTGAGAACGTAATCAAAAGCAAAGACTCTTTTCTCTCTAGTGAACCCAGTGCGGAGTCCGTATTTTCTTTGATCGTGGACTTTATAAAACGATCAGAATACGGTGCTAGAGTTTTCGAAGTCTCGTTGCATTCAGCTTATCAAGCATTAGACGAAATGGGGCGCGTAGAAGGATACCTCAAATCTCTATCTCAAATGAGATCTGCAAACAAGAAACATGGAAACATCGGAGATATTGAGATTTTAAAATCTAATATCGGCGTAATTATTGAAGAGTCTTGGGATGCAAAGTATGGAAAAACAGACTTAAGAGAAGAGGTTGAAGAGATTGCAGAAAAACTGGCATCGCACCCTGATTGTGAAATCGCCGGCTTTATTACCGATCAACAGCCCACGTTAAGCGATGGGCTTTTAGATCGTATGGAGCAAATAAGCGAATTTTATGGCTGTAACGTCGAAATACTTTCATTCGCTGATTGGTACAAAAACCTAGTAGAAGAAATGGGTGCTCAAGAAGTATCAACTTTTAATAAATTATGGCTAACGGCTATAACTGAAAGCTTTGGACAACGAAGAAGAAAGCAAGCCCCCATAGATGAGCCTTGTGAGCTTTGGATAGAAACGTTGTCAGAAATATTGAATAAAAGGCAGAAGAGTAAGGCTTAACCTTCACGTAAGTCATCAATTGAGGTTTCTCCAAGGTTAGTTTTTTGACTGAGAACGTAACTTTCATGCTTCAGATGCAGAAGGTCAGATGGCGCAGCAAAAGGCACTATTAATATAGTTTCTTTTTCCTTTGATGTTAATAGTTGCGCATCCCTTACAAAGTTTAGTCCCGGCAATTGTGGTTCAATTTGGTTCGCCCCGGACTCGTCTGAGACAGTTTTATCTGAGTCACGAAGCTTTTCGTAACCCAGGGTTTTGATAATACATTAATTCATACTCCGCCAGAGGCATGTCACCAATGGGTTGAAGTATTCGTCGTTTGTTGAACCAGTCTACCCAAGTGAGCGTTTCTCGTTCAACATCCTCAAGTCCACGCCACGGTCCGTCTTTGTAAATCACTTCTGCCTTGTAAAGCGAGTTAATGCTCTCGGCCATCGCGTTATCATAAGAATCACCAACGCGGCCGACCGACGCTTTAAAACCCGCTTCCATGAGTGACTTTAAATAGCAAAATGGCCAGGGACAGAATCGAACTGCCGACACGGGGATTTTAAGTCGCGATCTAAAATAGTAAATCTATATTAATCAATCACTTAATGGCGTAGTTAAACGAAATCGGTAACAGTTTAGAATCAGTAACTTAGGGTAATTTAGCGAAAGTTGTAAAAACTTGTGTATGTACTGAATTTGTCACTCAACATCTATTGTATAGCCCATTACTTTATAGCCTTTCTCACGTTTTTTAAACATGCGTTGTAGCATGGGCAGCGAGGCATCGACATAGTCGTAAATAGTGACCTGTTCTTTCCCTTCCGATTCTCTATGGATTCTGCCCGCATACTGCGCTAATGAACCTTTCCATGAGACTGGCATTGCTAAAAATAAAGTGTCTAGTCTCGGTAAATCAAACCCCTCACCAATGTACTTGCCAGTAGCAATGATAACTTGCGCGTCAGATAATTTTTCATTCGCAAGTTTTAATTTCTTTGCCCCCATTGCACCTCTGAGAACAACAGCGTTGATTCCTTCCTTTGTCATGAGTTTATGCAAATATTCGGCATGTTGGCGTCTTTCGGTTAGTACTAGCGGATTCTTGCCAAGCGATATTTGAGCTATAACATCGATTACGATTAGCGCTGAACGAGCTTCGTTTTCCATTATCCAATGGTAAACATCTGAGATTTTAGGGCGCGTGCCTTGCTCTAGGATTGCAGTAGGAGGGTGGTGGTCTAATTCTCTGACGATTACCTTTTGCTCAAAACGATCTGAATGAGTTGGTTTTACGTTGTGGCGAATGGGGCCGGCTATCATGAAAATTATTTTTTGATGACCGTCCTGTCTGTAAGGTGTCGCGGTTAATCCAAGCACATACTTCGCTCTCACTTCGTTCAGTACCATTTCAAAGCTAGGCGCTGATATATGGTGACATTCGTCGATAATTATTTGGCCGTAGTCTTGTACTATTTCGTTGACGGTATTGTCCTTTTTGTTAATCAAGCTTTGGTACGTTGCAACATCGATCTGCCCACTCGGTCTTTTCTTTGAGCCATGAAAGACGCCTACTTCGACACCCTCTAGGAAAGCTTTTAGGCGCTCTTGCCACTGACTTAGTAACTGTTTGCTATGGGTTAATATTAACGTATTGGTCTTTCGTTTTTTAATGATACCGATCGCAGTGACGGTTTTACCAAATGCGGTTGGGGCATGTAATACGCCGTTATCATGTTTAGCAATGGCATTAACCGCTTTAGTTTGGTCCTTACGAAGTTTACCGAGAAATTTGAGTGTCGTTAATCGATCGCCCCCATTTCGCTTATCATCTATTTTAGCTTCCACTCCTTGTTCATTTAACAGGGACAACAGATCGTCGTAGCAGCCTCTGGGAAGTGACAACCATTTTTCTCCTCCAGGCCCATTTTCTATGCGTGCGCAACTAATGTACCTCGGTATTCCGTGGGTAGAAAAGCGCATTGCCTGGGTTTTGAAGAACACGGGGTTAGAAAAACTTGCTAACCTTCTAGCTCTGGCAATAAGTGGTGCGGGAAGATCATCAATTTTTAGATAGATATGGTTTGCCAACGTAATAGTAACCGCGGTTGGCACGTGTTGAATCTTTTCGACTACTGTTTTCGCACTGTACTCCCACGGCAGTAAGTTTCCTGATTGATTGAGTTCGTCATTAACAGTCTTAGGTGCTGCTCTTGTAAGAGTTTCGTATAGTTTCTTTGGAGATACCGAGCTTACTTCGCTGAGGAGGCGCCATTGGTTTTCATGAGGCCTTAATTGACCATCTACAAATTCCGTATACCCTTTCTTCCTTGCTTGGAGTTGCATAGGAAGTGCAATAAGATTTCCAAATCCCCCCTCCGGCATTAGATCTTGGTTTGGAAACAATCTATCATAAGAATCGAATGACAAATTCGGGTAGCTTTCCATTGCTTTGTCCAAAATAGAAAAGCCGAGTAATCTTGCATCTTTAGCTGGTACTGATTCAGAGAAAAATACCCAAAGGTGTGCTCCTTGCCCGGATTGAGATATTTCAACAAGGTAAGGAATATTTAGCTCAACGCAGGATTTAGCAGTGGCAGTAATCGCTTCTTTCCAGTCACTTCTATCAAAATCAGCAGCGATTAAATGACAACTATTATTTTGCAGTAAGGGGTAAAGGCCAATGACTTTCTTACCAGCAAGGTGTTGATAAATAACCTGTTCGTTTATTGGTTTAAATCTCTGATTGGCACAATCCATGCATTTGACTTTCGGTTTATGGCAAATTTTCGGAACCCACTCATTGTCGCACGCGACAGAGTAGCCGCTTCTACCTTGCGTATTTTGCCATCGGTTAGCAAATACATCTGTTCTTCCTTTAAACAGACTCATGAATAGCCTTACCTTTTAATCGGTTGAAAGCACTGCTGAGTGTTGGGCGTTGGTATTTGAGGTCGCGTCGCTATCTAACAGAGCTTTTTGCTCTATCAACAGTTCGCTTTTTTGTCGCTCTAGTTCTACTAGCTGTTGTTCGATAATTTTTAGTCTATCTTCATTCATTCACTACATGCCAGTGTCGCTTCTGACTATTTAATATTCCCTAGTTGGTTTGTTCAGGGTTCTATATCGAATTCACTTTCGAAACATAGCGATGAGTTTTTGCATTAGGCTTTCTAGAGACACTACGTTTATGTCATTTGGCAATTTATATTCATCATCGCCTAGATGAACTACCCATTTTGATGTTGGGTTTATATCTTCACAAGCAATATGGAAGCCTTTGCTTAAGGTAGGAGCGCTTGAGCGCTTTATTTCAATGGCAATTAACTCGTCCGCAAAATTTAATAGAAGGTCTATCTCAACGCCGGTTGCCGTTCGATAGAAGTAAGCATCTACATTACGTGGGCAAATAGACAGAATGTTTTCTATCACAAACCCCTCCCAGCTATTGCCAGAAACTGGATGACCTAATAAACCGTCATAGGTAGAGATATTTAGTAGCGCGTGAACTAAGCCGCTATCACGAACATAGGTCTTGGCGCTTTTCACTAGGCGCTTTTTTGTATTAGTGTGCCATGGTCTTAATTTTCGCACCAACATCAGGTCGACCATTAAATCAAGATATCGGCTTGCAGATTGACCTGAAATTCCAAGGCTGCCAGCCATTTGAGCTGCATTGAATAACTGCCCCTGGTTGTGCGCAAGCATGGTCCAAAATCGTTGCAGTGTCTCTGCTGGTACGCGCATACCTAGCATTGGAATATCACGTTCCAGATATGTTCTTATAAAGTCTAAACGCCAATTTAAGTCATTGTCTGCGTTAACAAAAGCTTCAGGGAAACCTCCTCGCAGCCAAAGAGCCCCTTCGTTTTTCTGATCGACTTCTAATAAGTTGAGGGGAAATAGTTCTTGATACGAGATGCGCCCTGCTAGTGATTCTGACGATTGGTTCAATAACTCGTTAGATGCCGAGCCCAACAATAAAAACTGAGAGAATGTATGGCCATTACGTCGGTTACGATCAATTTGGCTTCTCAAGATGGGAAATAAATCAGGCCGTCGTTGCACCTCATCAATAATGATCAGGCGGTCAGTATACTGGTCAAAGTAATAGCTTGGATCACCAAGCTTTTGAATATCTCGAGGATCTTCAAGGTCAATATAAACACTTTCAAGGTTGTCTGATAGCTTATGAGCGAGAGTGGTCTTGCCTACTTGCCGTGGACCTAATAATGCAACGGCGGCCGACTTTTGAAGTTGAGCTTCTATTTTTGAGTAAAGTTGTCTTTCTAGCATGCTTGTAAATATAACACTCTATGGAATATTTACAATGTTTGCACTTGAGTACACATGGTTGTATATCTTCCAAGTTTTAGAGAATTTACAATAATGAGAGTGCTGTAAATAGCATACTCATTGGCCATATGAGTATTAGAGACAATCAAAAATGTACTGATTTGTACCGTTTAATAACTATTTTATTGGTGAAATAATAAGGGGATATATAAGTGATTGATTCTAATATAGAAAATGGTGGCCAGGGACAGAATCGAACTGCCGACACGGGGATTTTCAGTCGTGGAATCAAGCCGTAAATCTATATTAATCAAGGGTTTACTAGCGTAGATAAGCGTAATCGGTAACAGTTAAGAATCAATAAGTTAGCTTAATTTAGCGAAAGTTGTAAAAACTTATGCGTGTACTGAATTTGTCACTTAGAATCGTAGGAGTTTGTCCTTGATCTTAAGTCTTTATGTTCTAGACTTGATGATTCAGGGACCAAATTTATGGTAGGCAATGGCCGATCATTTTGACAACTAAAACACACATAATGGGGGTGAATTAATGACTGACACAGTGGCTATTCTCACTGCTTTAACCGCGCTCGCCGCAGTTGTATTCGCGCCGTTGATTTCTATCTACGTAACGAATAAGCAGATTAATGCGTCGACTGTTTCAGCTAATCGTCAGGCTTGGATCAATCAGCTAAGAAACGAGTTAGCTGCATTGATTACTATAATAAGGCACGTCCCTTCTGCATACCATGCAGATACACTTTCCGTAGGCGAAGCTATTGGTAAGCATGGGGAGATGACTAATCGTGTTGAGGTAGTCAAGTTGCTTATCAACCCAGGCGAGACTAACCATAAAGAGTTGGTGCGTTTAATAGAGTCTGCAAGCATCAAAGTTATCGATGCTATAAATGCCAAGCACGCAAATGCTACAGAGTTAGAAAAAGCCGCCGAACGTATAGTCGATATGTCTCGTCTGATTCTGAAAACCGAATGGGTCCGAGTAAAGAACGGTACTTAGTAAGAGATTGGGACTGAACATCAAAACTGAATTCCACCTTTAACGTAGCCCGTCCGACCATGATTTTTATAGTGCCTATTTTAATGATTGTCGCTTTATCGACAGCCGCGTATTTCTATTTCAGGTTTACGATGATCGATCATCGATATCCCGATAAGAGCCCTAGTAAATGGGTTTGTATCGTATTTGGTATTATTGCAGGTTATATGGCGTTAAGTTCTGGTGCAATGGTCGAACAGGATCCAGCTATAGCAGCAACATTCGCGATGTTTGTTCTAGGTTTAATAACGGGTCCTGCAATAGCGCCTCCAGCGTATATTGATAAAGAGCAATTCCCAAAGTTCACCACCAGATTAATCGAACAAATTAAAGGGAAAGTCTCAGGCGCAATTTTCCTTAAGCTAGTAGCTTTGATCGTTGGTTTTTGGCTTTCTTTATTCACTGACTATTGGTATTGGCTAATAGCAATAGTTTGCTGCTTTTTGATTTTTTCTAAAGGAGCTTCAATCGCTCTTTCACTGAGCCATGACCCAAGTGGGCTTCCGGATGGTGACGTTGTTTTGATATGGACCAAAAAATCTGTAGGAGCAATATTATGTTTTGCTGCAATCTGGTCCGCAGGGCCGTTTATGGTTTTCTCGGAAATAGAGTTCGTGCCATCTACCTTCTCGGCTTTTATTGGACTAGGTTTTGCAGGGCTTCTATTTGGTTTTGAAAACTAATTAACTTTAAAAGAGACTGTAATTGATTCGGTCTTATCGATGCTTCGCACGAAATTTCAAATATTCCCCATTGTTTTAGAAGTGGTTTACTGAATTTATTCTAGAAATGCAGCGGAGCTTATACTTAACTCTCTCAATTTAGTGCGTAGTTTAAAGGGCTAACTTTTATTAAGCCATTCCTCTGTCTCGAATAGCCTTTCCTGTATGCAACCCGAGAGTAAGTGCTAGCAGTAATTGTAGAATTGTCATCCATGCTTCCTTCATTTTACTTCTTGAGTTGTTAAGTGACTTTCTGAGATCTCTAGTTTCCTTAACCGCATTGTCATAGCTATTTGCGGACTGACAGAGCGACTCGATTCGTTTATGTTTAAAGATTGCGTTAGGATGGCATAAGTTAGTAGCTAGATTAGTGCGATGACTGCTTTCTTTCATAGACCCCTGTGCCAACTTATGTTGCCAAACCAAGTGTCCGACTCTTTTTACTTTCGTGCGAGTCCTATCAAGTACTATTACATCGGCCCAGGAGAGATTATCTTCGAACAGCATTGCCTCAGTAATAAATATAACTTCCGATAACCTCGCCTGCATTTCTATAAGTGATTCGTTGTGATCATTTTTTACTTTTTCATCTGACAATTGTATTAGCGCTAAAATAATTGTCGCGAGTGTTACGGTAGATGTCACTAAATCGATAATCCACCACTTTCTCTTAAGAGTTCTGCCTTTGAGTAAGCCACCCCATGCTATAGAGAGTATGTAAATAACAATAATTATTAGAATGAACAAGGAGGCCTCAGCGCTTAGTGTTAGTTTGGTATTTAGAAGAAGCCTCTTTACATATTTCGCTTAGATTGGGAACCTGTTTTACTTTGTGATAACAGCGAGCAAATTCAGAAGGAGGGTCTTTAATCCCAAGTTCTTGTCCCCATCTAACTGTCTCAAAATACCTTAGTTGTCTAGGCGTTGTGGATTCGCTATCAGAGAATTTATCAAGATAACAGTTCTTTAAAACTGCGTTGATTTTTTCTTCGGCGAAGTTAACAGTTCTGTATACAGTATTTCGGCTTATGCCCAAGGTTCTCGAAATATGAGATTTTTTCAAACCTTTACCAAGAAGTTTTAGAATTTCGATTCTCATTGGTTTATTGAGCCCTGAATGAGCTAATTCATATGCAAGCTTTCGGCGTTCGTCGAGAGTAAGGTCATTTAAAAATTTGTCGTACCAGTCAATTGGTGGGAAGAATTGAGATTTTTCTGGGTTTCCTAATGCGTTAAGTTCTTGACGAAAAGGCTCTTTATAGCGTTGATCTCGCATATAACTGTTCAGGCCTTCGGGGGTCTTTCGGTTATGGTAATCGCAAAATCGGCTCGAAAGACCCGAAGTTGAGTAGTCGTAAAACCCTCCTTCCGTAGCTTTATATTTCTGCGTGAATCTCCAGCATAGTTCACAATTTTTTGCTCCACGGAACGCAACTTTTTTAGTGCGAAATGTTTCGTTAGCGTTATTTGAATCAAAAAGAATTCTAGTGGAATTTGGAGTAAGAGTTCTAAGTTTATAAACCAGATAAAGAAGTGACTCAACGGCTTCAAATATCGAATCCACTTTCGTTGACTCAGCTACATCCTTTAAGTCAACTTGCCATGCTTCAAGAACAGACTGGAAATTTAGATACCTGGGCTGGCTATCGTTTTTAACAATCCGGTGGACTTTGAGTAGTGTTGATGGGAGTAGATGTTTGTGTGTTTCTAGCGAGTTACTTCTATTGAGAATAGTTTTCAACGGTTTCTCGATACAATCTTGTAAGAGAGTGAAAAGCGAATTGAAAGCAGGGCTTCGATAGTCAGCGCTATCTATAGAAAAAGATTCAGCAAATCGATCTATGCCGTTACTAAGCTCGGGAGAGCATTTTAATGTTGCAGTCTTGGATTTCAACCTTTTAGAAGTGTCCTAATATTGTTTACATAACAGAGCCAACGTTAGTTAGGGTTATCAGTAATCTAACGTAACTAGTTCAACGTTACTTAATGTAAGCAAATTATGAGGTAATTTCATGATGAAAACTACATTGGATTTTCTTCACGACAAATATGGTCCATTAATGTCTATGGAGGCACTCGCATTGACATTTGATCGGTCAAAAGAAGGGCTCAGAGTCTCTCTAAATACAAAATCAGATTTCGCAGACGCAATCAACGCAGCTAAGAGGAAATGCGGTAGGCGTGTGTACTTTAAGTCCACTGATATCGCCAAAATCATTGACGGGGGAGAGGTCTAAATGACTACGGAGAGAATTTTTCGCACTCCTAAATCTGCTGAGTACCCTTTTACTAGGATTGATAACAGGTTGCTCACAGATGCTTCAATTTCATTCGCTGCAAGGGGAATGATGTGTTACTTGCTCTCCAAGCCAAACACTTGGGCATTAGTGAAGGAGAACTTGATTAATAGTAGTCCGGCCGGAGAGACAGCAGTAAAAAATATCTTAAATGAGCTCCAGGAGGCCGGTTATGTTCAGCGAATCTCGTAGTAGAACCTCAACAGGAAAATATAAACGTAGCGAATTTCTTATCTTCGAGCATAAGTCCTTAAATGGCGATGTTAGGCAAGAGCCCATACGTGATTCTCCACAGCGGCTTATCCATACTGGAAAACCCACTATGGATAAGCCATCTAAGGTAAACCTAAGACTAGTAACTAAAGAATCTAGTAACGAAAGAGAAGAAACAACTACACCACCCAAAGAGTTGATTTGGCCGGACAAGCTGAGTGACCGCCACAGGCAGTCCATAGTCAGGCTTGTTAGTGGTGTTGATTTTGAGATTGTTCAGCAAATCTTGGACGAGATCGAGAACACGACAAAAACGGTGAGGAATCCAGTTGGCTACTTTCACGATCTCTTGTCCAAGTTTAAAGCCGGTGACTACGTACCATCAGGGGCTATCTCGCAAACAGATCAACGGGAATCCAAGAAGCGGGTCGAAGATAGATCAGAGGCGATGAGGCAAGAATCTATCAGAAGAGGAGAAGAGTTTCTGGCGAAGTACTCCAAGGCCTTACCAGACTAGAAAACTGCGTAAAAGGGGTCCTAGGGGCTTTGCCCTTAGCTTACCTAGGTATTAGTGAATTCGACAGAATTCAAAATAATAGCGTAGTAAGTACGCTCTAAAAATAAACGCGGTCACGTTTATTTTTAGAGCGGGCGGGAGCAGAGAGATGGGAGACCAGATTTTGCGAGTAGCGAAGCTCAAGACTGGCGGCAACGTCAAAGCCAGTCTTGAGCATATGCTACGAGAAAACGGGCGAGCACCGAACGCGGACGCTACTCGCTCGATGTTCAATAAGAATAGCGTCCATCGAGTGAAAGACGCTTGGCAGCGATATGAAGGGCTGGAGCCGGATTTCAAGGCTAAGAACAACGTTCAGGCGCTCGAATATCTGATTACGGCCAGCCCCGATTTCTTTCGGAACGAGTCGAAATTGGAGTGGATGAATTACCTAGAAGACGGGCTGGATTGGATTAAGGAACGACATGGTGAAAAGAATATTGTTGCTAGTAGCATCCAGGTTGATGAGACTACACCCCACCTCTCAGTGATCGTTCGTCCGCTAGTTAATCGGAAGATGAAAGGTGGATGCTACAAATCAGCGCTAAGTGCCAGAACGTTCGTGAATGGCAAAAAAATGCTCTCAGCCATGCAGGACGATTTTCATGACGAGGTAGCTAAGATCTACAGTCTCGGTAGAGGAAATAAAGGGAGTATTTTAGAGCATAAAGATCTTCAGACTTGGTATGGCGAGCAGGCTGGTGGGGCGGAACGTATTCGTGAGCTCGAACGGCTGTTAGAAGAGCAACGACAAGAATATGAAAATAGCCTTCGCTCCCTAGAGGACGAAGTTAAGAGGCTTAAATCTGAAGGAGGCCGATGGCGTAAAAAAGCCGCTGATCTATCGGAAGGCTGGTTTGTTGAAGATATCGAAAGAGCTGGTTCTATATCAGTGCTCAACTCCTTGAAGGCTGAAATAAGCGATTCTCAGGTATTACCTCGTGGAGCACAGCAAAAGTTGAGCAGTTTAGTGAACAAAAAAGTTTCCGACTTAACCCCAAGCCCAACAAGAGGAGCGAGAGGCAGAGGAAGGGGCTGACTCGCGGCTTCATAGCCACTGGCTTAGATACCCGCTGTACAGGGATGTACACCGAGATCCAGGACGGATGGTCAACCGTCTTTCTGTATTTCTTCTGGCAGTTTCTCCTGGTCTATTGGCTCAAAATAAAATTCTTCATACTTTTCTGCTAGCAGCTGAGCGAACTGATCAATATCAGCTTGCTCCGACCGATAGGCTTCTAGATTGATAACTACTCCCACTAGAAACCTACTTTCGCGCTATTTTGGTCAACAAGGATGCGATGTTTAATCAAAATCGGTTTAATAGCAGTCGCCAGATCTTTCGCAAGCTCTGGAAAGGCAGAAGGTTCTAAATAGAAATCGCCCTCGCTAGTGCCAATTAAATTAACGGTTTTAATGCTTGAGATAAGCTCTTCGAGCTTGTCTTTTTGTCTTTGAGAATCTCTATTCATTGTCGTATTAGTTCACGGCATCGATCATATCTTGAAGCTGTTGATCTTTTCTCCGTTTCTCTTCATCTAACCTTTGTCGAACAGCGCCGATCTCCGATTCTGCGATTCGAATGAACCTTCGCGCTCCAATCATCAAAACAGCTCCATCATTGGTCAGAGATAGAGTTTCATTGGGAATATATTGAGAGTCCAATATCAGCTTGTCATTTTCTTGCTTTAAAGCGATCTGATAATTCAACTTCTTCAGATTGATGGCGTCTTTATAAAGGTAGGTTGATCCATCTTGCGTAATTTGAATAACGGCAGGGTGAAAATGCACCCCCTCATTCTTAAGCTCCCAGTAACCAATAAACTTTTCATTGTGGTCGCTGCCGCATGCATTTATAGCCAACAATAGTATGGCTACCGTTAATAACTTAATTTTCAATTTCTAGCCTTTGATTCTACTAAAATTAATAGTTGCGATTTGTCTAAAAAAGTTTGACCAAGACCTATCAGTTCAAAATCTTGTAGGGCGCCACCTAGTTCCTTCAACAAGTTTCCAACTGACTCACAATCACTTGAACTTGTCGGAATAGGAGAAAACATATCCATCTCAGAGTGCTGGTAGTGCGATTCATAGTCTTCTAGACAGCTATTAGCAATGGCCAACCGTTCAAGACAAATTTCGATTAGTTGTTTCCTCATTAGTCAAGAATTAGTAATTTATTAAATCCCTATTATAGGGAATATAGTTGTTTTGGGGAATTTATATTTCTGCGGTGAATATCACTGCATGAGAAAATCTATCCATGATGATGAAAACGTGTTGCTAGTCGAGATGTTGAAGGAGGCGCGCGTTAAAGCTGGGCTTTCACAGCAAGACCTAGCTGAGAAATTAGATCACTACAGGACTTTTGTATCGAAGTATGAGGCGAGGGAGCGACGATTAGATATAGCAGAAATTAGAAAAATCTGCCGTGCTTTGGATCTAAGATTTATTGACTTTCTAAAGTCGTATGATATCGAATGTGATTCATTGCCATTATCTCTAGTTAGGGACCCCAGTCTTCGTCGTCGGCTATAGAGATTATTTTCATGTATTGTTCATTTGTGCACACACTTGCCAGATGGCACTAGGGTCTGTTGCTGAACATTTTTTGCGGCGCTCGCTGTGGGCACTTACCGCTGGCAGCCTTACATTCTGATATAAATACGCCAAATTTCACAAAATAAAGGTTCATATAAATATCTTATATCAATCTATATATAAAAATAATATTTTTATTGTGAAGTAGATATTCAATATATACTGTGTTATCTTTTCGTAAATAAGAGTAAATGAGCGAAATTAAATGCAATCTAAATCAAGAGAAAAGTTTGTTGAGCTAGCTGAGAAAAGAGTTTCAAAAACTCTTAAGGATATTCGCTTAATAGGAAACTTATCTAATAAAAGTAATTACAGTTATTCAGATTCCGACGTAAAAAAAATTTATGGGACGCTAAGAAAAGCTCTAGATGAAATGAAAGGTCGATTTGATAGCAGTGGCGAAGATTCGAATGATGTGTTCAAGTTATAGGGGGGCTTTGTAGTGTGGGTATTTTCGAAATTAAGAAACGATGAAACAAGAACCGATGATCCAACAAATAAACTTTTTGAAGGGCTTGGAGATGTAGAGGCCCTCCTTAGAGAAGCATTGCAAAACTCTATTGATGCAAAGTCCAGCCAAAACAATTCAGGGCCAGTGGTGGTGAAAATTGGATTAAATGAGGTGATCTTTGATGAAAAATCTTGGATGCTGGCATCCCATGGAGAAATAGGGGGGTTAAATGACCACTTTGATGAGGCTCGTTCACAAAGAAATACCAACTATCCTGAAAGGTTAGTTGGTACAAATACATGTTTGACAATCGAGGACTTTAACACATCGGGTTTGTGTGGGCCTTTTGATAAGAAAAGCAAAAGTAAGGGGTCGCTGATTAGGTATTGGTGGGAGAATAACATCTCTGACAAGGAGGGAAGTTCAGGCGGTAGTCATGGCTTAGGTAAAGAAACTTATAATTTAGCATCACACTCTAGAACTGTATATGTCCTCACCTCTAGAGAAGATGACGAAGATGAGCTGCTGTTGGGGTTCGCCCGTCCTGGTCGACACGATCATAAGGATCAAGAATATAAAGATTACGTGAGGTTTGGTTGTGTCGATGGAGAAGGAGAGGACCCTCAAATAAATCCTTATTCATTGAACTTAAGAAATTCGAAGGACATCGAAGGGAAGTTTTCGGAATTTCGGCAGTTTTTTTCTTTAGAACGAAAGAAAAATCAAAGTGGAACTAGCTTTGTTATTACAAATGTCTCTGAAAAATTTAATAAAAAAGAGATATTAAAGTCTTTACTGAAAAACTTTTATCTACCGATCTTAGGGGGTGAGATCGAAGTGCATTTACAAATTGGAGATTCCGATGAATGCTCTCTTTCAAAAGACACAATAGCCGATGTTGCAGATAGAGTCTTGGAGGGCGACATTAGGATTTCTTTCGTTGAAGAGCTTGAAATATGCAGGGAACTGTTAGAACCGAAAGGATTCTTCAGTCAATCTACTGACGTAGAGTTTAGTAAATCAGAGGGTTTAAGTGACCGCTCATTTTCGCCGTCTAATTTAGAAGATATGCGGCGAGATTTTTTGGAAAAGAACGCGGTTAAACTGGCGCTATTTTTGCCAGTAAACCCGGTAGGCGGGGGCGTCGAAAATGGAAGAGTAGAGATTATCGTTCAACGGCGCACGAAAAAAGATTTGGAGGCATTTTCTTCCGTTTTCAGAGGCAATATTAATATATTGTCACAAGGGATTAAATATAAAAGAGTTATCAAGGACTTCAATGTGATTCTGAATATTCCCCCTACTATGAGGGTTAATCGAGAATGGCGGACGAACCCTTTATCTGACTTTTTGAGGTATTGTGAAGATCCTGGGCATGTGAAGTGGTTTGCTTCACCAAATCGAAGGAATGAGAAGCAGAGATACAGCAGAACTTGGCAACGAGAATTCGTTGTAGGGTTGCCGATCGCGTTAATTCGAATATTAAAGGATGAACAGTCCAAGAAGGTACACAACTTTCTGGACGATATTTTTAGTATTTTAAAACCCAATAACCTAGGAAGTCACGTTATAGAACAAGAAGTCTCAGAAGACCCAGCTTCTCCATCGACTCCCCCAGTTTTGCCTGAAAAGTTTGACTTGTTTACTATAGCTCAAGACATTGAGAAAGTTGGCTTTAGAGTTTCGGCCAGTAAGGAATTTTCAGATAATTTCAACTATCTTGAGAACAAGGATCTTGAAGTCAAAATAAGTGTTGGCTATGCAGGTCTATTCATAAATAAGGCGACTGCCATAAGTAATTCGCGGCGAGAAATTGAACTCAAGGATGACTATGAAATTGAGCTTAATGGAGCCCAAGTCGTAAGGGGTGTTGCTAACAGTGTCTGGCTGCATATTTTTGCTAGGGATTTTTATGTTTGTTTTAAAGGCTTTGATCGAAATCGTGATTTGATTATCGATATAGATGACGGTCGACTGGTTAATGATCTAGCAAAACTTAAAAAGGAGGTGGCGTAGATGGCAACCGCCAATTTTAACTATTTGCATAGAAGAAAGATAAAGAGAACTAAAAACTTCTTGCTAAGCCGCCACGAAGGTACAAGTGAATACATGATGGTGGCGCTAAAGTTAGACAAGTCGTTACTTAATTTTGTTGAGCAACATGAGGTTGTTCGTATAGAAGCTTCGTCAAGAGGTGTTTACTTTTCCCAAGATTTATTGAAGTCGGATGAGCCGCAGATAATCGAAATAGAAGGTATCCATAAGAAAGATAGCCCAAGCTTTAGGATTTATTCAGTCTCAGACTCAGACCGATCGAGAATTAGGCGAGCTTCTGCTGACTTTAAGCTTAACAGCGGGAAGGGTAAGCCCAAAAAAAAGAAAGTCATTAAAAAGGAAATTCCTGCGGAAAGGGAAGGGTTCTTTAATTTCGCATACGCAGATATTGGTTCTGGTATCTATCAACTGAGATGGGAGGCCGGTTTGGAAATAGTCGTTTCTGAGAGACTCCAAGGTATCTTGCAAGATGAGATCCAAAGAAACGCAGGCTTTCGAGCATCATTTTTGCCCTCGTTGGTTAAAGAAATACTATTGGGAATTGTTATCAGGCATGAGAGTTTAGATGAGCTTGGTGAAAAGGAGAAAGATTGGATCGGTTGGGCTAACGAAATGAATCTTTTCTGTGATGACGAAGAACATCCGAGCGTCTACTTCAAAGAACAGGACGGCGCTATTAGTCAAGAGTGGTTTGATTGGTGTGATATCTGCTATGAAAATTTTTGTTCGGGCTTGCACTTCAATGGTGAAAACTACTTAGATAATATGGTGAGACAATATGAGAGTTGAGGTTAGACGATTGAACCTGAAGGGGTTAAAGCGGTTTGCTGAAATGCACGACGAAATCCTTCAGGATTTTTTGCCAAAAAAGATTTCTAGAAGAGGCGCTCCAATTTCTGAAAGCCAAATCGTAGATATTATTGGTATCACAAATGATTCATTGTTTACTGATTCAATTCCTCAGGCCACACTCTATATCGACCCAAGCAAGGAGTTTAGTAGTAAGTATGAAATGGGGGAGTATTTATCTAAAAAGCTTAGAGCTCTTCCGACAAACCTTCAGAAAGATAAAGGCCTTTGGAGTTGGTTAGCGTTAACGTATATTAGGCAGCTACTTGTTAGACGCGGAGATAAGTATGAGATTCATAGCGTTTATCGATATATTTTTGATTACTCGAACTCCAAATCATGGATGAGACATATACTACATTTTTCCTATTATACTTACTCTAAATTGCAGGATGATTCCATCGCGTTCTTATGGCAGCCGCCATATCAGAGTGGTGACTTTACGAATCTTGCTGCCCGACCTGAGATCCTTACCAATCGTAATTTAGCTAGGTTTTTCTATCACTATTTCTTTGATAAGGAAAAAAAACAGTATGTATCGGGTTTTACCAGCAAAGGTGTTGGCTGGAATATGAGAAGTTTTTTTGGAATCACATTGAAAGAGCTAAAGATGAATTTCGATACGCAAGAGTGTGACCTTGAGCAGTTATTCGAACTGATTCCAAATGGGTACAAGAAGATTAGCGTAGGACGTTAGTGCAGCGTGGCGTGTCAGCTAAGTAGCTCATAAACAATTTCTGCAATCTGTTTGGCTAGGTAGGGCGGCACTGCATTGCCTACTTGTTCATATTGTTTGGTGCGAGTCCCAACAAAAAAATAATTGTCAGGGAATGTTTGCAGTCTCGCAGCCTCTCTAACGGTAAGGCTTCTGCATTGTAGTGGGTCAAAATGTATAAAAGCATGCCCGTCTTTACTTAAATGGCTTGTAACAGTACTTGATGGCGTGTTTGTAGATTGGACCCTAAATCGATCTGCGAATTTTCCAGTGTTAAAGTTCGCATGATTTGGTTGAAGAGAGTACGGGTAGTGGTGGGACTTTGGAAAAGGGTGTTCCCACTGTTTGACGACCGCTAGCTTAGCCCAGCAACTACTAAAGAAATATCTATGTAGGTCTGAGCCCATATGAGATTTAGATTCATGATTGGTGACAAAATCTTCCATCCTCTCGTCTAGATACCATGTTCTTAAGTTTTCTGGACACTCTGTGCTGAGCTGAATCTGTTTTTTAAGTCCAAGGTTGGCTCCTTGGTTTTGAGCTATTGGAGCGATTTCTGAGATCAAAGTCTTCATATGGTCTGCCACTTCACCAACTTGATGGTCACAAAGATTAATCTCTACTTCCCGCATAAGATTGAGCACTACTTCGTTGATTGACCGCTGCAAATAATTTACCCATTCGCTATTTATATTCTTCCGTTTGGATAAGCCACTCCTAACCTTAGGTAAATCCCCGATAACACTCTTAACATTCACTGTATTAGAGAAGCGTTTTAAGATGGATTTTGTAGACCACCTTTCGGCGAGGTTTTGTCGAATGCCAAGAATAATAACGCGATGTCGTTTTTGAGGAATTTCGTGATTTTCGCATTGAATAACGTAGTCTCTTGGCTCAAGTTGTTGCTCTATACCGTGCTTATCTAAGCTCGGGACTGAAAAAGAGACAAGCTCGTAATCACTTGAAGTATAGTTGTTTCGGGCAGAGATGCCCGTAGCCTTATGCGGTTGTCGCAGGTCGTTAAATATCTTTTCGAATACCGATTCCCCTTCTAGCCTTGCCGATAACATGCCTTTTACGTTTTCCATAACAAATATCATGGGTTGATAACGAGCGACTACCTCGAGATATTCTTTATAAAGAAAGCTCCTTGGGTCTTTCTCAAGTGAATAGTTTTTATCCGCCTTGTTTTTTGATTTCCCAACCGCCGAGTAAGCTTGACAGGGGGGGCCTCCTATCAGCACGCATTCGTCTTTGCCAATTGCTTCATCGATCGAGTTTCTAATTTCGCAATTGTCTTTACCCAATTCTAAAAGCCTCGCTTTGGCTTCTGATTCGAGAGACTCAGCCTTGAACTTTTTCAAAGAGTAGAGAGAGTCTTCCGGTTGACTAGTTAGATTTCCCTTTAAAAATTCATAGTATTCAGTAGGAGCAATATTGAAGCTTCTGAAGAACGAGCGAAGCCTTAGAGTTCTTTGTGCGCTTTTATCCTTTTCTATTGAAATCGCAATATCGAAAACTTCATTGAACGAAGAAAACCCCTCTCCTAATCCGCCGGGACCAGAGAAGAGATCTATTATCTTAATTTTTTCAGCCATTTTGAATCACTCTTAGTGGGATGTGATAGTACCAGGATATGGTGATCAATCCAGGCATAAGGCTGAAGAAATCGAAATTAAATTTTTGATATTTTGCTAACTAAATCTTCAGATCTCAAATGCGTGTACCGCCTAAGCATCTGCATAGACTTATGTCCGGTAATTGAAGCAACTTCCTGATCCGATAAGCCTGCCTCTACAAACCGACTTGTCGCCTCATGGCGAAGGTCGTGAAACCTTAAACCAGTAATCTCAGCACGCTCCATAGCCTGAGCCCAAACTTTATTGATAACGTACGGCTTCCGTTTCCCGCCCTTACCGGGTTCGCCGGCAAAGACAAGGTTTGTATCAATTGGCCGAATAGGGTGACTCAGAGCTTCTTTAATCGTAGTGTAAGCTTTATCTGTAAGCGGCACGGTGCGAACTGAATTATTTTTTGTATCCGGTAAAAAGACGGTTCGTCGTTCGAGGTTGATTTGTTCTCTGGTGAGGGAGGTTATTTCGCTTTTGCGCATGGCTGAGTAGAGCGCTATGCGAACAATCCAACCCAAGAAAGGATTGCTGTGAGCGTCACAGGCTTTGAGGAGGCGTTGTTCTTCATCGTCACGAAGTCTGCGATTTCTACCTTGCCCAGGACTAGGCTTGCGAACATTAAGAACTGGATTGGCTACCAAGCCCAAGCTCCATTCTTTAATCGCTATGGTGTACATGTGGCTCAGCAGGGAAAGTTCTAGTCTTACTGTATTATTAGCCTTGCCTTCAGTCAGTCGTTCATCTCTGAACTCTGCAATTAACTCAGTATTGAGTGCTGCTAAACTATATTGACCAAGTTTCGATTTTAAGAATTCAGCACGGCCGATATCACGTCTTTGGCTGCCTGGCTTTTTGGTGGGAACTACTTCTTTTACGTAGCGATCTAACGCCGCTGCAACAGTCAGTTTTTCGGAGTTATTTCTAGGAACATAAATACCACGAATGATTTCATCTTCAGTAGAACGACCCCAATTTTCAGCGTCACGTTTAACGCGGAATGTTTTAGAAACTGTAGGCCATCCTTTACGCCTAATAAGGGCTTTCCAAGTGCCTGATTCTGTCTTTGTAATAGTAGCGATACGTCACCTCAAAACTGGTAGATGTACCGATATTGTACCGATTGCAGTTTGGTGTCAAATCATGGACAAACGATCGCACAAGATAAAATCTTGTAAGTCTTTGATTTTATTGAGTGAGAAAATGGTGGCCAGGGACAGAATCGAACTGCCGACACGGGGATTTTCAGTCCCCTGCTCTACCGACTGAGCTACCTGGCCATTTGTCGTTTTTTACTTCTGTGAGAAGCCCAACAAATAAACGGAAGAGGGTTCCGTTTGGA
>CALJWL010000019.1 GCA_937974565.1 uncultured Arenicella sp.
GTAGAACACATCGCAAAACCTAGAGCCAAAAAAAGTAAAGCGTGGTCATTGTTTTATAAAGCGGCTAAGACAGAATTTGATGACCGGTAATGGAGCAACTTATCGGCGAAGGCAACGGTGAATCGTTGCAGAAGGTTTATACTGCTATTTCTGACGCGAAAAATAACGTTCATTTTGCCCCTATCAGGCATCACTCGCCTGCGTGTGCTTGGGCCGTAAGGCAATTGATAAGAGAGGTAAACCCGGCGCATGTTTTGATCGAAGGTCCTATTGATTTTAATCGACACATAGACGTACTTCTGGATGCAGGTACACTACCCCCGGTCGCTATTGCATCGATAATTGAATTAGCAACAAAGAAGCAAAAACAGCAGCCTAGATTGGCGGCTTACTTCCCATTTTGCTCACACTCGCCCGAATTAGTTGCGCTTCAGGAAGGCAAAAGCGTTGGTGCGAATTTGGCTTTTATCGATACACCGTCTATGGATAAAACTCTATCGCGTAACAATGAGAACGATCAAGAGCAGAATAGACCAATAAGCTTACAAGATGATGCTGTTTTTAACTCTAACGACTATGTCGCGGCGTTAGCCAAAGAGCAAGGTTGTCGAGATGGTTACGAACTATGGGACCATCTCTTTGAAACTCAGTTGGGGACGAAAGGCTGGCGCAAGTTTTTGTCAGAAGTTGGGGCCTATTGCACTGGCCTAAGATCAATGACACCAAATGCTGAAATCCTAAGTCAAGGTGATCATGGTCGTGAGCATCATATGGCCGCACAAATTGCCAAAGCGCAAAAAAAAGGTGGTCCTATTGTTGTCGTCGCCGGAGGCTTCCATGTACCAGCTTTAATTGAACTTTTAGATAACCCTGACCTTATTAAACTCCCCGCGCTGGAAAAAGGATTGGGGCAGTCATACATGATTCGTTATGGTTTCAAAGCTTTAGACGCACTAAATGGCTATGCTTCGGGGCTACCACAGCCTGCGTACTATGATTATCTTTGGCAAAGAGCTGTGGAAGCTCAAGGCCAACCGCAATGGCGTGACACCGCAACAGATCTGATATCAAAGTTCTGCACCCAAATGCGAGAAGACGGTAACCCGGTCAACCTTCCCTCTCAGGTTGAGATGTTGCGTTCTGCTGAATCGTTAGCGTTATTAAGGAATAGACCCGGCATCTTACGCCATGATTTAATTGATGGAGCTAAGGTTTCACTGGTTAAAGGCGAAGCGAGTCATCAAGATGTTTGGAGCGAACGGCTGCTCAAATTTTTATGCGGCTCAAAGCTCGGTGATGTGCCAGCTTCAGCAGGCCTACCTCCGCTCGTAGAAGATGCTAGACGCCGTGCGAGTAGCCACCGAATAGATTTATCCGATGGCACTCGACGCACTCGTAAGTTAGATATACGACGTAAAGAGCCTCACCTTAAAGCCTCTCAATACTTTCACGCAATGAGCTTACTAGACACAAGTTTTGCAAATCGCAGTGCGGGCCCTGACTATCTAAATAATGTTCGTACCGACCTTCTCTTTGAAGAATGGTCATTTAGCTGGTCACCTCAAGTCGAAGGTAAGCTAGTAGAGCTGGCTATTTACGGAGATCAGCTAGATTTAGCGTGTATTGCATACATCGACGATCAACGGCAACGTTTACAAAAAGACGGCCTTGCTCATAACCTAGAGTCATTGTGTGATTTGCTTGGGCGTGGGTTACTTGCGGGTTTAGGTCGTCGATTGACGCCATTTTTGGGTGACATAGAATCGGATATTCAATCCAACAATCAATTCCCTGCTATCGTTAAAGCTCTTCGGCGCTTACATTTTATTCAATCTTCAGCTGGCCCTCTGAGCGCACCAGCCTCTCTAGGACTTCAATCTAGTCTGACAACAGCTTACAACCGACTGATCTATTTGTGCGACGATATCTGCCAATCACCACCCGAGGTCGTCGAAGATCAAATTGAAGCTTTGAGGCTGATTTCAGAATTGCTGAGAAACGATGAACGTAAGCTTTACGACGCCGATTTATTCAACGACGCAATAGATCGTATCGCAGATGCAAACCCACAACCTGAAATTTTAGGCAGCGTACTAGCGATATGCATACAGTCTGGAAGGCGTTCAATTGCAGAACTAGGGTCCGCTCTAAACGGCAATTTCACTGGTTCTATACTTAATCTAGAAGAACGCATTGGGGTCTTGCGTGGTGTTTTGCACACAACGCCGTTGTTGTTACTAAATGAACCAGAGTTACTCAAAGTCATAGATTCATTTATGCAACAAATTGACGACGAGAGCTTTATCGAATTGTTACCCCATTTACGGTTAGCTTTTACAGCCCTGAACCCTCGCGAAACTGATCATCTAGCTGAGATGCTAGCTAGGCAATACGGCAGCATAGCAAGCGATTTTACTTCAACTACGAGCGGTTATACGCAAAGTGATCTTGAGAGAGGTTTGCTCATAGAGAAGCGCCTACGCAAAACACTTAACGTCGATCAATTGCAAGACTGGCTCGCGCCCGAGATTAGTGTATGAAAGACACTAATAACAACCCTGATAAAAATATAGGTCAAAGGCGATGGCGGCTTGCTTTGGGGCGTTATGCGAACCGGCAGTTAGGCGACTTGTCAAAACAAGACGCGAGGATGGAACAAACTTTAGACTATCTTTATGGGCGTGAATATGAGAAACGTGGAGTTCACTTTGACAAAGGTCCAGGCAGTATGGATCCAACCCAAATGTCAGCAATCAATTGGCTAGGAAAAGCACGCTCATTATTCCCTGAATCCGTTTTTAAAGTGCTGCAAGAACACGCACTAGATAAATATGAACTAACGGGGTTGCTAAATGATAACAAAGCCTTGGAATCATTAGAGCCAAACCAAGAAGCTTTAAAGGTGTTGTTATCATTTCATGGACGAGCCAAGCCTGAAGTAAAAGATAAACTTAGAGAGATCGCAAATAGTGTAATACAAGATGTTGTGAAACGATTAAAATCTGACGTTGAGAGATCGTTTTCAGGACAGAAAAACCGTTTTCTTAGATCAAACCTAGCATCGTCTGCTAATTTTGATTGGCGAAAAACCTTGCAATTAAACCTTAAAACCTATGACCCCGATAGAAAACGCATAATTGCCGAACAGTTGAGGTTTAACTCACGGCAACGCCGTCGTCTTCCATGGCGCATAATTTTATGTGTTGACCAATCAGGCTCAATGACAAATAGCATTATTCATTCGGCCGTAATGGCAGCGATACTGGGTGGCCTGCCCGGAGTATCAGTGAAAATGGTGTTATTTGACACTTCTGTTATTGACGTATCCGACAAACTTACAGACCCACTGGACACTCTTCTATCTGTTCAATTGGGCGGTGGTACTAACATTGGTAAGGCGGTTGCTTATTGCGAGCAATTTGTCGAAGATCCAGAACGAACTGTATTTGCTTTAATCTCTGACTTCTGCGAAGGGGCTTCACCTCGCGCTCTTTTTGCGTCGATTGCGCGCTTAGCCGAGGCTCAAGTAAAAATGATTGGCATTACAGCGTTGGACGATGCCAATGCAGCACTCTTTGATGAAAACATTGCAAGCAAAGCCGCAGCTCTAGGTATGAATGTCGGCACCATGACTCCCGATAAATTTGCGGGCTGGTTAGCAGGGATCATGAAATGAGCTTAAGCCAAATGTTAGAAGCGTTTGATGAAGTTAGCTTAGAGGCGATTTCATCAAAAGGCGTAATTCGTCGTGCAAAGCGCGATTTATCAACATCGTCACACAATGTGATCGAGACTTCCGTAGATCAAGCAAAGATAAGCACTGATGGCCAAACAGTCACGCTGACTGGACAAGGCCCTAGAAAGGCGATGTGTACCTGCCCGGCTACCGGAGTTTGCCGTCATATTGTGTTATCGGTTTTAGCACTCAAAGAATGTTCCGAGCCCTTCCAAGAAGAACTGAGTTCTGGTGATTCGACAGCCCCGGTTTCGGACTCAGTATTAATTTTGCAATCGGCGAAAAACCAAGTACTGCAACTAACAGAAACACAATTAAAGAAGTATGCCGGCGCTGATTGGGGCCAAGCGTTAGTTATTGCAGATGGTTATGAAGGTATCGAGGTCTCAGAGCATGGCCTCAACTGCACACTTTCAATAACCGATTCTCTTGTAAAAGTAACTCTGATTTTCGGGCAGAGTTTGAAAGAGAGCGTCTATAAGGGACCTAAGACAAAACAACGCTTGCTCACAACCGTCTGCGTCATTCTGCTTCGTAAACAGTCGGGCATCACTTTAGAGCAACCCATTGATGTTGTAAATTCAAAGTCCGAAACTCTCGGTTTTGATTTTATAAACGCTGCGAAGCAGGAAGTTTTAAGATCTGTTAGTGCTGTACTCAATGGAACTCCAGAAATAGCGGTAAATCGTCTTTATGACTTAGCAATTTCGGCAAGGGTACAGTCTGTCCCAAGACTAGTTTCACAACTTAAGACCTTAGCAAAGCTAGCCTCCTTGGCAACCACGCGACATGTCCGGTTTCAGCCGAGTACCTATGTCAGGACTAGTGCCAACACTTACTCGTTGTTGATGGCTCTTGAAAAATCTCCTAGTGATTTTGCACTAACGGGTGTTTTAAAAAGAGATTTTCTAAATGCTGGCCCTCTCGAACTTTGGATGCTAGGAGCAACGAAATGGCGCACAACTAATGGCGCCAGAGGTCTCACCGCATATGGCTTTTCATCACAGACCCAACAGTGGCACTCCGTGGTAAACGCCAGAGCGGCCGGCAACGACCCATTGTTTGATCCTGTGTCGGCATACAGTTCTCAAGTTTGGAATGCTGGCTTACTTACCGATTTAATTGGTAGCACTGTTTTATTGGATCAACCAAGAATTAGTACCGATAGTCAAATTTCATTGACCCTTGATAGCCCTGGTAAAGACTTAAAAACTCGACTGACTTGGGCCCAACTAATTGAAAGCAACGCATGTTATAGCAATACCGTTGACCTAAAAGAATATCTGGCTGAAGCCCTCGGTTTTGGTATTAAGCGTGCATCGGCGCCGAAACCATTTTTGTTTGCTCCAACAAATTACACAAGACTCTACTTCAATGATATTGATCAAACCTATTGTTGGGGCCTATTGGACGACTACGACAATGTAGTCGAACTTCAATTTTCTGGAGAGCAATCTAGCCTTGTTAACTACTTAGTTAGTATTCAATATAAAATCAAAGCGTTGCTGATTACCGCTGAATACGATACCAACGATATCAAGTACAATCTATGTTCTGTGCTGACGGACGAAAAAGGCGTTCTTAATTTTTTCAATATTTCCTTTGATGGAATGGTTCGTACAAAAACTATGCTCGATAGAATAAAGAGCAGTATTTCATCGTATTCTTCTTCAGAGTATTCCATCGACGTTGACCCTATTTCACAGTTGTCAGAATCAGTAATCGGCGCATGTGTGAAATCGTTCACAGTGAAATTAAGCGATGATGAGTACCTAGTGTTAAATAGAAAGGCAGAAACTCTTGGGCTTGAATATTTAGTCAACGCGATCAAACAAATGCAAGTAACTAACACCGCCGAAGCGATGCTTAAAACAGTGTATATTGCATCTGAAATCCAGTTGATGGCGCGCATAACATAGTTTGCTTTTTAAATAATTTGCTTCTTAAATAGTTTGCTTCTTTAAAAGGGGGCAAAATTCCATACTTTGCTGGTGTACCCAGGACGCCTAAGTAATTCGCTTAACTTTCCCCAAGCAAACCACTTAATTTGTAAGCGCCCAGTAACCGACACCCTAGCAATTCATCCGTACGGGTGAGGCGAGCTGGATTAATTTTGTTTACTATTCGTTTAACAGCACACATCAGGATGATGGCTTGAGCAGGAAGCTCGGTGTTGTTATAGAGCGCCGC
>CALJWL010000020.1 GCA_937974565.1 uncultured Arenicella sp.
ACGCCAAATCATTCAGTGGCTTTGCCACTCGAATGATTTCTAAAATAACCGCGTTAACCGTCATTCAATGGATTAACAAACGCAGTGGAAACAATATCAATAACTTGAAAATCGTTATTTCCTAAATGCACCACGGGTTAAACAAAATTAATCCAGCTCGCCTCACCCGTACAGATGAATTGCTAGGGTGTCGATGGTTTGGCGCTTACGATCAACTTATCCGAATAGCTGAGTAGCGAAAAGGCAAAACCAGCTCCTTGGCGTCTAAATAATAACATCCTTAAAATGTCCCCTTTGAGTATGCCAGAGACAGTCGGCTATTTCTAATTCGTCCCAAAGTTGCCCTTAACAGCCTCTCAGCATTTTCGATAAAGCGGCGACGCCTGTCCATTTCTGGATCCAATCTATGATATCCCGTCGCTATGGGGTGTTATGGCGGCATTTGATTTTGATGAAAATACAGTTCGGCCGGCAGTTATTGATATAGGAATTTTTAAATGACGGAAATGTTGACAATTCTGGCACTCACTGTGAGACGCGCTATCAAACCAGTCAGCTATTGCAGGCAAACTTTAATTGCAGTAAATCCGTTGATGGAAATTACGATAGCATGCTCCCCAATCGGGTTACACATGGCAACAATATAAAAAATCTGATTGCGGCCACGATCAACGATAGAGTTGGCAACGATACTAGGATGCCCGCGGGGATAGCCGGGCAAGTTGCGATACCAAACCTTTACGGATTCGATGAAAACGAAATTACGTGGAAGCCATTAAAGTAACTCTCTAGATAAACACATACTCCCTCGATTGGGTAGTAATTGTTTAAGCGGTATAAAGAAAGCAGAGATTCTTAGGTTTAGAAGCTACCTAGGCCCGGCGGCGAAATTGGCTTGTATCCATGTAGAATCAACCCTGTGATGCCCCCTTGTATGATCTTGGCTAATGCAGTCAACGCTAAACAAAACATACACAAACTTTCAAAGGCGGTGCCACACTCGCAGAGACGTTCAACACTATGAACTGCTTTTAGTTTTCTATGTTTTTCTTCGACGCGGTTCTTCTTGAAATCAGTAAAAGTAAATACATTAACGGACGCACCGAACAAAGTTTTGACCAGTCTTCGATCTTTGATCTACATTACCTATACTACCAGTAGATAGAACTAGGTCAGTTGAAAAATAAACTTCCCAAGCCTGGCTGCTAGAGTTCGAGGTGGTTGTAGAGGTCCAATATGCAAACGAACCAGAGGTAGCAGGAAATGCAATACGATTAATATTGCGTTGAATATTTCCACTAAAACGGATGATCGAGGTGAACTCTTTAACATCAGGTAGTCGCCAATTCGAATTACCTGCGAGTATCAACGACTGACAATATTGATTAGAGGCAGAAAAGTCACGAACAACGTTATCATCTTCCTTTTGCCAAATAAGAGCGGTTGCGACATCTGTAATGGTACCGTCACCATTATCTAGCAAGGTATTTGTTTGAGCTAGAACAGTATTTGAAACAATGAGTAAACAAAAAAACATTAGTATCACTATTTTCATAAATTTTCCTTCCTTTATCCATTTAGCTAATCGCAAGGCTAAGATGCATGGTCTTTGACACACCTTACGTATTTTAGTAAACCCGCACTAGAGAATTCAATTGGTCTTAATACACCCGTTGCAAAATCTAACTCCCAAGCCACATCTATTTGCCTAGAGCTTGTCCAAAAGTTGGCTGAAGGTGTAAATGGAAAGGCAACCTCGTTTATTGCTGGTGTGTCCTTCCCGTAGTCGACAATAGATTGTAGTTCTCTTGCTGAAGGTAACCGCCATTGATTACCTAAATCACGGCATATAAAAAAGGCGTCTTCGAGGGTGAGCGTATCACTTCCTTGTATTGTAGGAATCTCACGTTGCCACTCAAGCCGTGTATTTGTATCGATTACTGTATTTGCGGAAATGATATAATCAGACTGTTTCGGTGATGCGTTCGCAAGTGGAGAGGTAGGTGCCAAAGGTGCTGGATCTTCAACTCCCAAAGGCACTACAACTACCTTTATCTTTGCTTGAGTCGACTCGATGAAAACTACAAAAATAAAAAGTAAAAAAACGATTTAACAATAATTTGCTTTAACATATTGATTCCAGGTCTATAACAAGTAACAGACACTTCAGTGTAAACTACGATAAATGTTCGTTTTTTTGACTTCGCAGTTCACGGCTTAGTTGTTTAGAAAAATACTGTGGATTGAGTTTACTTGATGCGTTTTTACTGTTTCTTTTTTAACGTTGTTTCTATTCTAATCAGTATCGATTATTAACGCCTAAGTCGACAACGCGATCACGTGTGCCTAAAAAATTGTTGGCTTTCATGATGTTATCTTTAGTACCTTCATTGAAGAAAACACCGGTACTAGCGTTAGTAAGACCGTTTTCAAGAATGCCGTTGCCCTCGATCGTGTTGGGTAACTCGGTGGATGAGCCAAGAGTAATTGCTGTTGGGAAACCGTCAATTCGGTTACCTTGGATTTGATTTTTAAGGCTGCCTCGGGATCCACTATCGAGGCAGTGAGCTGGGTTTTTACCTAGTGCAATGCCAGTATGTTCTTCATTTTGGAGTACGTTATCTTGAATCAAGTTGTAAGACGCACTGTCGAGTTTGATAGCAGGCATGTCTGATGAGTCTAGAATTCGATTACCATTGATTCGGTTGTAATTAGCGTGTTCAAGCGCAAACGCTGAACTACCGCTTTTCCAAACCAGGTTATCCAAAATGACATTATTTGTGGCGGTTTTACCGCACAACTGCACGGCGTGAATACTGCCCTGGAAGAACTCATTATTGGCCACTATGTTATTTTTGGCCGACAGACCATTGGTTAAAGCCTTAATAGAAATATCGTTACTGCTAGAGCTAATGAATTTGTTTCGCTCAATCTTTGCGTTATTCCCGTTATTGACAATCACGGCTGCGCCAGTCTCGTAAAATGTCACATCATGTACCTTTAAATGGTCAGACCTTGACGTGTTAACGGCCATTGAAAAACCTCGAATAGCGCCGTTTTTTACTGTAAGCCCATCAAAGTTAACGATTTGAATCCCACGAGTGGTTGGCGAACCAGACAGTGTATGACCGTTTAAATCAATCGTGACGTTATCAGAAAAAACACTGAGTGCGAATGCATAAGACGAGCAATCCAAATCTTTCTTTAGCGTTACATTTCTGATAACAGAGTCACCACAATCAACTGCTAGTGACGGTGTGGAATAGATTGAAAAAATTAATAGCGGCATTAGAATCCGCTTGGCCAGTTTTAGCATAGTTAAACCCCTAATAGACTGCACAGTAAAAAGTATTGTCTATAGATTAAATCGCATCATGAACGATGGCAACGGGCCAAATTACCACCTCAGATGATTATCAAATGAATTTATAACTTTACAGAGTTTAGGCTCGAGGAACTTCCACCTTTGTGTTCATGAGTTTGTACGAATAAATTTAAACGTTTATCCTTTAACAATGCCAAGCAATGCACCCACCATAGACTTTGACGATTACCTTGCCTACGAGCGAGCGAGGCATACCAGTGAACACGCAATCGCATCTTTGGTATCTGAGTTAGGCGTGTTGTTTTTAACAACAGCATTGCTATGGACAACTTTTGAGTCTGATCGACTGCTAACCTGGTTAGCCTTTGCGTGTATTGCTTCATTCGTGGCGTTTTGGTTTCATCGTGGGTTAACACCCGATAATTCGCAGTTTTCTGTTATAAAATGGAAGGTCGCAATCTTAGCGACTACTTTTTTAGTTGGATTTTCTTGGGGCGTATTGCCGCTATTCTTTTATTCTGAAGACGATACTTGGTACTTGGTGATACTGGTCACTATGTATACGGGCTACATTTCAGGCGCCTTAGGAGTTAATGTTACCTTTCAACCTAGCCTAATTGCGTTCGTTTCTGGCATTACCATTCCATTCGCATCTGCCATGTTTTATTACGACGCAAGTATTTATAAAACGATTGGCGGATTGAGTTTGTTCTACACCACTTCGATTCTCTACGTATCAAAAAAATCCAGTGCACTTTTTGTCGAGTCAACCCGCCGGCAATATGAAAATGAAACTCTAGTTAAAAAATTAGCAGAAGAAAAAGCGGCTGTAGAACAAGCAGTAATTGCTAAGAATCGGTTTCTTGCGTCGGCGAGTCACGATTTACGACAGCCATTGAATGCGATCAACCTTTTCATCGAAGCGTTAAAGCCAGTACAGAAAGAGACCCTAAGGCAAGACATCATCGGTAAAGTTAAGCGTTCTCTAAAAGCTCTAAATGGCATGCTGCATAGCCTGCTTGACATTTCAAAACTAGATGCGAAAGCTATTGACAACATCCCAAAAGACGTAAACCTGTTCACCACCGTTAAACAGATTATTGTTGAATATCAAGAGAACGCTCCCCACTTAAATTTCGCTAACAATATTAACCACGATATGTCGGTGTTTATTGAGTAAAAGAAAACCACGTCCTGAGGACGTGGTCATCTACTGGTTGGCTTTGCCTGCCAGATTTAAGTCTACGTATATACACTTTTGTTGAGTTATCCGCATAACTTTACAAGAGGAAAATATGAGCAGATTTACCCGAGCGTCGCATGTGCTCTGGCACTGTCAGTATCACATAGTTTGGACGCCAAAATATAGACACAGGATATTGAAAGGCA
>CALJWL010000021.1 GCA_937974565.1 uncultured Arenicella sp.
AGAGAATATTTAGAACATCATTTTGAGAGAAACCCAGATGATAATTTTGACGTTGAGAGTTAGGCAATCGGCTTTAGCCGATGATATGGACTTTCAGTCCTATTGGTTAACCCACCGTCTTTAGACGGTGGTTGTTAAGTACGGTAGCCTGGATGACGCGGTGCATGACGTTCTTCGCTTGAGTCGTGGCATGACCTATAAATCGGCTTTGGCCGGTTTGCCCATGGGGGGAGGCAAAGCCGTCATCATAGGCAACCCCAAAACAGACAAAACAACGACTTTATTAAAGAGAATGGGTGAATTCATTCAAGCGCATAATGGGCAATACATTACTGCTGAAGATTCAGGTATGTCGGTCTCTGATCTGGAGGTCATGTCAAAGCAAACTGAGCATGTTTTAGGGGTCAGTAAAGAGCAAGAATTTGGCGGTGACCCTTCGCCATTGACCGCCATGGGAATTTTTGTTGGTATTGAAGCGGCGGTTAATTTCAAATTGGCAAAATCTAATTTGCACGAGGTTCATGTTGCCATTCAAGGCGCAGGAGCCGTGGGGCGCTGTCTTATCAAGCAATTAGTTGCTGCTGGTGCTGTGGTCTATGTGGCGGATATTAATAATAAAAACTTAGATTTAGCACGCGCACTTGGGGCGCAAATTGTTCGACCAAATGACATCTTCACTGTGCCTGCCGATGTGTTTTGCCCTTGTGCCATGGGCGGTATCATCAATGATGAAACTATTAAAATATTAGCGGCGCCGATTATCGCGGGCGGAGCCAATAATCAATTAGCACTCCCACGTCATGCTAATCAATTAAAGCAACGCGATATTCTGTATGCACCCGATTTTGTTATTAATGCAGGAGGCATCATTGAAATATGTCGCCAGTTTCAAAATGAAGCGGTAGCGGTGGCGCACGCTAAGATTTTGACCATTGGCAAAACGTTGTCTGAGATTTTCATTGAAAGCGAACAAACTGCAAATACAACCGCTGATGTGGCTGAAAAAATCGCTGAGCGGCGTTTTATGAATGAGACCATTAGATCGGATGCGGCGTAAACCTGATGTCATTGCGCTTATGATTAGAACTGGTTTCTCAATATGGGGTTCCTGTATAGACTGACCGCGAAACTTGAGGGCCTGCGGATTGCAGGTTGACAACGCTGCTAGCGCCCTAGATTTCAAAACACGGATGCGCTACCATCGCGCTTACCTCATTAAGTTTGGAAAATAAAAGTGCTAGGATAGCCAAATGATCATTGTTCCGGTCGAAAAACAAATTGACTGGCGGCGTCCGCCGTTGGTTCTTATCGCTCTGGTTGTCATCAACGTATTAGTTTATGCCTTCTATCAGACGGGCGATAACGATAAGATAACACGTGCAATTGAGTACTATCAGCAACACGAAATGTTGGATGTTGAGTGGCGAGCTTACAAAGCCTATGCCCGAGATAAAGAGCTGCCGTGGGAAATAAATAAACGCAATCAGTACATCGTGTACTACATGGTTACTGATCTTAATTTTGACCGTTTTATGTCGGGTAAGGGCGAGCAATTTATTCCCAAAACTAAGCGTCAAAGTTGGAGATCTAAGCGCGATCAATTAGAGGCCATTTCGAGCCAAATAAGTGGTAATGCCTTTGGGTTTCATAGTAAGCAGATAAGCCTTGTTCAGTTAATCACTTCTCAGTTTTTACATGGCGATATTCAGCACTTGCTTGGCAACATGGTGTTTTTGATTTTGGTTGGCTTTGCTGTTGAAGCCGCTTTAGGCCGTGGCGTGTTTTTGGCGTATTACCTAATTTCAGGCATAGGGTCTGCTTTGCTGTACGCGGCTATGGCGCCGGTTGGAGGAGGGTCGCTTATTGGGGCTTCTGGCTCTATATCTGGCGTGATGGCGATGTATGTCGTTTTATTTGGTTTTAGGAAGATTCAATTTTTTTATTGGGTTGTGGTGGTGACTGGGTACTTTCGTGCGGCGGCCATACTCATGTTACCAGTTTATTTACTGAAAGAAATTCATAGTTACGTGACAATGGATGGCTCCAATATTGCATTCACCGCGCATATCGGTGGTTTTATAACTGGAGCCGCGTTGGTTTGGTTAACCCGAGAGTTACGTGCTGACGTCATAGACGATGATTACTTGGACAATAAGCCAGAGGCTCTCGACCGAACATCGTTAGCCATCCAACGAATTTATGATCAGATGGGGCAATGTGAGTTTGCCAAAGCATGGGAGATGTTAAAGCCGATAAAGCAAAGCAATCAAAATCGTATGGATGTGATTGAATTGGAATTTAATTTAGTCAGAGCGCACCACCCTCAAAAAGTGAAAGAGTATCTAATTCATCGCATGGATAAACCCGCGAACAGCACGAATGTGGTAACCGCTCAAATACAACATTGGCGATCGCTGAATGATAAAGAGATTGCGAACATCTCCATTGCTAAACATAAAGGCGTACTCGAAGGAGCATTAGAACTCGGTCATATTCAGGTCGCCGAAGAAGTGTTTCGGCATTTGAGAACCGCTGATGTTGACCCAATGACATTGGCCGTGTTGGCTAGGCGATTATCAACATTTTGTCAGGGAACAAATAATCAAAACAAATCGGATAAATACGGAGCATTGGCTCAAGAGCTAGCTAGTTCTAACTTTAACAGTAATCAAGAGGTGAACTCATGAATTGTGAATTTCACCCAGTCTTAATGGCTAATAATCATTGCCATTACTGCAATAAATACTTTTGTGAACACTGTTCTGATGACATCCAGATCGGGCGTGTTACAGGTATTACAGCAGCTTGTTTTATCTGTGGTGGTGAGTTGGATTCGGTGTCAACCAGCAGTGATATTGAGCCATTTTGGACTCGCCTTGGTGCGATTTATCGTTACCCGATGGCCACGCAACCCATTGTGGCGATAGTGGTTATTGCGTTACTGACATCCATGCTCGGGCAGTGGGGCCTTTTCGCTTTAGTGCCAATGATCGCGATTAACCTTTATTCTTTTGCTTGCCTTCGCAACACAGCATCAGGTAATAAAGAAGCCCCTGGCTTTGAAGCCAGTTTTGAAGGGTCTATCATGCCAGTGGTTTACGTTGGCGTTAGTACGTTTTTAGCCGTGCTGTTGTCTGGTTTGTCTTTTTCCTACTTTGGAGACGGCATGGGTATTCTTGTCAGTTTCTTTTTTGTACTAATCATGCCCGCGGCGATTACCGTCATTGCCATTGAAGGGCGGCTCATGCCGGCGTTGCAACTCAGCCGTTTGATTGGTATTTTGAAGGCCACAGGCGCGTCTTATTTTGTAATGGTATTGTTTGTCATTGTGATGTTGCTTTCGATGGAAGTCCTCTCAGCTATGTTTGCCAACACGAACTTTAACTCGTTGAGCATTTTTCTTACTTCAGTGATTGGTAATTACTACAATATTGTGATTTTTCATATTCTTGGTTATTTGGTCTATCAGCACCACGTGGAACTTGGGTATAGAATCACAGGAAACGCAGGGTTTAAAGAAAAACCCACACGCAACCCCAGTCAGCGCTCCGCGGCTAATTTAGAGGTCTTGGTTAAGGCGGGCAAGTTTGAAGCGGCTCGTGATGTGGCCAGAGACAACTTAAAACCCGACTCTTCTTTGTGGGAATGGCGTCGTACGTTTAAACTGCTGTGTGCCGCAACGCCTGCCCAAGACGTAGAGTCGTACTTTAATCGTTACCTAAACAAGTTACGAGAATCAGGTGAGGTGGATAAAATTGCCGAAGCCTATTTGTTGCTCGTGCGCGCTAAGCCCGAGTTTATCATTGACGATGATGAGGTTACGTTGGAGGTGGCTGCCGCATTGCAACAAAACGGCAAATTCCAGCAGTCGATAGCATTGATACGTAAACTGCCTGAAGAGTCCAAAGACAGCGTGATTATTGGGCGGTCACTTCAGCTGCTTGCAAGCGGGTTTGAAAGTTTACCCAGTAGTAATGAGCATGCAGAACATTTTAAAACATTGCATGCATTGCATGTTGCACGCGAGCAATAATGCTCAGCGCTTTTCTTAGGCAGACATGGTGGGCTGGTAAGTCGAGAGAGTGTGCCCTTCATCGTATGCCTTCTAATGTTGTGTTAGTCGTGTCTTTTCGACTGGTGAGCATAGGGTAACTTGCCTAGCTCAACGTCAAGCACTATGATCTCGATACCGTTAATTAACTATCGAGAACCACCATGCGTCAAACTCTTATAGCACTCAGTCTGGGTGCGGCCGTAAGCTTCGGGCTAGCGGGCTGCAACAATGCCGATGAAAGCTCATCAGTGAGCCAAAAAAACATTATTTCTGCATCGGTGGAGCCGAACAAAGCTGAAGCCGAGACTAAGACAGAAAGCGAAAAGTTGAATGAATGGTTCGAGATCAAGTACGAAGAAGAAGTAATGATGAGCCCCATTCAACTTACGTTTCTTGGGCGCAAAGAGCGTTACGGAGAGTTGGATGATTTGAGTGAAAAGTCTGACTTAAAGCAGTACCAGTGGAAGAAGCAAACAGTGGAAGAAATGAAGTCCACTTTTGACTACGATAAACTCAATGAAGCGGCGAAGCTATCATACGACTTATGGAACTATCAGTTTCAACAAATGGAAGACGGTAAAAAGTTCATTCGTCATGCTTATATCTTTGAACAAATGAACGGCACGCATTCGTTTTTGCCCACATTAATGATGCAGTTTCATAAAGTTGAAGAAGAGTCTGATATGCAAGCCTATGTTTCGCGCTTGTCTGCAATCGGCCGTGGTATGAATCAGCTCATTGATCGTGCCATGGTGATTGCCGAAGGTGGAGTACGACCACCAAAATTTGCCTATGAAATCGTTACCAAAGAAGCAAAAGAAATCATCTCTGGTAAACCGTTTGATAACGCTGAAAAAGACTCCTCTTTATTGGCTGACGCAAAAACAAAAGTGGCGGCCTTGGTGGCCGCTGAAAAAATTGATCAAGCACGGGCTGATGAATTGGTTGCCGCGGTCAGTAAGGCACTCAGTGAGAGTTTTGGCCCCAGTTATCAGCGACTCATCTCCTATCTGGAAAAAGACATTGTTAATGCCTCTAAAGAGCCGCAGGGTGTTCATGCGTTGCCAGACGGTGTGGCATTCTATGAAAATTTGCTGAAACGTAATACCACAACCAATATGACTGCTGATGAAGTTCATAATTTAGGCTTAGCCGAAGTTAAACGCATTCGCACTTTGATGGAACAAATTAAAGTGGCTGATGGCTTTGAAGGCACCTTACAAGAGTACTTTGCGTTTATTCGTGATAGCAAAGACGACCCCCGTTTTTATTTTGATAATAACGATGAAGGTCGTCAGGGTTACATTGATGAGGCGACTGCCGCCATAGAGAATATCAAAAAAGAGCTGCCAAATTATTTTGGCATTTTGCCCAAGGCCGATTTGGAGGTGAAACGCGTTGAGTCGTTTCGTGAACAAGACGGTGCCCCTCAACATTATTACCCGGGTACCCCAGACGGTTCCAGACCCGGCATTTATTACGCTCACTTGTCTGACATGGCCACCATGCCCAAAAATGAGTTAGAGGTTATCGCCTATCACGAAGGGCTTCCAGGTCATCATATGCAGATTGCCATTGCTCAAGAGTTAGAGGGCATACCAACGTTCCGTACTCAAGCCGGTTTCACAGCTTATGTTGAAGGTTGGGCCTTGTACAGTGAGGCTCTGGCCAAAGAAATGCCAAATACGTTTGAAACTTTAAACTCCGACTTTGGACGATTAGGCAGTGAAATTTGGCGTGCTATTCGTTTGGTGGTGGATACAGGGTTGCATCACAAAGGCTGGAGCATGCAGCAAGCGGTGGATTTTTTCTCGCAAAACTCGCCTGCGCCTTTGGGCACCATAGAAACTGAAATTCGTCGCTACTTAGTGATTCCAGGTCAAGCTACTTCTTACAAAGTAGGCATGATTGATATCCAACGCTTGCGAAAGTTAGCTGAAACTGAATTAGGTGAGGCTTTTGATATTAAGGCATATCATGACACTATTTTAGACGGTGGTGCTTTGCCATTGAGTTTGCTAGAACGCAAAGTCAAAGCGTGGATCGCTGAGGTTAAGTCGCAAGCGAAAGCCGCTTAAGCTTACTGCACTTGCTTCTCGCGCAGGCCTTTTAATGGTTGGCGTTGAGTCGCAAGTGATTGTTTTAGAACTCAGAGCTTTAATACTTATTTGCAGAAATTAGCATTCTCAATGCTAATTTAGGTCTAATTTTTACCAGAAATGCATTTCAAAATCGTGATTAAAAGAAATAGTTTGGGGTTGCTTTGATTAATTTCAGATGGAGGGTGGCCGATGAAATTATTGGTGTACGCTATCTAAAAAGATGGTTTTTAATCCGTAAGCCCGGCACTCGGAACCTATATCTTCATAAATATTTAGGCAGTGACGATGATCGTGCATTGCACGATCATCCGTGGGCGTCATGGAGCATTTTACTATGGGGCCGGTTAATTGAAGTCACGTCTGAAGGGGAAAAACGAATTTGGCCATTTATACCTAAGTACCGTTCAGCGGAATACAGTCATCGTTTAATTTTGAAGGGAAATAAAGCCATCACGCTTTTTTACACTGGTAAAAAAGTTAGAGAATGGGGGTTTCATTGCCCCAATGGATGGGTGCATTGGACTGAATTTACAGATGATAATGGCCATCAGACTGGGGCTGGGTGTGGTGATTAAGGTGCAATGTACCTAGTTTGTAAATTGCGAAGACCACTAAAAAAGCCCGTTTGATGATCAGCGGACATCTGATAATATCCTTTAATTCACTAATAATGACGCTGACTTCTTGCACACTCAACACGATTGGCAACCGTCGCGGTTTATTGGCACGCTGAAAATTGAGCCCTTGAATAGGTTGCTCCAATATTTTGTTGTATAAGAATGCGAGTGCATTCAAAGCGATGCTTTGCGTTCCCGCAGACATCATGCGCTGATTGGCTAGATGATTTAAAAAAGCAACAACTTCGTCTTGCCCCATCTCCTTAGAGTGGCGTTTGTGGTGAAAGCGGATGTAAGATCGAATCCAATGCAAATAGCTTTTTTAGTTTTTAAAGCGTATCCGCGCAGACGCATCGTTTGTCGAATAGACTCCAAAAAAGGGCTCTTTTTAGCCATTTCAGTATCTCCCTGTAGCTGTATAAAAATACAGTTTATATTTATGAGGAGATGAAATCAAGTAATTAA
>CALJWL010000022.1 GCA_937974565.1 uncultured Arenicella sp.
GGCGCTCTATAACAACACCGAGCTTCCTGCTCAAGCCATCATCCTGATGTGTGCTGTTAAACGAATAGTAAACAAAATTAATCCAGCTCGCCTCACCCGTACGGATGAATTGCTAGGGTGTCGATGGTTTGGCGCTTACCAAATATACAGGGGAAAATGAGTAATAATTGCCCTAAGCAGACATTTAATCTTAATAATCGTGTCCAAAAATAGACTTCTAACTATCATAAACAGGGTTTTCAAAAAGATTCACGGTTCTCCTTTGTTCACCATCAACCTCTTGAATTGATGGGGGCACTTTACGAAGATTATTGTTGCGTAGCTGAATATTTACTAAATGTCGGTGCGATTGAAATACATCGGGCAATTCGTTTAATTCGCAACTGCTCAGATTTAACTCTGTTAGTCGCGCCAAATTAGCAATATTTGTGGACAGTGAAATTATCGGGTTGTTGGATAAATTAAGATACTCTAAGTCAGTAAGGTGCCATAAGTTTTCGTTGATCTTGCTAATGCCACAATTACTTAAACCCAGACTAGTCAATTGGCTTAGTCGTGCAATGTCAGTGGGTATTTCCGGTATCACCATCTTGGTCAAGAACAAACTTTTCAATGTAAGTTTTCTCCAGAGAGTATCTGGGACACCATTAAGTTCAGCATCATGATTGCCAGTCATGGTTATCGACTCAATTTTCGGCAACTCAAGCAATGTCTCAAGTTCTTGCTGTGGAGAGTTGAGTGCGTTGACGGTAATATTGATTTCGCTTAATTCCGTCATTTGAGTGATTGAAACTGGAAGAGTCCGCAGTTTGTTTTGGTTAACATTAAGCTGCCGTAAGTGTTTTAGCTCACCTATCCATGAGGGCAATTCGACCAATTGATTCTTATTAATAATGAGCTTTTTTAGTCTTTTTAAGCCTTGAATGACATCGGGCACCTCAGTGAACTTATTGGCTGATAAGAATAACTCCTCGAGTTGAGTAAGCGCTTTCAAGCCATCGGGTAATACATCGAGTTGATTATTAGTCAAAATAAGCTTTGTGATTGACCTAAGTTTACCTATTTCATCTTGAACCGCTTCACCTTTAGGCCAAAACTCTGTCAAATTTGGCAATCGATTTAATTCAGGTAATAACGCTTTTACTCGATCGATCTCCTGTTTCGTCGCATACAAACTGACATGAGAGCATCGAAATTGTTCCAACTCGCTAAGATACTTTTCTAGCTCTTCCACAGTGAAACTGTGCCTATCAGCCTTTTTATCTTTCGGTGGCTTAATGCATCCTTTGGGTTCGTAGTAAAGGAAGTTACTCCACGAATCCAGAGCATTATTTTCTTGATAATGCTCCGCTTGATCTTTTAAAGATGGTTGGTCAAGCTCGTTAATATTTTGATGCAGCTCCTTGAGAAGATTTTTATCAGTGTCAGATTCGAGTTCAAAAATCTCTCCTGGTTCTAACAGTAAATACTCGAATTGATTATGCGGTTCATCGAGCCAAGCTAAAGTCTCTCGGATTTTGTCACCCAATCCAACATCACCGAGCTGCTCAAGAAAAAAACGCAGCTTATCAACACCTTTTTTAAAGTCAGCAATAATCGCGGCATTTTTATTGCCCGAAAATACAGCTGAGCGACACATTCTGGCATCGCTTGAACACAGAATTTGATAGATCAACGGAATGTTGTGGTTATACTCACCAAGCCCGATCATAGAGCGTTGCGCAGCTTTGTGCGTTTCTACTGTGTCGATTGCAAATAAATAGCAGCGGTTTGCCATTATGATTTAATCCTTTATTAAATTAACTGTTCAAAAAATAGCTCAATTAGAACAGATCAAACTAATATATGGAAAGTTGTTAACTTATCGATATGGCGCTTCTTTTATTGTTTATTGTTTTTTTGGGAGTATTTTTACATCTTTTACTAGATAGCCACTATGCATATGGGTGGTATTTATCAAGTATTGTGTTCTCTATAGTGGAACCTATTATCTTAAATATATTTAGATTTTTTGGATTTACTGTTCCTGACTAAACATAAAGAAGTGGGCCGGGAACACAATTAATATTCAAAGGTTTTTGGACAAATGGGCATCTAAAATTAGTTGTTCAACCTTACAGAGATACTTTTATGTTGATAGGCTTATGTATCTAATACCAAAAAAATTGCAGGTAATGAATTGATGAAATTTGGCTTTTTCGTTGTTTATCTATTGATTATAGTTTTTAGCCCATCCTGTTTGGGAGAAGTGTTTGAAGACCAGTTTGATCCAATGTTTCAAACTGGAATTTTCAGGGCTTCCGATAGAAATCGTATAGCGTCGGTTGAGACAATCATGGTGCAGTCTGATGACAAAATTTTGATTGGCGGAGACTTTGTGAAAATAGGCGATCATGATAGAACAGGGCTGGCTAAGTTATTGGAAAATGGAACAGTAGATACTAGCTTCAACGCTGATACCGATGGTCAAGTAACCTGTATTGCTTTGCAACCAGATGGCAAGATCATAATTGGTGGAAGATTTACTGTGGTTGGAGGAATTGAGCGTCTAGGCTTAGCAAGATTGAACCCTGACGGAAGTTTGGATGAGTCTTTTAATGCAAATTTGGATCGAGCCGATATCAATACTATTGCGGTTCAAAAAAACGGGAAAATTATTATTGCAGGAGACTTTCGACAAGTTTCAAACCAACAACAAACTCAATTGGCTAGAATTGAAGAAAACGGAAGCCTAGATACTACTTTTCCTTCCTTGCCAGGTGAAGGCTTTGTTAAAAAGGTACTAATTCAAGCTGATGGAAAAGTTCTTGTTGCCGGCACGATTTTGAGTAATTCTGGAAATATCAGTGATCACCTTTTCAGGGTGAATGAAGATGGTACTTTTGATATTGAATTTGATGCACAAATTCCATTTTTTGGTAGCAGAATTAATGATGTTGAGCTTACTGAAGGTGGGAAAATTCTTATTGGGGGGGTATTTTCCACCTCTTTTGGCGGTAGAGGTTTAGCGTTGTTGGATTCAGATGGAACGCTTATGAGTGACTTTATAGTTAATGTTAGCTCAGTAAATGATATAGAAGTATCCCAAGAAAACGAAATTTACATTGCAGGAGACTTTAACCGCGTAAACAACATCTCCGTCGAGCGCCTAGCTAGGCTTAATCTGTCCGGAGTAGTAGATACCACATTTAAACCATCTTTGAATAACGAGGTTAATATAGTAACAATTATAAGAACTGGAAAACTATTAATTGGTGGGCAGTTTACTAACTTTTCTCCCCGAATTAGTAAAGTTGCTAGGCTTGGAAGAGATTCAGAAGAAGAGGGTTCAGAAGAAGAGGGTTCAGAGGAAAATTTGATGTGTATTCCAATTCGGAGTAAGAGCAGTACTTTGACATTGGTCTGTCTATGATAGCCAAAAAAACAGATATTGAAATTACTTTAAACTGTAAGCAGATTACGATAGTTTTAAACACCGTTACTTTTTATATCCATTAGTGCTGTCTATCGAATTTTAACGCAGCACTCATTACAGTAGCGGTTAGTTTGACCAAATTAAATTCACGTACTCGGGATGATCAGGCAAACCCGCGCAGTCAAAATCGTACATGTGGGTTCGCAAAACGGACCCGCCACCCTTATCAGAAGACGACCAAACAAATAAAATTATTTTGTTTGGTTATGACCCCAACTGATTGCTCAAGCCATCATTCTGATGTGCGTTGTTGAGAGAAGAAGAGAAAGAATTTACCAAATTTGTTTCACCCGCATGGGTGAATTGCAAGGGTGTCGGTTACTGGGCGCTTACGATAGATATTGACTACCTCGAGCGGCCTATGATGCGTTACTCCTTTAAAGAGGAAATATCATTTGTTAAAACTGATGAAACATCCGCGTTTGTTTCTTTCTGTATTAACAAGGATGATTTGAGATATGTTTGGATGTAATTCGATTCATCGTTTTTTGAATTTAATACTTTTTTTTATGATTTTTAAGGTGCGTTATGCGCATTTATTTCCGTTGAATCAAAAATAAATTCTGTTATTTTGGTTTTATCAGTATTTTCTACTGCTACTTTAAACAATCAAAGTCGTGGTTAGATGGATACAAACGTAGTTCAAAGGATAGGCAGTGTGTTGACTTTAAAAGGCGTCACTACTAGGTCTGGAGTTGAAGGTACGCTTTTTGAATGAGCCATTGTCAGAGCCGTTTAATCAATGAAAATTTCAGTATTAAGTTCGGTGTTGTCACCTGTGTGTCATTTTGTTCTGAATTTTTATATAGTTTTTTTGTCTAGTATGTGAGACATCTGGTAGCTAATTGTGTTCCCTAACCAACGGAGAATTGGCTAGTACTATTCAAACCCATTACACAGGAAAACTAAAATGAACGCGAAAAAGAATGCCCTTAAAAGCATGCTCTGCTGCGCGTCGCTTTCACTGCTTATCTCGCCCTTTGGCGTGGTAAACGCACAGAACAGTGATTTGTCAGCTGCGCTTCGATCCTCAAACTCAACCCTACAAAAAACAATACTAACCAGTGATAATGCTGCGGTAACTCAAATGCAGTCGTTATTGGGGCGTAATTTCAGTAAATTTCGATTTGCGGCCCCTGAACGCGTTATACCCGACAGATACATTGTGGTTTTGAACGACGCATCTGTGTTAAAAATGGCTGGCACCATGTCTGGTGGCAATCTCGATCGAATGGACTCAAGCTTAGCAAGTGATTTTAAAGTGCTGGCCGTATCAGAGATGGCTAAAGAGATGGCGTCAGACTTTAACATGAAGATATCCAAAACCTATGGTCATGCTCTTGGGGGGTTTGCCGCAAGAATGGATAAAAAAGCACTCGCGGCATTCATTAATGACCCGAGGGTAAACTTTATTGAGCAAGATCAAGTCATGAGAACCGTGGCCGTACAAAGTAACGCAACATGGGGGTTAGATCGAATTGATGAAGCTGACCTACCACTTGACGGTTTTTATGAGTTTAATTTTGATGGTTCTGGCGTTGACGCTTATGTCATTGATACTGGTATACGGGCCACACACAATCAATTCGGTGGGCGTGTGCTTAGCGGGTTTACCGCCATCAATGATGGTCGCGGTACTTCCGATTGTAATGGCCACGGTACCCACGTTGCAGGTACGGTGGGCTCTCAAACCTATGGCGTTGCTAAAAATGTAAATTTAGTCGCTGTGCGTGTTCTTGGCTGTGATGGCACAGGCACCAATTCGGGCGTAATTGATGGTGTTAACTATGTCGCTCAAGTCGCTTCTGGCCCATCTGTGGCTAATATGAGTTTGGGGGGAGGGGCTTCGGCTGCTTTAGATCAAGCCGTTGAAAATGCGATCAACAGTGGAGTCACGTTTGTGGTTGCGGCCGGCAACTCAAATACCAATGCGTGTTCGGTGTCGCCTAGTCGAGTTGGGCCAGCGATGACTGTTGGAGCCACAACGTCATCGGATGCTCGCTCGGGTTTTTCAAACTTCGGTACTTGCTTAGATATATTTGCTCCTGGCTCGAGCATTACATCAACGTGGTCAACAAGTGACAGTGCCACTCAAACCATCAGCGGCACATCGATGGCGTCACCTCATGTGGCGGGTGTGGCTGCGCTGTATTTAGATCAAGTGCCTTCAGCCACACCAAGTCAAGTGGAAGCCGCGATTGAGTCAGTGGCCGTGACAGGGCGCTTAGGTGGAATAGGTTCAGGTTCACCTAACTTGTTATTGCAATCGTTATTAGGGAGTAATAATGGCGGTGGCGGTGGCGGCGGCAACAACGGAACCTGTGCGTTTGAAGATGACTTCACGTCATCCACGGGTTGGCAAAATGCAACTTCGACATGTAGTACGGGCACTTACGTGAGAACTAATCCAACTCAAATGGTTTCCGGTGGTGTTGTCACCCAAGTGGGGGGCGATGCAGGTGGTGATGGTTTTGCGGTGTTTACTGCCAGTAATACATCGGCTGGCAATAATGACGTTGATGGCGGTGAATGTGTGGCCCAATCGCCCACTATCTCTGTCAGTGAAGCCTCCACGTTGTCCTTGGCATGGTTTCACGGTCAGCGTGATAACGGTGATGATCCCTCCGGCGACTTTTTTGCCATTGAGTATTCTTTGAATGGTGGTTCGACGTTCAACGACTTAGTGCGAATTGGTGATACCCAAACGCAAGCACAATGGCAAAATGCCAGCACCAATGTTCCCGCGGGTTCAAATGTGCAAATTCGTGTACGCGCCAGTGATGGATCCAGCGCCGGCGATATTATTGAGGGTGGCATTGATTCAGTTCGAATATGCCCTAATTAAAAATCAACCAAGGGATGTCTGAGAGGCATAGCCTGATTGCTAGTCACATACTGCCTTTGAGAAAGCTTGACTGGTTACGCTAGATCAAAACAATGATCAATGCGTAACCAGTTTAGTTAGTCGGCCCTGATGGCCAAACTTAACAGTCTGAGTGAATAGGTGTGTAGTCTTTTTAAATTAAGCACGTAACTATTTATTAAAATACGTAACATTGTTGTATTGGCTGCTTTAGGCTAGGTATTATGAGTTTGATGAATCATAAAATGTCGAAGACATCATGCACAAAACGCGACAAACCATGAGCGCATAAAATTAACGGCAAGTGTATTATCAAAGGCTCACCGAGTTGAGTGACTGCCCCACCTTTTGTTTTCGACACAAACATCTTCTTTAAGCCGTGATTGACTTGCGCGTGTTTTATTTCAATAGCCAACCGGTTGAAGGCGAGTGACATCGGTTCTTCTTGTTAATGGCACTGGTATTTTTTTAACTAAGTGAATATCTGGCCTTCTTTATTTGGGGTATTGGTTGTGACTGTTCCAACCTTGTGGTGTCTCGAACGGGACTGTATGTCATCCTCTAAACAATGAGCCGAGAATGCCTCTGATGACGCGCCGACCTAATTGTGATCCTATGGCTCTGGCAGCGCTCTTTACAAAAGCTTCAGTGGGTGTTTGTCGGCTTGATCTACGGCGAGAACTTGTTGACCTTGACGTTTGCTTGGCTTCTTGAGTTTCGCGCAGTGCCTCTTCACGTGCAATTTGTTCTTCTTGTGCAGCAATCTTTTCAGCACGCAGTATCAACATTTCATAGGCTGATTCTCGATCCAGTGGTTCATCGTAGCGACCACGATAAGGTGAGCGGCTGATCTGCTCTTGTCGCTCTTTATCACTCATAGGGCCGATGCGCGATTGCGGTGGGCGAATTAAAATTCGTTCAACTTGTGTGGGTATGCCATTTTCGTCTAGCGTACTCACCAACGCTTCACCAACTCCAAGTTCGGTGATGACCTTGCCAGTATCGATCTGTGGGTTTTCCCTGAATGTCTCAGCCACGTTTTTTACTGCTTTCTGATCCTTTGGTGTGAATGCTCTGAGTGCGTGTTGTATTTTTAAGCCCAGTTGCCCGAGTATTTCTTCTGGTACGTCAAGCGGGCTTTGTGAGATAAAATAAATCCCCACGCCTTTTGATCGAATTAAGCGTACCACTTGCTCAATTTTTTCAACCAAAACCTTAGGCGCACCATCAAATAGTAAGTGAGCCTCATCAAAAAACATAACAAATTTAGGTTTGTCGGCGTCGCCAACCTCAGGCAACGACTCGAACAGTTCAGACAACAGCCATAATAAGAAGGTCGAATAGAGTTTGGGGGATTTTTGCAGTAGGGTGTTTGAATCAAGAATGTTGATAATGCCACGGCCAGAGAAATCATGGCTCATTAAATCGCGTAACTCAATGGCCGGTTCACCTAAGAAAAATTCAGCGCCTTGTTCTTCTAAGACAATAAGACCGCGCTGAATGGCTCCGATACTGGCACTGGATATGTTGCCATACTCGGCCTTTAAATCGGCTCTGTTATCGCCCATCCAAATGAGCATTGAGCGGAGATCTTTCAGATCAAGAATCATCATTCCTTGATCATCGGCGATCTTGAAACACGAATAGAGAATTCCAGTTTGTGTGTCGTTTAGATCCAGTAAGTTAGACAGCAGTAGCGGGCCTATTTCACTGACCGTGGTTCTGATGGGGTGGCCTTGCTTGCCAAATACGTCCCAGAATACCACTGGGCTGCCGGCCATTTTATAATCTTCTACGCCGATAATATTGATACGCTCATCTATCTTTGCGTGCGGTTTGGCCTCTTTACCAACGCCTGAAACATCTCCTTTTACATCGGCTAAAAAAACGGGCACACCCGCTTTGGAGAAATTTTCAGCCAAAATCTGTAAGGTGACCGTTTTTCCTGTGCCAGTTGCGCCAGCGACCATTCCATGCCGATTTGCCATGCTGGCATCCATGTAAACCGTTTGTGATCCGTTGCCACCGATTAACAGCTGATTATTATCTGACATAGTGTGTTGAATGCGTTTGTATTTTCTAGGTTAAGTGATGCCATTGCCAAGCCAGTGGTATTCAAACAAGCTAAACGAAATTGCTGTACGCAGCTTAGGTTTAAACGTGAGAATTTTAAGCTTAAGCGTGAAAATTCCGTATGGCAAACCGTTAAAGGCGTAAACGTCTGCTTTGAAAATACACCCAGTGCCTTGGCATTCGTATGATGTTTTGATTTAAGCCAAGTGTATCATTGTGTCGTTTTATTCAAGTAACATTTTACAGAAATTGATTTGAACCGTTTCTAATGACCATGAAACTAGAGGCTCAGCACAAGAAGCTTCGAGTGGATGTTGTAATAACTCAAAAATGTATTTGAAATTTTCGTTTGCGAAGCCTTTCGGTTAGGCAATTCTCGCCATGTTTATTCGTCTCCCACAAAAATGCCTCAATTAGGATGTTGATTGAAAGACAGAGGGCATTTAAAATTGATCACAGATGTCTTAATTGGCATTGTGTTTGCAATTTGTTACAGTAACTTTTACATTGGGTGCGTAAAACGAGTAAAATCAGCGAAATACAGCCTATTTTAAAACGTTTTGTGCGACTTTACTATGTGCTTTATGTGGCTTAGTGTGACTCATTCGGAATAATCAAATTACACAGATGCAATATAAGCCTGTCTTTGTCAATTTATTAAAACTGTAAACGTATACGAAGCATCGGTTTCTACTAATAGAAACTGCCAAATACAAACTGGGGATTTATGAGAATAGTAATTCTTGAGGACGATAAGGACCAAGCGGACTTGCTTGTGGCTTGGTTGGAAGAAGCGGGCCATCAGTGTACCGTATATAGGGATGGTACTGCCTTTATAAGAGCTTACAATCAAGATTCCTACGATATAGTGCTATTAGACTGGATGGTGCCTAATATGTCGGGGATCGACGTTTTAAGGCATCTGCGATCGCATTTAGATAATTTGGTTCCGGTTGTGTTTATCACTCAACGTAATTCTGAAGAAGACATAGTTGAGGCATTGGAAGCGGGTGCAGACGATTACATGGCCAAGCCAGTTAGGCAAATGGAAACCATGGCGAGGGTTAATGCTATTGCTCGCCGTATGGGGTTCGGTGATGACAATACCTCTGATAATTACCACTTTCCGCCGTATAAAATTGATACCAAGTTGCGCCACGTCAGTTTGAATGATGAACCAATAGAGATGACTCAAAAAGAGTATGAACTTACTTTGTTTTTATTCAAAAATTTAGGGCGTGTTATTTCTCGTGGGCACTTATTGGAAATGGTCTGGGGCACCAGTTCAAAACTCAATACCAGAACAGTTGACACCCATGTCAGCCGTTTGCGAACTAAACTTGAATTAGAAGGGCAGCCGAGCTGGCAGCTTACTTCTGTTTACCGCCATGGTTATCGTCTAGAACAAGTCTAAGGCTTATTTAGCCTTTTCAGATAAGGCTTTATAGGTACTGATGAGTTTGATAAGCTTGTTGATAGTAGCCATAGAAATCACATACGTGGAGTCATCAGATGTCTGATTCAAAGAATAAAAAGACCGCGGAAATTATTAATCCAGGTCTTGGCGATATAGAAAAAGTTCGAGATATATTATTCGGGAAATACGTTTCCAGTTTCGAGGACCGATTCGCTGCACTTGAGAAACGCCTTGAAGCTGATGTAGAAACCTTAAAAGATCGTTTGAGCCAAAAAATAGAGGCGATGGACGATGCTGTAAATCAGTCATTAAAACGGCTTGATGCGCAAATTGAAACTGAAAAGAATAATCGCGACAGCGAGCTAAGGTCACTGCAAAATGTGTTGTCTGAGGCGGAAAACACCCTTCAACACTCTATCACTGCAATGGAAGATCAAGCGAACCAAGATTTAGCGGCGGTTCGAGCTTCGTTGGAAGAGAGTCATCAAGAGCTGCTTGACCAAACTTTGTCGGTTCAAGCGCAATTAGTTTCAGAGTTAGAAACGCAAAAACAAGAATTAGAGGGTGATAAAGTCGGCCGTCAAGCGTTAGCTTTGATGCTTGATGAAGTGGCCGTCAAATTACGCACCAGCTAGTGCGTCGATTTCGTTTTTTATTTGTAACTCGTTTAGATTAAAAAGCTCGAATGAACCAGTTAGATGAACTTCGAGATATCATTGTTGGTGACAGCGCGCAGCAACTCAATGAACTAGCAGAACGAATAGAAGACGTTGAAAAGCGCACCAAGGATGTTGCCGAAGTATTGTCTCCGGCGATTGATCAACAGGGCGATAAGTTAGCTAATTCATTACAAAAACCGGTCTCTATTGGTCTTAAGCGTGCCATACGTTCTGAGCCCAAAGAATACGCAGAGATTTTGTATCCGGTGATGGCACCCTCTATACGACGAGCAATTGCACAAGCAATTAGTTCCATGATGGTGACCATTAATCGTACCATTGAATCGGCGACGACAGTGCAAGGACTTAGTCTGCGATATCAGTCTTTAAGAACGGGTATTCCATACGCGGAACTCGCTCTCAGGCGTTCGCTGCTTTATCGTGTTGAACATGTTTATTTAATTCACCGCGAAACCGGTATGGCGATTGAGTCATTGCACTCAGAAGGCACCGAAGCGCCTGACAGCGATGCGGTAAGTGCGATGTTTTCAGCTATTCAAAGCTTCGTGCAAGACTCATTCTCAAGCGATGAGTCGAGTTTACTAAGCGGTTTTAAGGTCGGTGAGCAAAACGTTTGGGTTGCTAATGGCCCGAATAGCATGTTGGCTTGTGTTATCAGGGGGGATGCTCCTGAATCTCTTAAAACCGAGTTATACAATACGTTAGACCTTATTCGTACGCAGTATGGTAATTCTTTGGTTGATTTCGAGGGCGATGTTGCGCCTTTTTCTGGCATTGATTTGTATCTGCAACCATTGCTGCAGAGCGAGTTGAAAGAGTCAGAGTCGCCTCGAAGCCCCGATAGCAAAAAAACGATGCCTTTAGGCTCGGCTATTTTCATGGCGCTGTTGGTTTTAGGGGGAATATTCTTTTTAGCTAAATGGATGATGGGTAAGTCTGATATTGCTACAGTAGAACATTTTTTACGAGACACGCCAGGGGTGGCCGCCACCGACATTTATTGGAGTAATGGCAAATTGAGAGTCAAAGGCCTTAAAGACCCTGATGCCGTCATTCCGTATGAGACTCTGGAATCTTATGGCATTGAGCAAGAGTTACTGGTATTTAATATGATTCCATTTCGCTCTTTAGAGGTGGATATGGAGATGCAGCGTTTTCGGAATGAGCTTGATTTGCCAACGGGCGTGGAGCTTCTAGTTCAAGATGGCGAAATTCAGTTAAGAGGGCGGGCTCCATTAACGTGGTTAAACAGCAAAGGTTCAAGGTTGCGACAATTGGCTGCGGATCGGCGCTTATCAGTAAAACCACTGGCGGCGACCCGAAGCTCAGTATCAACGTTATTGAAAACATCTCTGCCATACGACGCGGTTAAAGATTTAAGGCTCTCCCACGTGCAGGATAAGGTTCAAACTACAGTTGTAATAAGTGGCAGCACGGATTTGCCTACTCTTACGTTACTTCGCAGTTTGTTTGCAGCTAATGACTGGGTTGACGTGACAGCCATACCTAAAGGGGCTCAGTGAGGCCTTCTCAAATCAATTTAATGTCAAAGATTTTGAATTACAGGTTTACTGCAGCCGTCATGCCTGCGCTAATTTTTCCGTTTTCTTTAGTCCTATTAGCCCACTTCATACACAATAGAAGTAGGCTAGGCATTTGTGAATGGCCTTCTCAAGCAGTCTCTGTCAATGTGTTCGCATCCGGTGCTATGCTGAGCGCCCTAATCGGACATAAATTTTGGAAGTCAGTCTATGGATAAGAAAAAAATCTGCATGGTTGGTGACTTTTCTGTGGGTAAAACCAGTCTTACGCAAAAATTTGTAAACAATGTGTTTTCAGAAAAGTATCTGACTACCATCGGCGTTAAGATCGACACAGTTGAAGTTGAATCTACTAAGCTGATTATTTGGGATGTCGCTGGCCGTGATTCACTGTCGCCAATTAATGCGAGTTATTTGGTTGGCGCCGCTGGCGTAATTTTGGTCGCCGATGGCACGCGTGAAAGTACGGTTAGCGGCTTGCTTGATATTTGGGCTGTAGTTGAAAAACGAATTGGGTCTGTGCCTTGTGTTGTTGCACTGAATAAATGTGACTTGCCTGATTGGCATGTGTCTGAGTCTAATTTAGACGAGTTTGCGAGTCGAGATTGGTCGGTATTTCAGACCAGTGCAAAAAAAGGCCATGATGTTGAAACTCTGTTTCATACTCTGGTTGCTAAAATTTGACAGTCATACTGTGATACCCAATGTGTTGCTTTAATACTGAAATTTAGCAAGATATAAAAAGAGCTGTTAGATAAACACTAAACAAAAAACGAGGGTTGCGCTCGCTATGAGCTAAAAAGCAAGCTATTTCAAAATATGGAATCGCGTACATTTAAAAATAAGGTTCAAGAATTCATTCGAGAGCGAGTGATTTCAAAGCTGCAACTTGCGTATTTTGCTGTTGATGAGCAAATGAAGGTTCGTGGTGCCTCATCTAATCTGAGTGATTACGGTTTTCCTAAGCTGGATATTGGTAAACCGGTTGATGAACAAATTGACTTTATGATAGGCATGGACGCCAAAACTGAACTTGATCTGCCTGTTGTAGGCAGCCCATCCGGCATACCCATCAGTGTTAGTTTAATGCCTGATGACGATCAGTTAACCGTGTTGATCTCAAATGCATCGACAGCCACTGAACAGCGACAGTTGCTCCAGCAGGCGGCAAATGAGAACGAGTTACTCGTTGAGCAACAAAAAAAATTGATGTCTGAATTGGAAATGGCATCACAAGAGTTGGAGCAGAAAAATCGCCAGCTCGAAGAAGCTTCTCGTTTGCAAACCAGTTTTATTTCAGGTGTGTCGCATGAATTTCGCACTCCATTAACGTCTATTATTGGGTATACCAATTTGGTCAAATCAGATTTGGCCAAAATGAGTGAAGAAATGGTTCCACGCATCGCCAAGCAAGACAGCGATGACTATTTAAGTGCCGTGCAACGATCAAGCAAACATCTGCTTTCATTGGTTGAAAATTTGCTGGACCATGGCAAGCTTGATTCCGATGAAATTAATATTCGCCCCAAGCCTACCGATTTAAATGAGTTGTTTAGAGATGTTGAATTATTGCTTACGCCGCTAAGCACCACCAAAGACATTCGTTTTGACATTGAGCTTGATATTCCGAGTGACTTTGAAGCAATTGTGGATGACAGTCGGCTTCGCCAATGCTTGATTAATTTGGTTGGTAATGCCATAAAGTTTACTGACGAAGGTGGAGTAAGTTTAAAAGCTAAGTTAGAAAATGAGAGTTTGAATGTCTCGGTATCGGATACCGGGCTTGGAATTAGCGCAGACGATCTAAAAAAAATCAGGCTGCCTTTTTTTCAAGCGGCTGATACAGGTAAAGTAGGTACGGGGTTGGGGTTGACCATCACAGAACGCATTATTGAAATGATGGGCGGTCAGCTTGAGATTGAGTCAGAGTTGAATGTGGGTACTTGCGTCACGTTCTCCATGCCCGCGCCTCTTATCGAACCGCAGCTTGCCGTGGAACAACAGTTGAGTGTAAATCTGACTGAATTGCGTGTGCTGCTGGCTGAAGACGATTCGGATATCGCTGACCTTGTTGTTATGCTGCTAGAAGAACAAGGTGTCAATGTGCGTCGAGTTGTTAATGGTGCGTTGGCGGTGGCGGCGCTACAGGAAGCTGACTTTGATATCGTGTTGATGGATATTCATATGCCGATCATGACAGGCTACGAAGCCATTGAAGAACTCAATAAACAGGGTAATACCACACCGATTATTGTGATGAGTGCGTCCGCAGTTGAAGATGATCAAGAGCGCGCTAAAGGGCTTGGTTGTGCTGCTTATTTGGTTAAACCTGTAGACGTGCAAGAAATATTGTCCATAGCAAGCATGGTTATTGACGTAAATTAGCCAGCCTCTTAACTGCTCACCCAACCTTATTTAAACCAATATAGCCCCACATTTTATTAAAATGAGTACAGATTCTCCACAAGTAGCGGCCATCAAAGAACGCTATAAAGCCAGCTTTCCAGAAAAGGTTGAAGTGATCAGAACCGCGCTTAATTCGGTGTTTGACAATGACGACCTCGAACCCGTTAAAGAGGAGTTGCATAAGTTGGCTGGGTCTTTGGGAATGTACGGTTATCAAGAGTTAGCGGCGCATTGCCGATCAGCAATGGAACATATCGATCAGCGAAATCGAGGTGAGTTGATCAACGACCTTAATGCTGTAATTGAATTGCTTACTTCTGATGCTTAGCACCGATTAATAAAAGTAAGCACAACAAACAAGTAGGTATTGTTCATGCGTTGGAGAGGAAGAAGGCAAAGTAATAACGTTGAAGATCGTCGGGGGCGAGGCTTTGTGCGTTCGAAAAAAGGGGCCAGTGGCGGAGCTATGATCTTACTGATTTTGGCAGGCTTGTTTTTTGGTCAGGACGTTCAGCGAGTGCTGTCGCTTTTTGTTGGCGGTGGTTCTGGTGGGCCGCAAGTGCAACAGTCAAGCCGACCCAGTAGTGCGGCAGACGATGATAATGCGGCCTTTGTTAAAACCATTTTGGCTGAAACTGAAGACACATGGAATCAAGTGTTTTCTGATTCGGGCTCGAACTATCAAGCACCTAAATTAGTGCTATACGAAGAGCAAACCCAGACCGCTTGCGGGGTTGGGAAAGCCGCCTCTGGTCCATTTTATTGCCCTGGCGATTACAAAATTTACATCGATCTAAGCTTTATGACTGAGTTAAAGAGAATGGGGGCACCAGGAGACTTTGCCTTTGCTTATGTGATTGCGCACGAGGTAGGGCACCACATTCAAAATTTGATCGGCGTGGCCAGCGATGTTCGCAAAAAGCAAGCTCGTAGCAACAAGTCTGGCGCGAATGCATTATCCGTAAAAATGGAGTTGCAGGCCGATTGTTTGGCTGGTATTTGGATTAATCGCACCGAGCAACGTAATTCAATTTTAGAGCAAGGCGATATCGAAGAAGGGTTTGCGGCAGCCGCGGCGGTAGGCGACGATACCATCATGTCTAGAGCTGGCATGGCCCCACGCCGAGAAAATTTTACTCACGGCAGTGCTAAAGAACGAATGTATTGGTTTCAAGAAGGCATGAAAACGGGTCGAATTGACTCTTGCCAAACGTTTTAATCAATTACTGCGTATGGTTTCATCGCGTTTAATACTTCGATGAATCTAACAATCAATCGGTACGCGAGGCCACGAGTAACCGTAATTCGGTTTGATGTGGTGTTACGTTGGCAGACCGAGGTCATAAGGTTGAGTGTTTCGTATTTCTATTTCGGCGCCATTGTCAGCGTAAATCACGTTGGGCATAGGGTCAAAGCGCAGTGATGCAAACACGCAATCGTTCCCGTCAACCGCATTAACTACGTTTCCCAGACTCTTGCCATCAGCATTGCTGAGCTTTTCGCCAATCGATACGTTGGTTTTGTTTGTGATATTGCAAACGAAGCTGCGCTGTTTTAACTTGCCCAAATAATGCATACGAGCAACGATTTCTTGACCGGTGTAACAGCCTTTTTTGAAACTAATGCCATTGTTTAAATCCATATTAAGCATTTGTGGAATAAAGAGTTCATTGCTTTGCGATGTAACTCTCGGCAACCCATCGTTGATATCACGCTTTACCCACTCATCGCCGATCGCGTGTGGTTGTTCTGACTTCCCATTTAATGCATCTGATGCATCCAGTATTAAACATCGATCTCCGAAGTGCAGTAAGGTGACGTCGTTTCCAATTCGTTGGCCAGAAAACCGCTCAATGTTTGGGCCTATTTCGAATGGTAATGTGGTCAACGATTCACGGCTATGCGCACCTAGGATGTTGTGATCCAGAATTTTGAAAACCACATTGCTGCGCATGACGTACATTCGCAGACGTTTTATTACGGCCTCAACCAGCGCACTCTCGGTGAGTAAAAACAGTTGATCATCGATAATAGAGACGATAAACACAGCCAAAGTGCGCCCTTTAGGAGTGCAATAAGCTGAGTATTGCCAGCCAGTATCAAGAGCATTAATATCGTTGGTTAACTGGCCTTGTAAGAAGGTTTTTGCATCGTCGCCAGTGACTTGGATAAGACTTAAATGAGTGAGGTTTTCAAAGGGCATAATTAAGACTTTAACGATCGACATTTGTGAAGTGTTTATTGAAGTGCATGCTATCATCCGGCCTGCAAAAAAACAGAAAGGTTTTTCAATTAACCAGATATTTTTCATGGCGTATAGAAACCAACAATTAATTTTCATATGAACAAACATGAAACGTTAGAAGGTGAAAACTCGGCCCAGTCAGGCCCCAACGCTAATAATGTCGATGCGGTCAAGGGCTGTAAATCAGCCACCGAATTTGGCGCAGATGATAAAAAGCACAAATCAGATGTAAGTACATCGGTCAAAGAAGTGGGTGGGCCCAAAGGTCTAGAACCAACCCGTTATGGTGATTGGGAATCCAAAGGCCGTTGCTACGATTTTTGAAATGGTCACTAAGTTTTACGAGTTAAGAAGCGCGTTCCTGATGCGTTGACAGCAGCCTAGTTGCAAACGATTCTCAAACAGTTCGAAAAATTCTAATATTTCTGAAAAATAAACACCGTTTCGCAGCCAGATTAGCCCCTTCGTTGGCTCAGTTAGGGTAAAATGCGCCCAGCTTGGGCCTGAAGAAAATTGGGCTATATACAGGCAGCCCCATTTACCCACGATTCACATTGAGTAATTCGGATATGCAAAAAGAGAGACCCTTATCCCCGCATCTACAGGTATACAAGCCGCAGATGACTTCGATGCTTTCCATCGTACATCGCGGCACCGGTGTATTCTTGGCGTTAGGCACACCATTACTGGTTTACTGGCTTGTTCAATTAGCCGCAGGCCCAACGGCCTACCAACAAATGCAAGATTGTTTTTCACATTGGATTGTACAGATATTGTTACTTGGTTGGACCTTTGCGTTGTTTTATCACTTATCAAACGGTATTCGACACTTATTTTGGGATGTCGGTAAAGGTTTTGAAATGAGCGCGTTGCATAAAAGTGGCTACGCGGTTATAGCTTCGGCCATACTATTAACCGTCATAACGGTTTTCATAGCCTACTCAGGAGGCGCCTAATGAACCTTCGTAGCCCTCGTTCGCAAGCCGTGGGTCTTGGCTCGGCCAAGCATGGTTTCTCTCATTGGTGGTGGCAGCGTGTTACGGCTGTCGCGCTTATCCCTTTGTGTTTGTGGTTTGTCTGCGCAGTATTGAGCCTGATGGGTCATGGCTATGACGCGGCAACAGCTTGGTTGAGCTCGCCAATTAACGCCACTTTTATGGTGACTTTCGTGTTGGCAATGCTTTATCACGCTCAGACTGGTTTACAAACCGTAATTGAAGATTATGTTCATACCAAATGGGTGAACTTAACCATGCTACTTATCGTCAAATTCGCATCCGTTGTGATGGCTGTATTAGCGACGATTTCAGTCTTAAAAGTTGCTTTAGGAGGCTAATGCAGTGAAAGGCGATTACAAAATTATTGACCACGCGTTTGATGTGGTTGTAGTGGGTGCCGGTGGCGCAGGCTTGCGTGCAACGTTCGGTATGGCTGCGGCAGGCTTGTCTACGGCTTGTTTGACCAAGGTTTTCCCAACTCGCTCGCACACAGTTGCCGCACAGGGCGGGATGTCCGCTGCGCTGGGCAATATGGGTGAGGATGATTGGCGCTTTCATATGTACGACACCGTAAAAGGGTCAGATTGGTTGGGTGACCAAGACGCCATTGAGTATATGTGTCGTAATGCCCCTGCCGCAGTTTATGAATTAGAACACTACGGTGTGCCGTTTTCGCGCACTGAAGAAGGCAAAATTTATCAGAGAGCATTCGGAGGCATGACCACCCATTACGGCGAAGGTCAAGCGATGCGAACGTGTGCTGCGGCTGATCGTACGGGTCACGCCATTCTGCACACATTGTATCAGCAAGCTTTGAAGCACGACGCGCAATTTTTCATCGAGTTCTTTGCTCTCGACCTAATCATGGAAGAGGGCGAATGCCGCGGTGTTATTGCCATTGATATGGCAACGGGCATTATTCATCGTTACCGTGCCAAGCAAGTGGTACTAGCCACTGGCGGTTACGGTCGAGCTTACTTCTCAGCGACATCCGCCCACACTTGTACTGGCGATGGTAATGCCATGGTATTACGTGCCGGTTTACCTTTGCAAGATATGGAGTTTGTGCAATTTCATCCAACAGGTATTTATGGTGCTGGCTGCCTAATTACTGAAGGCGCTCGTGGTGAAGGCGGTTATTTGACCAACTCTGAAGGTGAACGTTTTATGGAACGTTATGCGCCTAATGCGAAAGATTTAGCCTCACGAGACGTCGTTTCACGGTCAATGACCATCGAAATCAACGAAGGACGTGGCGTTGGCCCTGATGCTGATCACATTCATTTACACCTTGAACACTTAGGCGCCGAACTGCTTGATGAGCGCTTGCCAGGTATTTCTGAATCAGCCAAAATTTTCGCTGGTGTTGATGTTACGAAAGAGCCTATCCCTGTGTTGCCAACGGTGCATTACAACATGGGCGGTATCCCGACCAATTATCATGGCGAAGTGGTGACACTTAAAGACGGCGATGCCAATAGCATTGTTCCTGGCTTAATGGCCATTGGCGAAGCCGCTTGCGTATCAGTACACGGTGCGAATCGTTTAGGCTCCAACTCACTGCTTGATTTGATTGTGTTTGGTCGTGCGGCTGCCTTACGAGCCAAAGACACCGTCGACCCTAGTGAGCCAATCCCCAGCATTTCAAATAACGCGGGCGAAGCGACCTTAGAGCGCTTGGATAAACTGCGTTATGCTGAGGGCGCGCGCAGTACCGCTGAAATTCGTTTAGAAATGCAACGTTCCATGCAGGCTCATTGTGCGGTGTTCCGTACTGGCGACTCTATGGATGAAGGCGTGACTAAACTGGCGGCGACAGCAGCATCGTTCAGTGATGTTAAAACCAGTGATCGTGGTTTAATTTGGAATACGGATTTAATCGAGACCTTAGAGCTTGAAAATTTATTGAGCCAAGCTGTGGTTACAATGAACTCAGCCGCTAATCGCGATGAGAGTCGTGGAGCGCACGCACGTGATGATATTGAAGATCGCGACGATGAAAATTGGATGAAGCACACACTGACGTGGTGTGATGACGCCCACAAGACGACCATTGATTATCGACCAGTTCACGACTATACGATGACCGATGATGTTGAATATGTGAAACCAAAGCCTCGCGTTTACTAGGCTGGGAGTACAGACATGGCAGAATTTACCTTACCCAAAAATTCAAAAATAAAACCGGGAAAGCATTTTTCAGCACCAGAGGGCGCTACTAATGTTCGAACTTTCAGCATTTACCGCTGGTCGCCCGATGATGATCAAAATCCACACGTTGATACCTACGACATCGATATGGATAATTGCGGCCCGATGGTGTTGGACGCATTGATTAAAATCAAGAACGAAGTTGACCCGAGTCTTACTTTTCGTCGTTCATGCCGCGAAGGTATTTGCGGGTCATGTGCGATGAATATTGATGGCACGAATACGCTGGCTTGCACAAAGTCCATTGATGAATGTGCGGATGGCAAAAAAGACGTCAAGGTTTATCCGTTGCCGCACATGTCAGTGGTAAAAGACTTAGTGCCCGATATGACGCACTTTTATGCACAATACGCGTCAGTGGAACCTTGGTTGAAGACCAAAACGCCGGTGTCGCAATCAGCTGAGCGTTTGCAGTCAAAAGAAGATCGAGAAAAACTAGATGGACTGTATGAGTGTATCCTGTGCGCTTGTTGTTCAACGTCATGCCCAAGTTATTGGTGGAATAGTGATAAGTACTTGGGTCCTGCGATTCTGTTACAGTCTTACCGTTGGTTGGCCGACAGTCGTGATGAAGCCAAAGGCGAGCGCTTGGATGCCTTGGAAGACCCATTTAAACTGTACCGTTGTCACACGATCATGAATTGTACTAATACCTGCCCCAAAGGTTTGAACCCAGGCAAGGCCATTGGTGAAATCAAAAAAATGATTGCAGAACGCGCGCTGTAAACAGCCAGAGTCGTTCAAAGGTCAGTTTTAATTAAGTCGGCAAATACGTATGCTTTCTGAAAGTCAGTTGCATTGGCGTTGTCGGCGCGGAGTAAGAGAACTGGATGTTCTCTTTACTCGCTTTGTTCAAGAACACTATCGAACACTGAGTGACAAAGAGAAAGGAACCTTTCAAGAAATGCTTGAAGTTCAAGACCCGGTTATCATGGATTGGCTATACGGGAAGTCTGAGCCAAACACGCAACCAATGAAAAAACTCGTTGCGTTTTTAAGGGAAGTGTCGGGTTTTTAAGTGAGTTGTTTGGGTTTTTTTATTTAAGTTTGTTCAAAAAATAAGCAAGATCGCTAACCCAGTTTCGCGATACAGCGTATAAAAATCACTCACAATCTTATCCACAGTTTGTGTGGATAAATTGACGAGCGCGTTAGCAAAATAAGCGGCGACTTTGATACTGACGTAGCTGAATTAGACGTTGCGTGGTGTTTTTTACGGTTGTGCGCTCCTTGAGCTTAAGTCTACGCTCTCACACGTCATGCGGATTAACAACGGGTTTCAGGTGAGCTTTTCTTTCACTTGGCTGCATCGCTCACTTTGGTTTGAGTGGGGTGTATGCATTTAGTGCCTCATATTTACGGCAAAGTAAAACCGTTATTGATGTATTCAATAATTAAATCGACCATAGCCTGGGTTGACTCTGGCGAACAGGCTTCGCCGGACAAAACGTGCTGTGAAGGGTCTGTTGATGCATCAAATGGATGAATAGAAACAGCCGCGTTAATGAATTGTGCGGTGGTCTTTTTTATCTTTTCAACATCGACGACCTTGTCTTGAGGTGAGTAGATAAACAATTGGGGAGTGGTTATGTTGGTTTTATCTAAAGCCTCGACTTCATCCACCAAGTCAAGCATGGGAACAACGGCGTCCAATGGGTA
>CALJWL010000023.1 GCA_937974565.1 uncultured Arenicella sp.
TCGACTCTATGATGCTGGCATCAACAACCGCGACGTTTGCATTGCTAATCTTCAAGTTTTGCTGTTCTAGTTGACCGTTAATCTCGGCCATCAGCCGCTTCAATACATCGCCCTTCATCAGCCATTGTCGATAGCGGCAAAGTGTCGAATGGTCAGGCAACTCCATATCATCAAAATCACAAAAGACGAGAAAATCCGCTCTTACCGCTAGCGCATGCTCTAACTCTGGATCGCTTAAACTATGCCATTGCCCCAGCAATACTGCTTTAAACATTTTTAAAGGATCGTAGCCACTATTGCCACGCCGGTCACCGCGTGATCGTGCCTTTGCTCGGCGTAACTTATCGCCAATCGCTTGCCAATCCAGCAACTCGTCTAACTTCAGTAAGGGATATTTAGCTTTGTTTTGATAAAGCCTTGCTTTAAGGGTTTCTTTGAAGAAGCTGCTCATCTGAAAACCACATTTTAAATTGAAGGGCTTCTGTTTTAACCGATCAATCCGTCTTTAGTGCAAAGGTCTCATGTTTTATCACACCGCTGAGCGTATGCCCGTCGTAAGGATTGCCCTGTAGGCTTTGCACACTCACGATCCAGTTATCCTTTGAGGTGGTAGCAAACGAGACTTTATTCCCAAACTCATAGCGCTTGTGTGCTTTGCCTTTGGCGATGCACTCCACCTCTGGCTCGTGATTACTGTAAAGCTTGGCGTTGTTGATTGAGTAAACGAGCCGCTTTGCTAAGCTCAGTCTTGAGTACTTCATCTGGTTCTGAGTATTTGCGGCTGATATCACTGACCGTGCGCCGAAGATAGGTCTTTAGTCGTCGACATTCGCGCCCGGCTCGTTTCATCTGCCTCGCATGGGCATAACGGTTCTGCCTCGCGAACGCGCGCTTGCCTACGCGCTTATAACTTTGCCTTAGAGGAATGCCTCGCGCTTTGGCTAAGCGCACCAACGTTCTGCGCATCGAATGATACAAACATGCATCCGTAGGGAAGGCGATCGCCTTTTCCTGCACGGTCGTATCGACATTCACATGATCTGTTGAGCGCGCACTCATCGCCTTAGTACTGCGAGCCAACTCAATGGTTTCAATCAACATCGACTCTAAGCGGTCACCGACTCGCTTACGCCACTTCACCAAGCTGGTGGGATGCAAGGGCAACTCATGTTGCAGGTATTCATAACCACAGAAGTGCTGCCAATAGGGGTTTTCGGCCCAACGCTCAACCACGCTTTCATCGCTCTCGTTGAATAAGGCCTTCAAATTTAATCTAGCAAAAAAACCAACTTATCTCATTAAAATCATGTATTTAATGATTCTTCAGGGGCGACTAAGCTAGCTTATGCGGCTGGAATTATTCAACCTCGTATATCTGAATATAAAGAAGATTACTCTCTTATTGATCATTACAATCAAAATGAAATATTAAAAACGAAGAGTTTGGAAGAGTTACTTGGTGCTAGTTGGCTCAATTAAAAGCTAGGGAAATTTCAGGGACATGGAATCAATAGAGTCACTTATAAGCCGCTAAGTGTCAAGAGGCCGAGTTAAACTCTAGACGTTTAGCCTATCGTGTTCATGTAAACCAGCTAGAAAGGTCACAGAAGAGTTTCAAGGGCCACGCAACCCAAGAGAAATGATCATCCAATGGTTAAGCGTATGTACTTTTCACTTGTTAACCCGTTTCTTTTTTAAAACGCAGGCCGAGAGTTTAAAAATTGGTTTTATGTTCCCAGTAAAGCACTTCGGCGGTTTCCGTTTCTTCGGGTTCTTCCACTTCATTAGCTTGCTCTGCCTCCTCTATTAATGATGCTAGGGTGTTTTGCATGGCCGTGAGTTGGTCATTTTGCTTCACCAGTGTTGCGTGTTGCACATTTAACTCGGAAAGACGAGCCTCTACGGTGTCGGATGCGCGGTGAATGCGTTTTACGCTTTCTAAGCGGCGACGCAGTTGTGTGTGGTGTTCGCGGACATGAGTTTCCATTGGCACCATCAAATTGTTATTCCAGTTATTTGCGTCTTTGAGTGCGTGGCTGAAAATTTTGCGCGATGCTGAGCAAACAGACTCGTAAAATTTATTGGTGATCGACATCTGCTCTTTAAAAAACAGTGTTCGAGTTTCTTTTAAGTTGCTGTGTTTGGCTTCCAGTCTTGCGATGTCTTGTTTGTAGCGTTCAAGACGTAACCTGCGGACTTTAAAGTTCGCAATGCCGTGGTCTTTCTCAAAATCGCGGGTAATGTTTTCTGATAAAGCCGCGATTTCATTCGCTTGCTCGATGGCCGAGTTCAAGTAGTAATTAAGCCGCTCAAAATACTTTGAGATGGTCTTCTGCAAGGTCATTGAGGTGGCGCACTTGGCCATATTATGTTTGGTAACGGCGATCAATTTTTCCAAACGTTCGGGTGCTAAAATGCGTGCCAATTTTGTGGTTTCTTTGGCGTAGACCGCGCGTAATGCTTGGTAGCGCTGCATGTCCACTTCTAATGACGACTTCTCGGCCTGAACCTTAAGCATGATGTGCGAAATGACGTCGGTGTTTTTGCTGCTCAATTGCCGTAATTCGGCAATGTGTTCATCGGCGTCTTTTAAGCGCCCCCCCATGATCGACCCTGCCGATTCTAAAATGCTGTCCAGAGAGCTGCGTACTTTTTCCACCACAATAGTGCGTTTTTGTGGCACTAAGCGTTTGGCAATGGCTTGTTCAAATACCATTATGTTACTGCGTTGCAGTAACTCTTCGTCGTTGTTTAATTTGGCTAGCAAGCCTTTTTGTGCAGAGACTGGAAAAATATTGCTGCGATGCAGGTTTAATGCTTTTGACGTCTCTGTTATTTGGGCTGTGATCTCATTTTGAATTTCAGCTTCAGTGCGTATGCCATCCCACAGTGCATCGATTTTGTTTAATGCCACTAATTTGCCTTGATTGTAGGCGGGTGGAACGTTATCGGCTTGGCCTTTTTTGTTTTTCTTCTTGCTTATATTTTGTTCGTTTAAGCCACCAAGATGTGTGTTCCATAGCTCAAGATCCGTTGATGTGACGCCGGTGTCGTGCGACAAAATAAAGATAACGGTGTGCGCGGTTGCCAATTGGTTAATCGTTAACTCAGGCTCTGCGCCAATCGCGTTCAACCCTGGGGTATCAAGAATAACCAAACCTTGTTTTAGCAGCGGGTGAGGCAAGTTGATAATGGCGTGGCGCCAGCTGGGAATCTCGACCTCGTCGTACTCATTAACCGGTAAGCCAATTTCAGAACCTTCGCTTTCCAGTAAATCGAATTTCAGACCTTTGGCATAGGCTTTACTGACCAGTTTGTTGTCGGTCATGCCATGGAGCGCACTAGCAACACTTTCTACGTCGTCCGCGTCAAACTCAATTTCTTCCCAGAGTTCTTCTTCGTCTTTTAATTCAAATAAAGGTCGCTCGTCTTTTCTTGATTCGATTGGCAGTAAACGTATTGAGCTGGGGCGGTTGGGATCGTATAAAAGCTCGGTTGGACACATGGTGGTGCGCCCAGAGCCAGACGGTAGAATACGGCGTTTATAATCGCCAAAAAAGATGGTGTTAATCATCTCTGATTTGCCGCGTGAAAATTCGGCAACGAAGGCAACCGAAAGGTTGTCATCTACTAATGAACCCAGCACCATCTCGAATTGGTGATGAGTACGTAGATCAGTAATGTTATTGCTTTTCAAAAAGCGGCTGAGATTTTGAACCGCGTCACGAACACGTTCGCGCCAATCAGAGTATTGCTCTATCTCAGAGTTTAATTTTTTCGTCGTCACTCGAACGTCCTCTCTGTCAATGATGCATAATAGCGTGCGGCTTGAATTAGTGTCAATTGTATACTAAAGCAGTTTTTAACAAATTGGCTGTAAGGGTTTGAATTTAAATAAAAAGAATGGATGAGCGGTAACTTTTTTCAGTTGAGTGGTTACAACGGATTTAGCTTGCCGATTTTTGTCAGCCTTGTATGCTTAAATTGGCATGCAGCTAGTGCCCTAGTGGTCGACTTTTAAAGCACTTTTAATAACGCTTTCCAAAATATTTTAGTAGAGAAATACCTTAGTTGGACAATCAATGACCGAAGAGAAATCAAAGCCAACTCGTAAAAAAATTAATAAAAAGGCAAAAAAGAAGAAGCAGGTAAGCAAAAAAGCAACAAAACGCGGCTCGAAAAAGACGGCGGATGTTCGTGTGCCAGCTAAAAGAACGAGTGCCAAACGTAAGTCTGTGCGCGGTGGTGTAGGCGCAGTATCAACCAAGAACGTGTCCGGTATTAAAGCCGGCGCGTGGAAAGGCTTTAAGTCTCTTTTTTGGCGTGGCAGTTTGGCGTTTTTCGTCGTTTTTTTAGGGTACGTTGCTTATCTAGATATCACGCTAAGGCGTCAATTTGAAGGGCAAAAATGGGCGTTGCCAGCGCATGTTTACACGCGCCCAATGGAACTCTATCTGGGTCAAAATTTTGATGTTGACGTGGTGGAGTCTGAGCTTGAAGAATTAGGTTATTTGAAGCAAACGCGTGCAAATAGAGTGGGCACTTATCAACTTGATTCATTAGAGTTGGCAATTTATCAGCGTGCGTTTCGTTTTTGGGATGAAGCCAGGCCACAACAACTTGTTAAGATTGCCATCAGAGAAGGCCGTATAGCCAAGATTAACCTGGTTAACAGTCTCGGTGAGTCAGCGCAAACAGAGATAGTGCGATTAGAACCCAGATTGTTCGGCAGTGTTTCTCCCATGCAGCATGAAGATCGCACACTGGTGCGTTTAGAAGACGTGCCTCAGCCATTGATTGACGGTTTGATCGCTTACGAAGACAGGCAGTTTTTTTCTCACATTGGCATTAACTTTAAAGGCTTGGCACGCGTTGCCGTGCAGGCGTTGCTTAGCGGTCGAATTACCGGTGGCGGCAGTTCGTTAACTCAGCAATTGGTTAAAAATTATTATCTCAATTCTGAGCGCAGTTTACGGCGCAAAATCCCAGAAATGATGATGGCCATGCTGTTGGAACTTCGCTATAGCAAGAATGAAATCTTACAGGCCTATATCAACGAGGTTAATCTGGGCCAGGCAGGAAATCGCGCTATCCACGGTTTTGGTTTAGCCAGCCGCTACTATTACGGCCGACCGCTAAATGAGTTGGAACTCAGTGAAATAGCCACGTTGGTAGCGATTAATAACGCGCCAAGTCGATATAACCCATTGAGGCGCCCTGAGCGAGTCCTGAATAAGCGCGATGTTGTCTTAACGGCCATGCTCAACGATCAAAAAATAGATCAGCGTCAATTCGAGGTGGCTAAAGCACAGCCATTGCGTTTAAGCCCTGTGGCTAGCCGAGCGGCAACGTTGTCGTACCCCAGTTTTTTGGGCTATGTGCGAAGCAACTTGAAAGACAGCTATCAACAAGATGATTTGCAGAGCGACGGTTTGCAAATACACACCACCCTTAACCCTAGGATTCAGGCCGTTTTGGAAAATTCAGTGACGGCTGAGTTGGTGAGCATTGAGCAGCAACGTAAACTGGCGAAAGGCAGTCTGCAATCGGCGGCTGTGGTCATAAGAACCGACAACGGTGAAGTGGTTGCCATGGTCGGTGACCGTAATCCAAGCTTTGCCGGGTACAATCGAGCGCTCAGCGCTCAGCGCCCAGTTGGCTCTTTACTTAAGCCGTTTGTGTTTTTAACAGCCTTGGAATCACCGGAACAATATTCGTTAGCCACAACGGTTAAAGACCTGCCTATTACGGTGTCACAAAAAGGCAGCCCAGACTGGTCACCGAGAAACTACGATGGTCAAGCGCACGGTGAAGTCATGTTGATTGATGCCTTAGCCAGTTCTTACAATTTAGCCACCGTGAATGTAGGGATGGAATTAGGCGTTGGCTCGGTAATAAACACCCTTCGGAGAGTTGGGCATGAAAAGCCTATAAGAGCTTTGCCTTCTATGCTGTTAGGTGCGGTGCCGATGACGGTGTTGGATGTTGGACGGTTGTATTTGAGTTTGGCGTCTGGCGGCTTTAAAACACCAGTGAAATCTGTGAGGTCGGTGTTAAGTAATGAAAATTTACCGTTAGAACGCTATGCATTGAACATCGAACAGGTGATAACCCCTGAATACACTTATTTAATTAACTATGCCATGCAAGACGTCATTCGAAAGGGCACAGGTAGAGGGGTGCTTCGAGGGTTTAAATACGATTATGGTTTGGCCGGTAAGACTGGCACCACCAATGATTATCGTGACAGTTGGTTTGCCGGTTTTAGTGGCAATTACTTGACCGTTGTTTGGGTTGGGCGAGATGATAATAAGCCGACAGGGTTAACAGGGGCGGGCGGTGCCGCTCGAGTGTGGTCTCGGGCGATGAAGAGCATGCCGTTGCAGCGGCTAGAACTGGGCTACAGTGAAGAGATCATAACCCAAGAAATTACGTATTCAAAAGACCCAGTAGCACAAGACTGCAGTTTAACTCGGCATTTGCCAATATTGTTGGCTTCGTTGGGCGGGGAAAATTTCTCCTGTGCCGATCGTATGCAGTATGATGAGGGTGAACCGGACGAATTGCGGCATTTTGAACCCGCTGACGAAGAGCGTCCAATAGAGCGTCGGCGCAAAAAGAAATCGCTTTGGCAGCGTTTGTTTGGGTGATTTATGTGCATTCAATTTTCTTGGAAGACAAGCGTAATCGCGGTTTAAAATACATTGTTAATAGAACTAAATTACTCATCACTTATGATTATCTCTGACCAATCTAAATTAACTTCATCAAGCCTAGAACGCTTAGGTTTCGTTACTCAGCGAGTGAAACTAAGCGTTATTTTTGTTCTTTTGGCACCGTTAAGCGCATGCATTAGCACGTCTTCAATTGATGTGCCTACTCAGGAGCCTGCTGTGGTAGAGGATCGTGCTGTCGTTGATGGCAATGCGTTACCATTGCCTGAAGACCCTAAGATTAGCGTCGAGACGATTGATGAGCCCGGCCGTGCTTCGCCTGTTGTGACTAAATTGATGGCGTCAGCGAGGCGACAACAGCAGGGTGGGCAATGGGACGCGGCCGCCAGTTCACTTGAGCGGGCCCTTAGAATTGAACCGCGCAACCCTAACCTTTGGTCAAGTTTAGCCGAAATAAAATTTGAGCAGCGTGATTGGCAGGCCGCCATTCAATTAGCCGCCAAATCCAATACGTTGTCTGGGCTGAATGAGCCGTTGCGTCGTCGAAATTGGTATTTAATGGCCAATGCTCACGATGCGTTGGGCAACATTGAAGCGGCGGATAAGTTTCGCGAAAAGTTAGATTAAGCTAAGGCGGCTGCGTATTGGTTTAAAACCCAACACTGAGTTAGATGAATGGCCATAATAAGTTTTATTCACTCGCCATTAAGGCCGATTGACTTTAAGAAAAGCGTTGTTGTGGCGTCAACCGCCAAAAGAAAGGCGCAAAAGAATCCGCCATGGTCTTTTTTTTCATCTCAGATTTACGAGTTATGCAGCACAATGTAGGCATTTAAAGACGTTGCTAGGCCCAACCATATTAAGTATGGGCTGAGCATGACTGCGACTATGTTGTTTGATTGTTTGGCGCTGCGGATGATAAGGAAGATCACAAGAGCCATCAGAAAAAGCAAATCGATTAAGCCTAATATCGCCCATTGCTTGCCGAAAAATACCCACGACCACAGCGCATTCAATGCCAATTGTAGATACCACACTTTAAGTGAGAAAACGTCACCGGAGCTTGCTATTTTATGACCTGAGAGTGCGATTAACACATAAAGAATGGCCCACACAATGGGGAAGGCGATATTCGATGGGCTCCATGGGGCGCGTTGCAAGGATTCGTACCAATCCCCGGGCTGGAAAAGCCCGCCGAATAAAAATACCGCTAGGCATAAACCGGTGAAAAACCAACGTTGTTGTGTCACACTTTGGGTGCCAGGTTCAACGTTGCTAACCATGATCAACTCCGTATTGTTCTTTCATGTACTCGGCGGCCAAGCGAACGTAGCGCTCTCGATTAATGGCAAAAAACGCTAAATCGTGTTCATTAATGTCGCGTAACTTTTTAGCGGGTTTACCAGCCCAAACTTCATTCGCTTTGATGACCTTGCCTGGCGTTACCAACGCGCCAGCCGCCACCATCGCTCCACGCTCAACCAAACAATCATCCATCACGCAAGCTTGAATGCCAATAAAGGCATTGTCTTCAATGGTGCAGGCGTGCAAAACGGCGCTGTGGCCCACCGTAATATTATCGCCAAGGTAAGTGCCTTGGCCGCGTTCCGCACAATGAATCATGGTTAAGTCTTGAATGTTGGTGCGTTTGCCGATGCGAATTTCATTCACGTCACCGCGCACCACACAGCCATACCAAATCCCTGATTTTTCGCCGATCGTTATGTCGCCTATTACGGTGGCGCCTTGAGCAACAAACGCTTGTGAGTGGATGGTTGGCATCACTCCTTTGTAAGGCAAAATGCGTGGGCTGTTATGGTTCGAGTCTGGAAATGATCGTGACATAAGAGTTACTTTTACTGTTAAAAATAGGTGTAACAATAGGCTTCCTATAGATTTAAGAAAAAAGGTTTCCTTCTATATTTGAGTTACACTACACGGTGTACTCTAACAAAAACAGTCGACTATTACAGGCTTTGTTATGGCAAAGACGCCACTCTTACGTTACCAAGAAGATTTATTGAACCCTGAGTTCGAAGAAGATGAAGCACAAAAATTAGCGGTGGAGAACCTTCAACGTTTATACGACGATTTGATAAATTTCGAACCTCATGAGATTGGCTTTTTGACTCGAATAGGTCTTAGAAAGCCCGAGGTTAAACGACCCATTCAAGGCTTGTACTTCTGGGGTGGTGTGGGGCGCGGCAAAACGTATCTGGTTGATACGTTTTTTGAGTGTTTGCCGTTTGAGCAGAAGCTACGCATGCATTTTCATCGATTTATGCATCGTGTGCATGCAGAACGTAAGCAGTTGCGTGCGCAGGAAGACCCCTTGGTTATCATAGGTAAACGCCTCGCCAAGCAGGCTCGCGTATTGTGTTTTGATGAATTTGTCGTGCATGACGTGGCCGACGCGGTGATTCTTGCGCGGTTGATGAAGGTGTTGTTTGCCGAAGGAGTCAGTTTGGTTGCCACTAGCAATGTTGAGCCTAAGGAGCTTTATAAGGGCGGTTTGCAGAGAGAGTTGTTTATGCCGGCGATAGACATGATCTACCAATACACGAGTGTGGTGAACATTGACTCGGGTATCGACTATCGTTTGCGTTTTCTTGATAAAGCCGAAACCTATTTCACACCTCTTGACAGTCAAGCCCAAGAGGGCATGCAGTATAATTTTGATCACTTATCCCCAGACGCGGGCATAGTGGGCGCAAAAATAAAAATTGAAGGGCGTGAACTGTCGTCAATTAGGCGTGCGGATGGTGTTATTTGGTTTACTTTTGATGAACTTTGCGACGGCCCTAGATCTCAAGCCGATTACATCGAGCTATCGGTGTGCTTTCACTCGGTGCTATTGTCTGATGTGCCGATAATGGGTAGGCAGCATGAGGATCAGGCTCGGCGATTTATTAATTTGGTTGATGTTTTTTATGATCATAATGTAAAACTGATTATCTCGGCGCAAGCGCCGGTCGCAGAGCTTTACGTGGGCAGCCGTAATGAGTTTGAATTCCAGCGCACCAAAAGCCGGTTACAAGAAATGCAATCGCACGACTATCTTGCTTTAGGTCATAAGACCCAGTAGCGCCGTTAAATGACTCTGCTGTGTGTGGATGGGTTGATCAAAAATCTAAGGCGTTTTAGCACCGCAATACCAACTTTTAATCTTTTCGCCTTTTTCGTGATTACTGATGGTATACCAACTAAAACCTTCTGAAATATCCGTTGTTGGCGTGTCATCGTCATCACGGGTAAAACTGACGATGGATTCCACTGCGCAGTTTTTCTTTTTATAAATTCGACAAACGGGGTAACCAAAGCTTACGGCGCGGTGCAAGCGTGATTTCTTCCTAATATTATGGCAACCTGGTTTACGAGCCTTGCCCCTAGTAAACCAGAATCGATCCGAAATGCCATCCTTATTAACACGGTAGAGACGTAAGTCTTGGCGTTTAATGCTGGATATCGTTGAAGCTTCGCTTGCTCGCGCTGATGTGGCTATTATTGAAAAGCTGAACAGAGTCAGTGTGATCAAGCTGATATTAAGTAACGTGTTCAAAATTAATTGCAGTTCTATAGGTCTACCAAGAGCCCAGCTTCCATTTAGGAAGAATGGGTTCGTCTTCTGGGTCGGTTCCATTGGCGCTTAGTTTACCATCAGAGTCGTTTTCTTCTACGTATTGTTTAGAACCAGACGAATGCTCAAGTTCAATTAAGTAAACTTGCCCACTTTCTCTGCGAGATTCAGTAATGGTTGCCTTACCCAGTAAGTTGTCGGCAAAAGATGGCTTCTCATTGGCGTCATCCTCAGCTGCCTTGGTGGCGATACTAGGCGTTTTGCTTTCACTGACTTTAACGTCTGTTTCTGGAATGGCCGGTTTGCCTTTAGTGTTTTCGCCAAGCGCCGGAGGTGGCACGATTTGCGCTGTCGCGTTAGGTGAGGTTGCGGTAAAAAATACGATAATAAACCCAAGCAGTAAGGCCATTGATAAAAGGTTGCTTGAGAATGTGGTTGTTCTGATGTCAGGTTCGTTTATTACATCATGATTGTGCATCATTTTCATAACTCCTCGTGAGTGAATTCATAGGTCGCATTTTGGTTGGATGACCTATTTTAACAGAACGACTGCTAAGCCGGTTCTGTGGTGGGCCGCAATCGTGCTTACTAGCACTGTCTTTGACTTAAGCTTACTCATGGTATCATAGCTGATCTTCGTTGCTTCATTATGGTAATGCAATGGCGGCTATATTAGGCTTTATCATAAAAAACGACTTCAATCGATCATACTTAATGGGCTCTTTAAACGGCTTTTTAAAACCATTCATCTAAAACTGCTTAGGCATTCTTCCGAAAACCATGGATCAACCGCAACTTATTCTTATTGACGGCTCGTCGTATTTGTATCGCGCTTTTTATGTGCCACAACTCAAACGCATGCAAACCAGCGGCGGCCAACCTACCGGTGCTGTGTTCGGAATCATGAACATGATTAAGAGCTTGATGTTGGAGTACCCTAGTTCAAACATTGTGGCTATTTTTGACGCCAAAGGTAAGAATTTCAGGCACGAACTGTACGAAGAGTACAAAGCTAACCGCCCTTCAATGCCAGACGAATTGCGCAGCCAAATTGAGTACGTTCATAGTGGGGTTGCCGCACTGGGTATACCGTTGGTGGCGATGCCGGGCGTTGAGGCCGATGATGTCATCGGCGCTTACGCTAAACAGGCCTCAATCGCTGGCCAGAGTGTGTTGGTGGCGAGTGGCGATAAAGATTTAGCGCAAATAGTTAATGACAAAGTTAATCTGATTGATACGATGAAAAAGGTCATTATGGATGAAGCGGGGGTAGTGGAAAAATTCGGCGTTCGTCCTGACCAAATAATTGATTATTTAGCGTTGATGGGCGACACCTCTGATAATGTTCCGGGCGTGCCCAAGGTAGGCCCTAAGACGGCCGTAAAGTGGTTGTTGGAATATGAAACGTTGGACGGCATTGTTGACAATGCCGATAAAATCGGTGGCAAGGTTGGCGAAAACCTGCGTGAATTTATCCCTCAGCTGCCTTTATCAAAAGACTTAGTCACGATTCGTTGTGACCTTGATTTGGATACTCCACTTGCCGAGTTAAGGCAAAGTGAGCCGAATAAAGAAAAGCTCATCGAAATTTATCAAACATTGCAGTTTAAAAAATGGTTGGCTGAAATGGGTGAAACCGTTGCCAGTGCAGCGGATCAAGCGGTGCCGGAGTTTAAAGCGGGTGATTATGAGTTGGTGTTAGATCAAGCAGCGTTTAATGCATGGTTAGACGCTCTAAGAGCAAGTGAGGGGTTCGCTTTTGACACTGAAACAACGTCGGTTAATGCTCAACAGGCTGATTTGGTTGGCTTGTCGTTTGCCATCGAAGCTGGGCGCGCGGCTTATGTGCCGGTAGCGCACAGTTATATGGGTGCGCCAGACCAATTAAACCGTGACTGGGTGTTGGCGCAGATCAAGCCTTTGTTGGAAGACTCTGCATTACCTAAAATTGGACAAAATTTGAAATACGACATGAGCGTATTGGCAAATTATGGGATAACGCTGGATGGCGTGATGTTTGACACGATGCTGGAATCCTACGTGCTTGATAGCGTGAGTTCTCGTCACGATATGGACACCTTGTCAGAGAAACATTTAGGCCATACGCCCGTGCCATTTTCCGAAGTTGCGGGTAAGGGAAAAGCGCAGGTCACCTTTGACCAAGTTGAGATTGAAAAAGCTGGCCATTACGCGGCCGAAGATGCCGACGTTACATTACGTTTGCATCATCGTATTATGCCAATGCTCACAGCAAACCCGAATTTGCATCGGGTTTTCACTACAATTGAAATGCCGTTGGTGCCCGTACTGTCGCGCATGGAAGACACGGGCGTGTTGATCGACGACACCATGTTATTGCAGCAGAGTCAGGAACTGGCAATGAGCATGCAACAAGCAGAACAATCGGCCTACGAATTGGCAGAAGGGGAATTCAATTTAGCGTCGCCTAAGCAAATACAAGAAGTCCTGTATGACCGTATGAAGTTGCCGGTGTTAAAGAAAACCCCCAAAGGCGCTCCATCAACCGCTGAAGATGTTTTGCAAGAGCTTGCGGTTGAACACGAATTACCCAGATTGATTCTCGAACATCGCAGCTTGGGCAAACTGAAGTCGACGTACACGGATAAATTGCCAACCATGATTAACCCGCGCACGGGCCGAGTACACACGTCATACCACCAAGCAGTAGCCGCCACAGGGCGGTTGTCATCCAGCGACCCAAATTTACAAAACATTCCGATTCGTACGGCCGAAGGTCGTCGTATCAGAGAGGCGTTTATAGCCGAACCTGGCGCCGTGATTATGGCCGCTGACTATTCGCAAATAGAACTGCGCATCATGGCTCATTTGTCTGGTGACGCAACGTTGATGCATGCCTTTAATCATGGCCTAGATGTACACCGAGCCACCGCCGCCGAAATTTTTGATGTGCCGCTCAATGATGTGTTAGATGAGCAGCGTCGGCATGCTAAAGCGGTTAACTTTGGTCTTATCTATGGTATGTCAGCCTTTGGGTTGTCTAAGCAAATTAACGTGGCACGTAAGCAGGCCCAAGAATACATTGACGCCTATTTTGAACGGTATCCGGGAGTGAAGGCTTATATGGAAACCACGCGTGAATTTGCACGCGAGCATGGCTATGTTGAAACGGTGTTTGGTCGTCGCTTGTATTTGCCTGACATTAATTCGAAAAACCATAATATGCGCCAATACGCAGAGCGCACGGCCATTAATGCGCCCATGCAAGGTACAGCCGCCGATATTATCAAAAAGGCCATGTTAAACGTTGATAAACTATTGACTGGTCGAGAAGACATCAAAATGGTGATGCAAGTACACGATGAATTGGTGTTTGAAGTGGCTGGTGAGGCGGTGAAGTTGGCGTCTAAAGAAATAGCGGATGTAATGCAGAACGTGGTCAGTTTAACGGTTCCATTACTCGTTGAGGTTGATTCGGCAGAAAACTGGGCAAAAGCCCACTAATGAATCTGTTGATGGTTTGAGGCGCGGTTTCGCCCTTTTTAGATGCGCGATCAAGGCTGGGAATTAACCTGACGGCGAGACATCGTCGCGGTAGATGGTTTAAACTTAGCGCTAACTATTAAAATGGCTGTAAAGAGGCGTGTTAGTGGGTAGCAAACGCCGATTTAAGCGACAAAATAACTGATGGGAAATTTACCAATTAAAATTTTGGGGTTTGGGGTATTGGCGCTGCTGGTGTTTTGGCTGTGGCCATCCAGTAAATCCGTAACGCAGCTCGACTCTGTTAATGCAGCGCAACCGGTTGATGGAGTGAGCAATGAGTTTGCGGTTAGACTGTCGGATTCAAGCGGCAATTCTGCTTCAGCCAGTGAATCGCAACGTGGGGAGATTTCTGGTGAATTGGTGTCAGACATACAGGCCATTCCAGACGATCAGTTGGCGATTGTGGCGCCGAGACTTAGTCAATTGCAAAATGGGGATTTGAATCGCCGATTTGTTGCCGCTAATCAGACGCTTGCAAAAGGAGATGCAGAGAGTGCTGTAGAACAGTATGAAAGTATTATTGATGATTATCCTAATTTCATTGAGCCATACGTAAACCTAGCCGCTGCGCAGGCTAATATTGGTTTGCTTGAAGGAGCGCGACAGACTTTGGTGAAAGCCACGGCGGCAAACCAGAGTACCAAAGTATTGTTTGACAGTATTGATAAGGTGCATGGATTTCTTGCGGCGCAAGCATACCGCAGCGCTCTTGAGAATGAGGCTGTAGATGACTCTTGGACCGCAACAATGGTGTTACCGAAGGTTGACCGTCTGGCCACTGACTTTGAGCAAGCTCAACGTATTAAGGCGTTGACTGACAAGTTGAATCAACAACAAGGTCAGCAATCGGCGTTATCGGCTGGCAGTCATGTCACTAAAACTGAGGCGGATCGTCTTAGGCTTGAACTGAACGCGGCCAACAAAAGCTTAATTGAGGTGAAAGAACAGCATCAGAAAACCATAACGGGTTTGCAATCCGATTTGCAAATTCAACAGCAGCGTACATCTATCGCTGAAGGTAAGTTGGCTCAATTGCAAAGCGACTCAGTTAATGCCGAAAGTGACTTGGTGGCTAAACTGCGAATTGAGCTTGGTAATGCGGAAAACGCCGTTAGCCAGGCGCAATCAAGGCTCAGTGAGTTAACCGCCATCAATGAAAAATTAGACAGTCAATTGGCCACTGTTCAGGCTGAAAAGGCCGCTCTCGTTGCCTCTGCGGCATCAGCCAATCAACCGGTAGCGACAACTATTGTCTCAACACCTCCCTCAAATACGGCACTCACGGCACCTAAGGTAAAAGAAGACAACGAAGCAGCTGTGGCGTTGGTGAAGGCGTGGGCCAATGCGTGGTCAGCGCAAGACGTGAGTGCGTATGTCGATTTTTATCGTAATGGCTACACACCGGATGAATCAATCAGTCATCAGCAATGGTTAGAGCAACGCCGGGTTCGTTTAACCAATAAGCGATTTATAGAAGTCAAGGTTCGAGATTTTGCCGTCAGTCACATTTCATCAGGTTTTATGGTGACATTCACTCAACATTATCGTTCTAATACGTTAGATGACACCATTCGAAAGTCATTGCTTTTTGCGGCGCCTGCTGGCACAAAGTGGTCTGATGCTAAAGTCATAGCTGAACGTATAGTTCGATAGGCTCGGTGTCGTTTTGAAGAGTTTGGTAAAGTTCGTAATAATGTTCGGTTGAGCTAGACTGTGTCGATGTGGAAACAATGTTGAAGATAATGAGTCAAAGGTTGTGTTCAACCGTGTTTATGGCTTTTATTGCAGTAAACCTTGGGCTGCACAGTGTCATTATTGCTAACAGTGCCCATGCGAATATTGATGCAAATAAATCTGGTCTGTCCAATGAAGTGTTGCTTTCCCAACGTGTGCATGCTTTTGAAGCGAATAAGAAATATGAGCCTGCTATTGTCGAGGTGCTTGAGAAACTTCAAAGAGGCGATTTAACTCAAGCGCTGAGCTTGGTTAATGCTCATTTAACGGAGTTCCCCAAAAGTCGTGTTGCGCACCTGCTTCGCGCCGACATCCTTAAAGCAAAAGGTAATGGTCTGGCAGCAGTCGGTGAGGGATCAGCTTTACCACCTGATGAGTTGTCTGGCTTGACTCATCAGCTTAAAAATCGCTGGCGACACAACCAGAATGATCATGCTGTTGTTCATCGGATGTTACCCAATGCGCTATTGTATATGGGGCAACATCCATACGTGTTGGTGGCGGATATGCCGCGTGGACGTTTGTATGTGTATGAGAATAACGATGGTCAGCCTGAATTAGTACGCGATTACTATATGTCTGTTGGTTCAGCGGGCTATGGTAAACAGATCGAAGGGGATAATAAAACCCCGATTGGCGTTTATCACGTCAATCGCTACATCGAAGGCAAGCGACTGCCTGATTTGTACGGTAAAGGCGCATTTCCGGTTAATTACCCAAATAAGTACGATCGATTTTTGAATCGCACTGGCTACGGAATCTGGTTGCATGGCACTCCTTCGACAACGTATGCGCGTTCTCCGTGGACCAGCGAAGGGTGCTTTGTGCTTAGCAATGACGATCTGTTGGACATCGCTCAATTTGTGAGTGCTGATGCCAAGACACCGGTGATCTTAAGCGATCAGATTGATTGGATTAGCCCAGATGAACACAAACGGCGCAGCCAACAGTACCTGAAAATTGTCGAACAATGGAAGTCTGATTGGGAAAGCATCAATACCGATGCTTACCTGAGACATTACGCGGCGGATAATCTGAACTTCGGAGCCATAAACTACGACACTTGGGCGAAGAAAAAGCGGGTTTTGAACAACTCTAAAACGTTCATCCAAATCGACTTGGATATTAAAGAGTTATTTGTGTATCCCGGCGAAACGGATATGTTTGTTGTTAGTTTTACCCAAAACTATCTCAGCAATAACTACGAAGGACAGACTGTTAAAAAGCAATATTGGAAGCGATCCGATAACGGGCGTTGGAAGATAATTTACGAGGGCTAAAATCAATCGTTATAATGTCCGTGGCTTTAATGTCCGTTTGAGCTGATGCCGGTCGAATTTTTAGCTTCAAATGTTTCTTTCAGCCAAGCCACGATATCTTGCCAGATTAGGTCTGATTCCTTTGCAGATGGCATTTCCCATGCGTGTGGTAATTCCAAAGTGACCACCGGTATATTGCGATTGATGCCAGCGTAATTGCCCAAGGAGCCAGGATAGGTTCCGAGTAAATTCAGATGCAGTTTGCCTAGACTTTTTGGTGCTGTATCGAGCCGCAACGCATCAAAATCGACTACGCCATAAGGCGCATGTACTGAGATGATTGCATCGGGTTTGAAGAGTTCAATTTCATCAACCAGCCACTGAGTCTCTGGTTCACTATTAGCTTGATCGCCAGGAAATTTTCTGGGGTTTTTGCCGCCTTTGGTGTGCCAATACTCAAGTGCGTTCTGTTGCCAGTCGTCGGATGGCATGTTGCGATTTAAATCCACGCCATTGTGGTTGGTGCGTTGAGCTGACCTTGGCAACAAGCCATCGGGGTTCATTGATGGAAGGATATGCCAGTGAAACAGACCTGAGTGAAATTTATTCAGTTTCTCAATCCAACCAAACGTAACACTTACAGAGGTTAATTCATCGCCGTGAGTGCCACCGATAACTAGGACTCTGCCCAATGGCTTTTTGCCCTCAATGGGTGGAAATTCACGTAGCATGAGTGGTACACCGGCCACTGAATTACACCCTGTTGGCGCTAATTTAGCCGCCAAACAGGATTGGTGACTTACGCTGGCGAGTCGGCGCGAAATTTTGTCGCAAAACGCTTTGCGTTTAGCCGTAAGATCAACTTCGCTTAAGCCATTGGGTTCATGTTGGTTTGAAAACAGATTGCAGAAGGGCGTGTAATTTTTTTGACTTTCTGTATTCGACAGTATGTCGATGGCTTTCGTTTGTTCATCGGCAAAGCCGATTGATTCAATGAGCTTATTCGCTTGCGGGTTGGTTTTTTCTTCGACAATACTTTTTGGTTGTAATTCATTGGCGGCAACATTTTCTGATGAAGGTTCAGTTGGTAAACTGATTTCGTCTTTTATTGCGCTAGACTCGCTCGTAAGATCGCCCTTGGCGGTTGATGCTTGCTTCTCGTGGGTGGTCTTGTCGCCCTTAATTTGCTCGGGCTGGCACGCACAAAGCAATACGCAAGCACTGAACAAACCAACCAAAAGAAATGAATTCATAGAATGAGTTGCGATGTGTGTTTGGGCTGAGAGCAAGAGATTGAGAGTCGAGCAATCAGTATACGCCGTATTGCTGATTTAGGTTTAGGCAATATGAACATTAATTGGTCTCAGTTTGATGCGCTGGGCAGGCAGCAGCCCCTGCTTGATAACTGAAAGTATATCTTATTGACGGAGGGTTCTCTAACGTTGATGTGGTTAATATTGTTGTGTGATGAAATGGCGAACCAACCCAGTTAATCTACTAAGCATAAATGGGGGATGCTCTGACACGTCAAGAGCGTAGAGAAGTCATTAAACAATTCACAACATCGGCTTATATTCAGGCTGCCGTTTCATTTCAGAGATGTTGGGTGTGTTTAGGGATGTATTTAGAGGTGCCGCGAACACTTACAATGAATCACAAACCTTGTATTACGATAAGGCCACCGCCGCGCTTAAGTGCCTTAGGCACGAGTTGATAATGGGTGCAAGGATGTCTAGGGCAGGCGAAATACCGTGTGTGTGGTATTCCAAGGGGATGTCGTTTGGGGGGGACTGCCTGCCCTAGACAATTCTTGCAAATTAGCAGGAACTGCGTTTTCTGTTATCAACCATTACAGAAAACTACTGCTATTAAATGAATCATGGCATATGCATTACCCAACCGGTATGTGCGAATGTTTTATGACCCAATGTTTTTCTATATACGTTTATGACACGACCAAGATCAACGTCATTACATTTTTTTTTAAACCGCTAAGAAACCCAGCGGTTTTTATTCTGTTGAGGTTTCATATAGTCTAAATGAATAAAAGTAACGACAACGACCTAACGATAAAATAAAAGTGTTGCTAATTCAAGACACTTTTTGGTAAATGAATGTTAATAAACGATTCCGATGGCTCAAAATTTTGCATTTACCTGATAACTGGGCGTTACATACGATCTGATTGGCGCATACTTGTCTTAGAATCGAAGAGGTGTACTTTGCCCAGCTGTCCATGAGTTTTTCTGGAGACGCCAACAGCATTTGATGTATTTGTGGTTTTGTTGAGGTCTCTGCGGGTGTAAAATTCGGCACACTAAACTAATCGCAACGCTCAAACAGTCGTTATGTCGGACACAAAGTTAAATAAACACAGTTCAACCATCACTCAACCAAAATCCCAAGGTGCTGGTCAAGCCATGTTGTATGGCACGGGCCTCAGTCGTGACGACATGAGTAAAGCGCAAGTTGGCATTGCCAGCGTTTGGTGGGAAGGCAATACCTGCAATATGCACCTGAATGACCTGGCTGCGCAAATTAAACAGGGCGTTGGTGACGCAGGCATGGTTGGCATGCGATTTAATACCATTGGTGTCAGCGATGGCACCACCAATGGCACTTCTGGCATGTCTTATTCACTGCAATCCAGAGACATCATTGCGGACTCAATTGAAACGGTGGTTTCAGCTCAGTTTTACGATGGTCTGATTACCGTGCCAGGCTGCGATAAAAATATGCCAGGTTGTGTTATGGCCATGGCCCGTGTGAACCGCCCATCAATCATGATCTATGGCGGTTCGATCAAGCCGGGCATGCACAAAGGTAAGAAGCTCGATATTATCTCGGCGTTCCAAGCGTATGGCGAGTTCTTGGTCGAAGTCATCAGTGATGAAGATCGCCAACAGATTATTGAAAAATCCATTCCGGGCGCCGGTGCTTGTGGTGGCATGTATACGGCTAACACCATGGCCAGCGCTATTGAAGCATTGGGTATGAGTTTACCTTACAGCGCCTCATCGCCTGCCGTCGAACCTGAAAAAATTGACGAGTGTTTGCGCGCTGGTGCGGCGGTAAAACATTTACTGGAAATTGACTTAAAACCGCGCGATATTATGACCCGTGAGGCTTTTGAAAACGCCATGGTAGTTATTATTGCCTTGGGCGGTTCAACCAATGCCGTGTTGCACTTGATTGCCATGGCGCGTGCGGTGGATATTGATCTTACGGTGGATGACTTTCAGAGCGTGAGTGATCGAGTGCCATTTGTCGCTGACTTAAAGCCAAGTGGCAAATACGTCATGGAAGATTTACATCACATCGGTGGCACGCCAGCGGTGATGAAATTTTTACTTGAAGAAGGCTTGTTAAATGGCGATTGTATTACATGCACGGGCAAAACCTTGGCGGAAAATTTAGCGGAACTGCCATGTTTAAAAGAAGGGCAAGACATTATTAAGCCTCTGTCGGAGCCGATTAAGCGTACCGGTCATATCCAGATTCTTAAAGGTAACCTGGCGGAAGGCGGCTCAGTGGCTAAAGTCACTGGCAAAGAGGGTGAAAAATTCGTTGGCCCAGCCAATGTGTTTGATGGTGAGCAGGCGATGATTGATGCCTTAGAAGAAGGTAAGATCAGCAAGGGCGAAGTGTTGATTATTCGCTACGAAGGCCCCAAAGGAGGTCCAGGAATGCCCGAAATGTTAAAACCAACTTCAGCCATCATGGGCGCTGGCTTAGGTGAACATGTTGCGATGATTACAGACGGTCGTTTCTCTGGTGGCTCACACGGGTTTATCGTTGGGCATGTGGTGCCAGAAGCGCAAGAGGGCGGCAATATTGCCTTGGTTCAAAATGGTGACATCGTAACCTTGGATGCGATTAATAATCGTATTGAGGTTGACCTGAGTGATGAAGAATTAGAGGCTCGCCGTCAAAACTGGGTGGCTCCCGAACTAAAGTTTAAGCGTGGAACTTTAGGAAAATACGTTCGTAACGTTAAGAACGCTTCCATGGGCTGCGTAACCGACGAATAATTTAGTATAAAACTGAATGGCTAATATTCGTTATATTTTTTTAATCGCGCTGGTTTTGCTCGGCGCAGTGATTGGTGTGTTGTGGCAAGACGAGAACACACCGACCATTTCTTTTACACGCCCAGCCGGTGAGTTGGATCGAACTCAGCGTAACATTGAAACGGATGAAGCCGACCTTCTTGCTGATCAGAACAAAGACACTGCATTGAGTGAGCTTAGCCAAAACAAGTCGACGGACTCAGTCCTGTCATCACCTATACAACAAAACGACACGGTGCTGACAAGGCGTGATCAATTATTGGCTTCATCGCAAGAGCCGCTAACTGAGCAAGAATTGGCTGCACAGATCGAATTAGCTCAACGGCAGCTGGCTCAAGTTGAGGCTATAAATGTGCGTAAGCAAGCGCAGGTTGATCAGGCGCTTGCTAGAGAAAGTAGCGCAGAGCAGCCTTTAATAGAAGCCGAGCTAGCTTATCGTATTGATGGCTGGCGGCAAGCTTGGCGTACTGGTGATGCGTCAGCGTATTTTGCGTTCTACAGTGATGGCTTCAAACCCGCCAGTGGTCGATCCATTGAACAATGGAAGATTGAACGAGTTAAGCGTTTGAACCCAGAGAAGCCGATTGATCTGACTCTAGAGAACTTCACGGTCAACTATGACCCAGAAACTCAGCGCAGCCTTGTTACTTTCACTCAGTTCTATCAATCTGGAAACCATCAAGACACTTCAGAGAAACACTTGATTCTGGCCAATGAACAAGGGCAATGGAAAATTATTTCAGAAACGACAAAGTAGAGCGCGATAAGCTCAGAAGCCATTATTAATACACCGCTCTCATCTCAACCTCTGGCCGACCGACTGCGCCCTACTCGTTTAGACGAAGTTGCAGGGCAAACCGCGTTACTGGCGCCTGACAAGCCACTTCGGCTTGCAATTGAGTCTGGAAAACTGCACTCAATGGTGTTCTGGGGGCCGCCAGGCACTGGAAAAACGACGCTTGCCAAACTGGTTGCGAAAAAAAGTGACGCGACATTTGTGTCGCTTTCAGCCGTTTTGAGTGGCGTCAAGGACATTCGAGAAGCCGTTAGCAGTGCAAAGCAGCATGCAAAAATGGGCTTTGGGCGCACAGTCTTGTTCGTCGACGAAGTGCACCGTTTTAACAAATCACAACAAGATGCTTTTCTACCGCACATTGAGGATGGCACCATTATCTTTATTGGTGCAACGACTGAAAACCCGTCTTTTGAACTTAATAACGCTCTGTTGTCACGGGTGCGCGTATACGTGCTTGAGTCTTTGAGTGTGGCTGAAATCGTGTTGTTAATTGACCGTGCCCTGAGTGATCAAGAAAGAGGTCTCGGACATTTGAAACTGAATATGATGGACGAAGTTAAAACGTATCTAGCGGGTGCTGTGGATGGTGACGCTCGTCGTGCATTAACGATGCTTGAGATTGCTGCCGATTTGACTGAAAACGGCCTCATTGATCAAGATCTCATCTCGCGGATCTTATCCGGTGGCTCCACACGCCGCTTTGACAACAAAGGCGAAGGGTTTTACGATCAAATTTCTGCGTTGCATAAATCGGTGCGAGGGTCTGACCCAGACGCAGGTTTGTATTGGTTATGTCGCATGCTTGATGGTGGCTGTGACCCTAAAGTGATTGCGCGGCGAGTTGTTCGCATGGCTTCCGAAGAAATTGGTAACGCGGACCCGAGAGCCCTGCGTATAGCCTTGGACGCATGGGAAGTTCAAGAACGTGTTGGAAGCCCTGAAGGTGAATTAAGCCTTGCCCAAGCGGTAGTTTACCTGTGCGTGGCGGCAAAAAGTAATGCGGTCTATAACGCCTATAAACAGGCGATGGCCTTGGTGAAAGAAACGGGGTCGCTTGAAGTGCCAATGCATTTGCGTAATGCGCCCACGGCATTGATGAAAGATTTGAATTACGGTAAGGGTTATCGCTATGCGCATAACGAGGCTGAAGGATACGCCGCAGGAGAGCAATACTTACCAGAAGAAATTCAGGGCGTCAGCTTTTACCAACCTGTTGAGCGTGGTTTGGAGATTAAAATTGCCGAAAAAATGCGACGTTTACGGCAACTCGATAACCAGAAAACGAACTCATAGTGATCAGCGCCGGCTAGGTTAAATCGGCGCTGGTGGCGTGCCTTGTGAAAAAAGGCTTTATAAACAATTGTAAATCTGGCCAGAGCGCCAACGACTGCAAAAAATGAAAGCAATATAATAGTCAGCGTGTCTATTAATATGACCTTGGAGATTATTATGTATAATTTACATCAATTCGAAGCATCAGCATTAGATACACAACAAGCCCATGAATGGGTCACCGTGCCTAATCCGACCAACAAGCGTATTTTATTGCAGGCGTGTGATAATTGCGGTGTGGTCAAGTCAGAGAACACTGTTATTAAGCATTGCGGCGCCGATTCTGATCGGCGAATTATTAGCCGCGCCTTGATTGCCGTTAGACACTAAAGCACCTCTCCTTTTCCATCGCAACGCCTTAATGTCTATTTCATTGGGCCATCGGCGTTGCCTCAATGAATAAAACCGAATAGCCAAAAAATCATCGACTTGCAAAATGTGGGGTACTTCAAAATTGGCATGGATTGTTTTTGGGCGCTCGTGATGAATCATCGGCCGAGGTTATGGAAATACGGTGGGGTTTTGGTCACTAAAAATCAACCAAAACGCAGGTAACTCACTCTTATGGCGATTGCTGTAATGACTAATTATTTACAAGTCGTCGTTGTTCGAGAAAAATTCATTCACTCAAAATAACGATGTTATTGTTAAAGAGCATAGTGCTAAGGGAATAGGCTCGCAAGATAAAAACACAAAGAGAATCGCGTAAGTTTCTGTTTTAATGTAAGTTTTTTGAAATTTAATGTCTTTTGGTTTTTTCTGAGGTTGCCTTGAGCCATTGCACCCGTTATAGGGAAGTGACTTTATGCTGATAAAAGTTGATAATCGATTAAACAATTTTTTCGGCGCTGACAATAACGATTGTTAGGCTTTACGAAGAACTTATCCCAGCACTCATTATATGGAACAATTACTCACACCACGCGCCGCATTATTGTTGGCTGCGATTACGATTTCAGCCGTTGATGGCGACTTAAGCGCGAATGAAGTCGCCATTATTAATCGTCTGGACGGTTTTACAACCACCGTCGACTGGGATTTTGCCATTGGCGTATGGAATGACACACCGATGGAAGACTGCGTTGATTTGGTTGCTAAATCGCTAAATGAGCGGCAGCAGCGCATCTGTTTTGCAAATCTAGTGGATATTGCAATGGCTGACGGTTCATTACATGAATCCGAAAATTTTCTGTTAAGTGCTTACACATCCGCGTTTAGTGTGTCCGATGCTGAAGTCGAGCGGATCGTAGATGTGATCACACTTAAAAATGACAAAGCGGGTTTTTAACCTCTTTTTCTTTGAAACGGCCGCCGCCGCTGTGTTGTAATTTTTATGGCGTTTATCAGGTTGAAACAGAGGTTGTTGGAGAACTCGTTAGTCAGTGGGTCAAGTGTTTTTCTGAAAAGCAGAGTGATGTTAATTTACCCCCACTCACATTTCACGCGCTGTTTATCTGGTGACGCTTTCAATTAAAGCAATGGCAAACTCGCTGTGTGTAAATTGTATCTGAGTTCTGTAACAATCGGGTTCAAGGCGGAATCCATTCACAGAATCAATTAACTTCGCAACTCTATAAATTGTTAATTTTTGTTTCTTTTTAATTGTAAGTGATTGAATCTTAAATTATTTTTCCCATCATAAAAAAATCATTTTTTTTCCATAAGACCCACAGGACGAAAATACGTTTGCGTGAGACTCTTACCTTGTCGATACGGGCAGTACAGGTTAAATGCTTAGTCAACGATGTATCAAGTTGTGAAGCCCGTCGGCTTATTTATGTAAACCAGATTTGGGGGTAAGAAAATGGAAAACCTATTGAATGAAGAAGTGATTAAAGAATACGTAAGTTTTGATGAGTTGATGAATTTAGCGAAAGACATTCCAGAGTGTCCGAATGTTGAGTTTCCAAATGCAGGAGCCTTAGCTCAAGCTCGTTCACAGCCTATGCGTATTGATTTCGAATTGGGTTAGGCCGAGGCGAGTGTTCGTTAGCTTAAGTAAGTTGTATTTTTAGCCAGAATAATAAGCACAAGTACATTGATGCCATGATTTGAAAACGAAGCTGTAAGAGTGAACTTAATTCTGACGGCGTAAACTAAAGTGGTACATGCGGGTCATGCATGAGATGGGCGGAAGCATGAGTGCTTCCGCTTTTTTTCCCTTCGAAAACAGCCTTGAGTTGATCCTAGAAATTCCTTGAATTATTTAAATCTCCAACGCATTTTGAGCGTGAAAACGGTCCTAAATGACGGCCTCGTGCGGGATTGAATCTTGATGCTATGATTGCTGTTATGACATCAATTAGATTAAGAGTTGCCATTGCCGCAATCTTGTTGCTGACAGGTATCGTTGCCAATTTAGGTTGGCTGGATATCAAGGGTTATAATTACACGCAAGCCGGTTTGCAACGAGCATTGGCGACCTTTGCTATTTCAAGAACGTTGAATGGCGTAATATCGGTTGCACAAGGCACGGAAGTTGCAGTTGAACCGGTTGGTATTGGTATGACGTTTACACCGGGTCAGATACTGGATCCTATTAATGATCTCGTCGAGCGTTTTTCAACCGTGGTATTGGTGGCGGGTACGGCCTTTGGAGCTCAGCATGTGTTATTAGACATTACGGCTTCATCCGCGTTCTCTTGGTTGTTATGGCTGATGATCGGCTTTGCATTGGTTGTGTTGTTGTTTTTTAATAAGGTGAATGACCATCTTCGAAATTTTATTATCCGCGCTGCAATTACCTTGGCATTTCTTCGGCTGGCTGTGCCGTTATTTGCGATCACTGGAGAAGTGTTTTACCAACATTTTCTAGCCCCCCAATATCAGCAATCCAGCGAAAAATTGAACGCCACTGCTGAGCGTCTAAGCGTTCTGAATGAAGAAAGTAAGGTCAATGTTGCGGAGGCAACGGACAATACATCATTTTTCGACAGCGCTAAGGACTGGGTGCAAAACGCCGGTGCTGCACTGGATTGGAAAGCCCACCTTGCGGAGTTTTCAAAAGCAGCCGAAGCGGTAAGTGAGCATGCAATACGATTAATGGTGGTGTTTCTGTTTCAGACCTTATTGCTGCCCTTGATGGCGGTGTGGTTGATGTTTAAAACATGCCGAGTGTGTTTAATGAGAGTGAACCTTGGGCACATTGGCTAAAATAGAGCGGCCTCGCTTTTTCAACACCATTGCGATTTCAAAGTCTCAATTTATGTTTGAGAACTTGTTCGTTTTCCTTGCAGTCCGCCAGTATGGACGACTAATACTTTGCTTGTCAGAGGAAAGTACCCCTTCTCAGCCATTTTATAAATTTGGTAAACAACCTTACCGTTGTACACCGCGTCCAGAGGAACTTGATGTTCATGTTCGAAGCGGCTAATGAACTCCGTGAGTTCTCTTGGCATGTTGGCAAACCCCCCAAGGTGCCCTGCCACAATAGTCAAACCAAGCGCTTTGTTTTCTAGCCAAGTATTAATTCTGTTAATTGTGGCGTCACCCTCGGCCACCGCCTGAACGCCAAATACGCTAACGTGTTTTGGCGACGCTTTATACAAACCTGCGACCGTAGCGCCGGTGCCAGTGGCGCAAAAAGCATGAGTGGTGTCTACGAATCGCGGTTGTTTGAAAATGGGCTTATAGGCTTCTGATAAGGCGTGTACGGCAGTTGCTGTGCTTCCCCCTTCGGGAATGATGAGTGTGTTCTGAGGCGCCGAAAACGAGGCTAAGACACCGTCGAGTAACTCCCCAACGGCTGATGCTGGTTGTTCGACCTGAAGTTTGTTAATCAATCTTCGGTAATCTTTTCGCATCACGGGGACCAATTGCATGCCCCATTGTTGGCAATCTTTGAGCGTGGGGGTGAGTTCGGAATGCAGTTCTCCTCGCACCAAACCAATGCTGTTTAGCCCTCGCTCTTTGCAAACCCAAGCTAAGGCGTGAAGGTGGTTGGAGTACGGCCCGCCAAAACTGATTAACGTTTCGTAGCCGTGTGTGGTCGCTGCGTTTAGTGCCGGTTTTAGTTTGTGTAATTTGTTACCGGAAACGTGCGGGTGATTTAAATCATCACGGAAAAAGCGTAATTCAATGCCGTTTGGCAAAATCACAGGTGATTCATCGTTTCTATGGTTCATCGAATACATTGGGTACTAATAAGTCATAGCCGATAGCCCACGCTATCGCTTTAAATAAGCTAAAGCGTCAGCACTTCGTTAATGCCAGAGGTGCCAACACCGCTGGGTTGGGTTGCCCCCCCAATCACGTAGACTCGCCCATCAATTTTCCCTGCACCTAATCCGTGTCTTGGTGTTGGTAGTGATGGAAATGCTTGCCATTCATCACGGGACAATGTGTAGCGCCAGACGTTACCAAATACCCCTGCTTTAGGTACGAATATTTCACCGCCAAAGACAATCAAATGGTCTTGGTCAATTACACTGGCGGTACCGGCTTGCGGCAATGGCATGGGCGAAGCTTCGCGCCAGCGATCTTCTTTTTTATCATAAATATGGGTGTTAGAGAAATTGCCTTGCGCGTTGCGACCGCCGGTGACGATCAATTGGTCTGCAATCCAGCCGCCGGTTGCGCTGTTTCTGGCAAGGGGTATAGGGGCGGCTCGCTCCCATTGCGTTGACCCCGCTTGCCAGATCAAATGCCGAGTAACTTCTTTATGATCGTCGCGTTTAACGTTCGCTTTGCCTTTGGGAGATTGCCCTGAAACTAAGTGAATGTCTGTATCATGGGCGGCCAATATCCCTTCTGCTTGTGGTGTTGGCAAACTCAAACTGGGTTGCCATACGCCGTCCACCCATTCATAAACCTCATCTTGCATGCGCCAAAAGTGCGACTCAGCACCGTAAAACCCGCCCACTAAAAATAACCTTCGACCAGTACTGACTAACGCCGCATGATGCAGTGGTTTTGGCAGTTTCGCTTCATCGACCCATTGACCTGTTTCAGGGGTGTAGCTGAAAAAACGATCGGTGAAATAAAGGTTGCCTTGCTTTGACGCAATGCCGCCAGCCACATAGAGTTTAGATTGATGAACGCTGGGGTAAAGTTCCTGAGTCTGGATCGGCATAGGCTCGGCCACAGACCAAGCTGGCCCGACTGGCTCTGTTGTAAGAACATCACGGTCTTTGTTGGCCAATGGTGTTGAGCTGGCTGTGAGCAGTGTTGAGTAAGTGATAAAGTCACGACGTTTCATACAATAATTTCTCGTTGTTGAATGTTAGTTTGCTTGGCGTCACCAAGGGTTTCGTTGTCTATCTCGTGACACCTCGTATAAACCCTTTTCGTCATTTGTTTGGTTCGTGTGAGTTAGCGTGTTCTGCTAATCGGTTTGCTCTAATAACGGAATGATACAGAGCAAATTTAAGTTTACGCCCTCACTGGGAGTATAATCAAAGCAACATAGCCGCCAACATTCAGTACAATAGGCGCCATGAATGAAAAATTACGAAATCACCCACTCAATGGCATTGGGTTGGAAGAGTTGCTTGGCGATTTGCTGCGACAGTACGGTTGGGAGGTGTTGGCTAAGCAAGTGCCTGTTGATTGCTTTCGCCGTTACCCTAGTTTCAAATCAAGTGTGACGTTTTTGCGTAAAACTGAATGGGCTCGAGAGCGCCTTGAAGATTTGTACCTATATAAATTTTTGCAGTATCCGCTGCCGGAAAATGAACAACAACATTTACCGCCCCGTAACCGTGTTATTGAGTCACAAAGAAAGAGTGACGAGCCAGCCAATATGACACTTGATGACTCGGAGTTTCTCGCCACGCCAGAACGAGTTAGTGCCAAGCTATCGCGCTCTGGCGTAAGCCGACGACGGCCTTCTGATGAATCAAAAAACAAGAGCGATCAGACCACTAAAGCCAGCCAACACAGTGGTGGTTCCCCTGACCCTTGGGCGAAATGGAGATAGCACTTTGCTCTCGGTTTCTAACCGGCTACAAGCTCTCAATGACAGGCTCAGACATATAGGCCGCCATTGATTTGACTTGTGTGAGTCGTAGCGGGTCGTCTTTCAGGTCAAAGTCTACTGAGCGAAGATGCCGTTCGTCTTCAATTCGGTCAAGGAAGAAAACACCGTCAAGGTGATCGACTTCGTGTTGCACTAAACCTGAATCCTCACCTTCCAACGTCATGGACTTTGTGTCGCCGTTTTCATCGAAATAGTCAACGCTCACCCGTTGAAAACGCTTAACGACGCCTCGTAACTGGTAGAAGCTGAAGCATTCTTCTTCGAACATGAAAGTGTCGTTGGCGTCCGCTGTAACACTAGGGTTGATCATTGGCACAAATGCATTGTTTAGCCTAAGTACGATGACTCTGATGGGGTGACCAACTTGCGGTGCCGAAACGGCATTGCCATTTTCATTGGATATCGCTTTGATACCATCCAACACGTGTTTCATTTTTGCAATGACGTCTTGGATATATTTGGTGGGAATTTCATCGATGGTGACGACTCGTGAGACATCTCTCAAAATAGGGTCACCCAACTGCCTGATTCGTGTTGTTGTCATTCGTCTTGTCATCGCAGATATTATTAGATTAGTCTAAACGGAAGCCAATCTTTAGTGTTACTTGATAGTGCCCAACTTTGCCATCAACGATATGCCCTCGTGTTTCCATCACTTCAAACCAGTCAAGGTTCTTTAAGGTTTGGGAGGCGCGCGCTATGGCACCTTCAATTGCGTCTTCAATGCTGGTTTTTGACGAACCTACTATCTCGGCTTTTTTGTATACATTCTCGCTCATGATGCACTCCTTAAATTTATCGTTCGATTACCTTACTACAAATGGAATGATATCGCTGTAAATCGGTTTATTCGAGTATTTATGGCCATTCAGTGTCTTGTTAAGTGATTAGATAATGCTAACCTAACGTTTGGGGTGTGAGTTGCCGCAACTTTGTGAAATTCGATGGGTCGATATTTGAAATGAAACAAGAGCAAATTGAGATTTATTCTGAGCTGGTAGACAACGCCGTGGTGCGTATGCCGCAGCGCAACACCCTTGGCTCGGTGATGCAAGGCGATACGTTATTTTTGCTGCACGCAGACTTAATGGACATATTAGAAAGTCATAAACATGAGCCTCACAGTGAGTTGTTTTATCGCATATACATGCTTGCCAAGAGTCTTGAAGAACGCCTCAATCACTACATCGCGGTCTGTAAGGAACACGATGTCAGGCTGAGTTTTAGCATTGAGTTTAGCGTAGAAGACTACGAGTCATTAATGGATTAGAACAATGGCTTTACTTATTCTAAGCTCACCACTAACTAGAGAGATAACTAAGGGCCGATCCTAAAGGGCTTGGTGTAACGGTTTTTCGAACAGGTTGGCTCACTAAACAATCACCACCTTCGTTTCATTAACTTGCGCTATAGTGGTGATTAATTTTAGTGCAGTGCGTTAATACGAATGGAGTAGGGTATGCATAAAGCCATAGTGTTGGGCGCCACCGGCTTGGTGGGTAAGCACGTTGTTTGGGCATTGGCCGAATCAGGTCAAGTCGAGAAGATTATTGCTGTGACCCGACGCCCCATGAGTTACACAGACGCAAGGGTGGAGAATCAGGTGGTTCGTTTTGATCGGTTGCATGAGTTTAGTGAGGTATTTAAAGGTGACGCGTTATTTTCATGTTTAGGCACAACATTGAAGCAAGCCGGTTCATTAGACGCGCAACGCTTGGTCGATTTCAACTATCAATACACCTGCGCTGCAATCTCAGCCGATAATGGCATAGAGCATTACTTATTAGTTTCATCCAGCGGAGCAAATACGTCTAGTTTTAGCCCTTATCTTAAAATGAAGGGCGAGCTGGAACGTGCAATTGATCGGTTACCATTCAAACGTAGTAGCGTCTTTCAACCATCATTGCTATTAGGTGATAGGCCAGAGTCGCGATACGCTGAATGCTTGGCTGGTGCCGTTCTACCGCGTTTGTGCAAACTACCAGGATTCGGTCGTTTTCGACCAATAGAGGCAGAGCAATTAGCGCGTAAGATGGTTGAAGTGAGTTTGCAACCAGAAACAGGTCGTCGGCTATTTAGGCTGTCTGACTGCTTTCCTGATTAAGAAGATGTTGCAAAAACAGACTGGAAACCTGACGTTCTTTATTGATGAGCGTTTACGTTGTGTTTTGCGCCTTAAATACGCAGGTTTTGTGACTTAATTTTCTTTTCAGACGTTGTAAAACGTCGTTAACGTCAACTTTGCTATTCTGATGTTTTATGCTTAATGAATAAATTTAAAGATTCGATAACAATCATGACCAATAAAGATTTAGACCCGCTTACCCCACAACAAGCGCGTGTGCTTGCCTGTTTGATGGAGAAGCACTTGGCCACACCGAAAAATTACCCATTAACAGCCAATTCACTGACCTTGGCGTGCAATCAGAAATCCAATCGTTTCCCGGTGATGTCGTTAGAAGAGGGGAAGGTCGTTAATGTTGTGCAGCAACTCAAAGACATTGGGTTTGCTAGCATTGATTATGGTGATCGTACCGTAAAGTACTCCCACCGAGTGCCAGGTATGCTCAAAGTAACGCGTGAGGAACAAGCTATTTTAGCGATGTTGATGCTACGCGAGCCGTTGACCTTAAGCGACCTTAAAGCCAGAACTGAGAAAATGATAGGCTTTGCGTCGATTGAGCAAGTTAAAGACGCCATTGATCAACTGATCACACGAACTCCGGCGTTAGTGATGGAGCTACCAGTTGGAATGGGGCAACGTGAAGAGCGTTATACGCACCTACTGGCCGGAGAGCCAGATTTGTCGGCTCTGATCGTTAAACAAAAAACAAAGTCTAGCGGTGCCTCGCAGTCGCAAAAAATTGCCGAGTTAGAAGAACGTATAACTCGCCTAGAAGAGGCGCTGGACATGGCATGGAATAAGGAAAACTGAGTTTGGTTTTCCTTAAAAACGAGCATGAGCGGTAGAAACGAGACCGAAGAAAAACCACGCAATTTCGTTATTTAACATGCAAACAGTCTAATTAGGCTACTTATATCAGCGTAAGCTGTGGTAGTTTTAAGTGAATGCAATCAACACTCTATGAATTTAATCAACGGCCAAATGAACGAACAACTGACTAGCATTATTGAGTATTTTTATAAGTGGGAAGCAGAAACACCGGACGCCATTTTTCTTCGCCAACCCTTCGGTAGTGAATGGCGTGAAGTGACGTTTAAAGAAGCTGGGCAAGAAGCTCGAAAAATTACCACAGCGTTGCATGCGAAAGGCTTAAAAAAAGGAGATCACGTTGGCATTTATTCTAAAAATTGCATGCACTGGGTGTTGGCCGATTTGGCCATTATGATCGGTGGTTTTGTGTCCGTGCCGTATTACGCAAGCCTACCAAAAAACCAGCTGCAAGAAGTGATCGATTTGAGTGACATTAAAGCGCTGTTTGTTGGTCGCATTGATCAATGGGGGGACAGAAGTGATGTCATACCAGAAGGTCTCTCAGTAATACGTTTCCCTCTATACAAAGGCGACGCTGAGGTTTCAGAAGGCGATGCGTGGGAAGATCTGCTCATCAAACATTCCCCCACAGAAGAAAATTTGGTACCAGATTTGGATTCCACATGGACCATTAAGTTCACATCAGGCACAACAGGCACCCCTAAAGGCGTGGTGCATTCACATCGTACCCCCGCCTTGGTGATGCGCAATGAACGAGATATTAACTGGATTGGTGTATTCAACATGAAAGCCAAAAAGTATTTCTCATTTTTACCATTGAATCACGTAGGCGAGAGAATGGCCGTGGAAACCCCGGCCATCATCACCGGCGGTTCCATTTCTTTTGCCGAAAATTTGGCGTCTTTTGCCAAAAATATTCAAGAAAGTCAGCCCAGCGTATTGTTTGCCGTGCCGCGTATTTGGACTAAATTCTATCAGGGCGTAACGGCGCAAATGCCGGAAAAGAAGCTTGAATTGATGCTTAAAATTCCACTAGTCTCGGGCTTAGTCAAGCGCAAACTTAAAACGGCCATGGGGTTGCGTGATATTGAGATAGCCGCCACGGGTGCGGCTATCACGCCCGCATTTATTAAAGATTTTTTTCATAAGCTCGATATCCATTTGGTTGAGGCTTATGGCATGACGGAAACTTGCGGTTCTATCACGAATTCCCCTGACTCTGATTCGCCAAGTGATTCTGTTGGTAAAGCCGTGCCCGAAGCTCAATTGCGCATCGATAAAGAGACTGGTGAAATTATGATGAGAACTCCCTATATGATGAAGGGGTACTACAAAAATCCAGAAAAAACAGCCGAAGTTCTAAAAGACGGTTGGTTGCACAGCGGCGACGTGGGTGAGCTTGATGACAATGGCTACTTGCGTGTGACAGGGCGCGTAAAGGATGCATTTAAGACATCAAAAGGCAGTTTTGTAACCCCCAACCCGCTGGAAGAAGCCATTTCTGAGAACGAGTTTGTCGAACAAGTGTGTGTGGTTGGCTTGGGCATTCCACAGCCGATTGCATTGCTTAATCTGGGCGAAGCGGCGGCCGGTCATGACGATGAGAAAGTTGCCGAGTCGTTGATTGAGACCGTGACCGCACTTAATGCCACTCGTGCCAAATATGAGAATGTGTCTACCGTGGTCATTCAACGAGACGCGTGGACTGATCAAAATGGGTTTTTAACGCCGACATTAAAAGTGAAACGCGCAGAATTGGACAAGGCTTTCGGTCAGCAATACCTTAACTGGCATGAAGCGAAAAACAATGTTATTTGGAGTTAAACAGGAGCCGCTTCTAGGCTTGTTTTTTTGCTGGCTAAGAATTGAAAAATTAAAGGATTAAAACGGTAATAGAGTCGTTCAACGCTTTGAGCGTCGAACGGCTTTTCTTATTTTGCGTTTTTTCCAGCTGGTGCCAAAGGTTCGTGTTGCTAAGTTATCCAGTGCTTTAACAATATATTGGTTGTTAAGAGAGCGGGCGCGTTTAGCTAAAGGTAATGTTGATGCCACTAAGGTCAAGCCAATTGTCTTGGTTTCGTATTCGACTGCGTAGCGGTATTCAGAGGGAATGTAGAGTACATCACCATGGCCCAGTTCAGCGTAGTAGGCGTGAATTTTTCCTATTGCTGGGTTTTTGGATTGCCCTTTAGCAGAATAGTCGACCGTCAGCACGGATTCAAACGCCATCGGTGGCTCGTAAGTGTACTTTGCCTGCTCAGGCCGAACCAATAAAACGTTTTGTTTGCCAGAAAAATTGCACAGAAATGACTCAGCCAGATCAGGCCGATAGTGCATATTATCAAGTGAGCGGTTACCGCCCAAACTCAAGCGAGTGGCACCACGATTAAAACGCAAACCTAAGCGAGGGTATTCGAAGTCTTCAATGAGTTGCGGTGTTTTCTGAAAGCAATTGAATTCGCGTATCTGTAAGTCATTTTGCCCGTGTTCTAATAACTCAAAATACTCATCCGCTGGCAGCGGCATGATCGGTGTTCGACTGTCGCCGCCATTGAGTTGAGTGTCGTTACTAAAGACGCTGACTGTTTTGTTGGCAAGATGGTGCTTAATATAGTCTATATTCCAATGGCTGTAAGCAGGCCAACGGTGAGAAAGGTCACCGAAAACGACGGGCGTACGCATTCTCAAGTATCGATTCTTAAAATCCGATACTGGCAAGGAATTTTTTCGGTCTACATCAATGTGATTAACGGCTTCGAACACTTATCTGGTAGGGAAAATGAGCGATTGACCGATATTTTAGCTCATAGTGAATCAGTTGTGAGATAAAGTTCGACAATTGGTGCTGATAGTTGTGTGAATTTGCCTCAAAAATTTATCGGATGGATTGCACCGGATTGTGTTTATTGAAATAGATTGCCGCTATGGGTGAATAAATAATAGGCAACTTACGCTGTTATGTGAGCAATAAGTACGGCAACTTACGTCATTTTGTCTGACGCTGTCTCTTGGGTAAGCTCAAGGCTCGGTTTTCTTCCTTTCAATTAATGGGGCCTTTATGCAAGTTCTAAGTCAGTATCGAATGCACTTTAAAGTTCAACCTAACCATGCGCAAGAATCGGAGGTTGATCTCACTCCTATGCTAGACGTTGTTTTTATTATATTAATCTTTTTTATTGTCACGGCCAGCTTTATTAAAGAATCAGGCTTGACGTTGAACAGCCCGTTGGCAAGCGAAGATAAAGCAAAACACTCTCCCATCGTATTGGAAGTGTTGCAGGCCGGGCGTATAAAAATTGAAGGCATTGCGGTAGACGCCCGAGCTATCAAGCCAGTGGTGACTCGTTTAACCGCGGAAAAGCCCGATGCGTCAGTGGTTGTTAGAGTTCACAAGTCGTCTAAGACCCAGCATGTGGTAACGGTCTTAGATGCATTAAAGTCGGCCAATGTAGATCAGCCGCCTGTATCACTCATTAAGAGCTAATGGCTACTTTAAAAGAGCTAATGGCTATGTCAAGGCGATTTATTTCGGGCGCGCCACTTTAAAAGCGGGCGTAATACCCGAATACTGCGCTGCACCGAGTCGAGCAAGAGGGTTTACACTATTCGCATCAACCGTGATGCGTTTGCCATCTTGTGAGAATACTTTTTCACTCAAGTACAAGCTAATAACCTCAGCGTAGATAAACATTTGTTGGTTCTGACCCACGATATGGTGTTCGTAGAGCTTGCAATGATAAGCGACATCGCACGACTTTAATCTTGGGACAGATGAGTTTGGAACGCCAACCAATTCAATATCTGTGCCATCTAGCTCAGAGTCGCCGTATTCAAGAGTTGCTGCTGTTTTGGTTAAGTCATCGGCCTGTGCCGTGTTGGCTATATGCACGACAAAGTCTCGCCCGCTTAAAAGGTTAACGGCTGTGTCTTTTCGCTCTCCCGAATCTTTTTTGCCGATCGACATCACCAGTAAGCCTGGGTCAGAACACATGGCATTAAAAAAAGAGAATGGTGCAAGGTTTAAAGACTGGTCATGGTTTTCAGATAAAACCCAAGCGATGGGTCTAGGGATTACCGTTTGGGTTAACAAGTGATAGCGTTGATTGGGGCTGATGGCGGCGAAGGGTATTTGCATTCTTAAAGTTTTGGTGAGTGCTGAATGTTTAGAGTGAAAATAGTACTATAACTATTCGATTGTGTGGTCTAATCTGCGCCTTAATGTCATCTTCATGCAGCGTCTTTTGTCTTATGTCGGCCTCTTTTTGGATAAAACTTGCATCAGCACTCACGCTTTTTATTATGGCAATTATGGCTGTTCAACTGCACAAATCGGAGTTGATTCGCAACCTAAGGGCCCGCTTTTTACGTCGTAAAATAGTGCCAATGGTGCAGTCTATGTTGCCATTGATCGTTGAAGAGGCCAGAAATAGCCTTAAGTCAGAAGCGGATTCTAAACAACTGGGTGGACGCTATGAATTAATGCGTTTGCGAGCGGATTTAGAGGCGATGTTTCGTCAAGCTAAGCCTTTATTTGATCAAGAGCGCAATACGATTGCTGAATTCCTTCAACGATTATCAGCATTGGGTACACAGCTTGATAGTGCGTCAATTGTGCAACAAGATTTAGAGAATACCCTGTTGCTCGGACAGAGAATCGTGCATGAATTGACTGAAATTGGGCTTTAAAGAGTCATAAGCGTCACCAATGGTTGTGGGCTGAGGCTCTCTCAGTAAATAAGCCACTTTTGCTTTTCCTTGGTTTGCGTTCAACGCCACGGCATTTTATGATGATGACGACTCAATAGACGAGACCGAATCAGAACTTCCGTTTGGTGTGTGGAAGTGTTGATTTTTGCGGAACTTTTCTGACGGTGTTTGAGCGCTGATAACCGGTCGATTGTTAATTTCAGCCAACATTGAGACTATTGCCCTAGAACACCCCACGCAGACTCATGAGTGACTCAAACTTTAGCAGCTTGATTTATCGAATTATCGGCAAGCCTGAACGCTGGCACGATGACTATATTGTCGAGATGATGCGGCAATATTTAGATGAAACTGATGCGATTGATGACCCGCTTAATTTATTAGAACTCGCGGCAGGCGATCAGATTTTATCGCGCCTCAACCAAGGAAATGTGGCAATAAACGCATTTAATACCTTGCTCAATAAGAGTCGTTTTCAGATGATTATCTTGGATGAGCAGCTCATCCCCCTTTATCACAACAAGATTGCAAATAGGTTGTTCGAATACGTTCAAGACCCTCATCAACCTAATACGCTAAAACCACAATTAATTGAATTAATAAAACGCGCTCCTGATTCGCAAGCCGCCAATAAGCTTAATACCATGCATGCGCTGGATTTTACCGATGAAACGGGCTCGCAGGTTTACATCCGTACCATTCAGAGCCAGATTACGCGCCCTGTCAGCGGCAATGCATTGCATGATTTTAACGCCACAGACAGTGATAATGGTGTTGTTCGTGGTGCAGCTCCACCCAATCTCTTCCATCTTTTGATGGTGTTAGATGAAAGAGATGAGTACGTCAGCCTTAACTCTGATATGGCCGCACAATACGGTTTGACGGGGAAAGAGCAAAGCGTGGTTGTTCACCTAATACACGGCGATAACATTAAAGAAATCGCGAGCGCCTTATTTGTGACTGAGAGTACCGTGCGCAGTCATCTGAAAGCTATCTTTCGCAAGACTAATACAAAATCACAAGGCGGACTAATCAGTCTTATCCTAACGCATGAATCGCAGGTGCTGGATTCGTATTTCGATTCAGACATTACCACCGTTGTACACGGTGAAGGCGGCCCGTGCGACAAAACACTGACTTTGTCTTGCGGCGCCAACATTGCCTATCGAGACTATGGCCCTAAGGATGGGCGGCCTCTGATAGTATTTCACAGTGGGTTTGGTTCACGTTTGGCAATTCCGCCGGGGTACGAGGCGATGTGCGAACGCACGAATCGCCGCATTATCGTGCCTGATAGGCCGGGGCTTGGCAAAACCCCATTTGTTGAAGGCCATCCAGCGCAGTGGAACGCGCAACTAACGGAGTTCGTTGATAAATTGGGGCTTATCGACTACCACGTATTAGGCAGTATTATTGCGTGCCAAATGGCCATGTCTTATGCCGCGCAAGCCGATGAACGTTTAACGCGGTTAATATTAACGTCCCCTGTTTATTTGAATGACGATAGCGATACTGAATATCTCACTGAAATTCTGTCCCCAGCCGCTAAATACGTAAAACTGTCTCCACAGTTTGCTAAGGAGATTTACACCCTTTGGCTAAAAGCCGTCACATTGAATCTTGATACGCATTATCCAGCCATGTTAGCCGAGAGCGTTGGCAGCGCTGAACGAGAGTTGTTTGAAGAAAAAGGCGTTATTCAGCTTTTAACGGATGTGTTTAAGGAAGGGGCACGGCAAAGTCTGGATGGCATCCTTAATGAAATGGTTTATTGCATGACCCCGTTGCATCTTGACTTAAGTAAAATAACGATGCCAGTGGATATTTGGTACGGCACTGAAGATAAACGCATCACACGCGAAGGGGTGGAAACCATTTTTAAAGCGCTTCCCAATCATCGCCTACACATTCAAGACGGTTACAGTGAGCATATTTATTACGCTTTGTTTGAACAAATTATTGCTTAGGAGCGAGCCTTACTCCGATGGCCTTGGTTCTTCATTGGCCTGCTGGCTGCACTCATATAAACGTTGCTCAGGTATTTCTGTGCGTTTGGCTATTTCCGTTTCTGCGCAGGTTTGAAAGGCGGTTAAGTCGGCGTTTGCCCCCCACTCATTGCCGGTCAGTGAAATAATGTCGGGTAACTTTGTTGCGCAGGTTTTGATCAACTCAATTTGGAATTTGGTGTTGAATGACTCTTCGTGTTGCCGTAACGTTTGTTCTGAAATCTCTAAACATTTGGCCATTTGTTGCCGTGCTTTCGATACGGCGGCATCCTCTGCGGCCATCATTTTTTCAAAATCCTCCGGCGGCAATGCTTTCTTCAGCATTTCGGTGTTGCGTTGAGCGCGCTGTTCTTCACTCTTTTGAGTGCTTAGTGCGGCGTTAATTTGAGCGTCAACAAACTCTTGCCGAGTCATCGTTGATTGCTCTGCGTGCGCCATGATGGTTGTAGTAGCCAGTAGGCCGAATAGAAGAGATTTTGTGATCATTAAGTGAGGGGCGTGGTTGCTGTCTTTGGTATAAATGTGAACAAGGCTTGGTTTATTCTAAACGCTCTTAGGCTTTCATGCGAGACCCAAGCCAAACCAAACCAAGCCAAACCTTGCAGAGAGTATTGGTCGTTAGTTAACGGTTTATTTAGCATGAGGCCTTGAGCGAACGTTGAAGCCTTAGGTTCAAAACAACTGGCTTGAATCGTGATTTTTGTGCCAGATATATCTAAAATAAACAGTTAAATCATTCTAATAATTAACCAAATAGGAACACTATGAGCGCTTCTAACATGCCAGTAGGCTACACCCCACCCAAAGTATGGAAGTGGGAAGCCGAGAATGGCGGCGAATTCGCCAAAATTAACCGCCCAATCTCAGGCGCCACTCATGATAAAGCGTTGCCCGTAGGAAAACACCCTTATCAACTTTACTCTTTGGCCACCCCAAATGGGGTCAAAATTACGATCATGTTTGAGGAGTTGTTAGCGGCCGGGCACCACGGTGCTGAATACGACGCGCACCTGATTAGGATCACTGAAGGTGATCAGTTTGGCAGTGGTTTTGTCGGAGTAAATCCCAATTCAAAAATTCCGGCCTTGGTGGATCACTCCGGTGGCGAGCCCATTAGAGTGTTCGAGTCGGGTTCTATTTTGCTGCACTTGGCGGAAACGTTTGATGCTTTTTTACCGAACCAGACAGCAAAACGAGTTGAAACACTGAACTGGCTATTTTGGCAAATGGGCAGTGCGCCGTATCTGGGGGGTGGTTTTGGTCATTTTTATTCTTATGCACCGATGAAAATTGAATATTGCATTGACCGGTTTACCATGGAAGTAAAACGGCAGTTAGATGTGTTGAATAAACAGCTGGCGGATAATCGCTATATTGCCGGTGATGAATACACTATTGCGGACATGGCAATTTGGCCTTGGTACGGTGCATTGGTTTTAAACGTGGTGTATACCGCTGCTGAGTTTTTAGAGGCCGACAGCTATAGTAACGTAATGCGTTGGGCCAAGGAAATCGCAGAACGACCGGCGGTTAAACGTGGCAAGATGGTTAATCGAGTGTGGGGTGATTTAGATGGTCAGTTAGCCGAACGTCATGACGCCAGTGATTTTGAACTTCGCACACAAGACAAGCTGCAAGCCGAATAGCCAAAGGTGTTATGTCTTTTTCGATGCGGCTCTAAGCGCCGCATCGAACGCAAGGCTCGCCCATTTTCGAGCAATTTCCGGATCATCGAATATCGCTTCAGGGGCCGCATAGTAAGACATTTTAAATGGCTTGCCATTCTTAATGTATTCAAACGCCTCACAGCCAGCGTTGATGAACGCCGTTTGTGAATGCGTATCTACTTTTAAATAGAGTTCGTCGTCGGCAACCAAACCGAACATCAAACCCTGATGGTAAATGCCGTGCCCACCGAACATTCTACGACTGTGAATGTCTCCGAACTCGACAAATAACTCGCCTAAATAGTTAACAAACTCGCTCATTCGGCTAAAATCTAAATTTGGGTGGTGGCTTTTTAGTTTTAGTCGGTTTACTCAGCTAATTTACCCATTTCTTCTTGCAGCATTTTTACCAACGTCTCGTTGTCGTATTTGAATTGTTGAGTTTGGTTTTGCTGTAATAATCTTCGCATTTGGGTTCGTAAGGTGACTTGGGCTTGTTGTTCGTTCGGCACAACCATGTAACGAGCTTTCGGTGATTCACTCTGCATAATATCCAGCGCTGCATTCGCGACAGGCTGAGGGTCAGCCCCTTTATCCACTTGACCTAGCAAATGAAGTGTTCCTGCACGTTCTTCTTTGTAATAAGTGTCTTCTGGCCAGTAGCCTTTTTTAAGAATACGATTTTTGGCGGTGTTGCCAATATTGGACGCGTAACTTCCAGGTTCAATCACACTGACGTGTACGTCAAAGAGTTGCATCTCGGCAGCCAGACTGTCGGTAAATGCCTCAATGGCGTGTTTGCTCATCGCATACTGGCCGTAAAGCGGGCTGCCGATGGTGCCGGCTATAGAGCCGGTAGTGGCAATTCGGCCTTTGCTTTCAATGATCATCGGCGCGAATGCTTGCAATACTCGGTAAGGGCCAAGCACATTTACGTCCAGTTGATAATCCAGTTGCGCCACTGGCACTTCAATCATGGGGCCAAATATGGCCACACCGGCATTATTGATCAAACCGTATAAACCTCGGCCACCCTCTTTGACTTGTTTTACGGCGGCGTCTATTTCATTTTGCTTTAGCACGTCAAGTTTGATCGCCTCAACGTTTTCCATTGCGTTCAAACGATCAAGATCGGCCTTTTTTCTGGCTGTGGCGTAAACAAAAAAACCATGTTTGCTCAATGTTTGAGTCATCTTGAGACCTAAACCAGAGCTGGCGCCAGTGATTAAAACAGCGCGTTGTGTTTGGCCCTCGCTATGACTATGATGAGCCGCGCTAACCGGCGTTGGGCCAGCCAGTACAGCGATTAGGCTGGCCAGCAAAACAGTGAGTTTGACTCGCGTTACTGAGTTCATGGTTTTCTCCAGAATAAGGTTTTGATAAGCAACTAAAGTTAGCCAAAGTGCTAGTACTCTACACGCTCGTTAGGCCCCATAATATCCATTAAAGCAGTGGATTGTCACTCGTGTTCTGATACTCTGGGTGTAAGAAATCAGCGATTTCCATCGCAATCACTCTAAAATCAAATAAACACAATGATCAATTCAGCACTCTTTAGCCCAATCACCTTGCCTAATGGCGCCGTTATCAAGAATCGTATCTGCAAGGCGGCGATGGAGGAAAATATGGCCGAGTATGGTCAACGGCCTGGGCCCAGCTTGAATAGGCTTTATAGGCAATGGTCAAACGGTGGGGCCGGTTTGATTCTTACGGGTAATGTAATGGTGGCGCCAAATGCGTTAACGGGTGCCGGGGGCGTTGTGTTGCAAGATGACCGGCATCTTGAGTGCTTTGCTAAATGGGCCAAAGCAGCGCTTCACAATAACACTCATTGCTGGATGCAAATCAGCCATCCGGGCCGTCAAGTTTACGCAAACTTGGGCGAACAAGCTTTGTCTCCTTCGGATGTGGCCTTGGATCTAGGTAAATTTTCTAAGATGTTCGCGCAACCTCGTGCTTTGTTGGTCGATGAGATTGAGGAAATTATAGGTCGCTTTGTTAATAGCGCGCTGTTGGCTCAGCGGGCGGGCTTTACCGGCGTGCAGATTCACGCGGCCCATGGGTATTTGATCAGTCAGTTTTTATCCCCATTAGTAAACCGCCGAACGGATGAATGGGGCGGTTCGCTGGAAAATCGAGCGCGATTGCTGTTGTCAGTAGTGCGGGGCGTGCGTGCTGCTGTTGCAGCCGACTTTTGCGTGAGTGTGAAACTCAACTCGGCCGACTTTCAAAAAGGTGGCTTTGATGCTGAAGATGCAAAATGGGTGGTCGGCGAGTTGAACGAACTGGGCATCGATTTACTTGAACTGTCGGGTGGCTCTTACGAAAGCCCAGCGATGCAGGGTAATCCAGCGCAGAACAGCACAGGGCGGCGTGAAGCTTATTTTATTGATTTTGCCAGAGACATTGCGGCGCAAGCCGTCATGCCGGTCATGGTGACCGGTGGAATCGTTCGTCGCTCTGTTGCTCAGAGCGCTCTAGAACCTGCTGGCGAGCTACCCGCGGTGGACATGTTGGGTATGGCGACGGCGTTAGCGTATTATCCTGACTTGCCGAGTCAATGGGCTCACGATACGCATTTAGAGGTGGTGATTCCGCGCATTGACTGGAAAAACAAAACCTTGGCTGCGCTGGCCACCATGTCACTCACTAAGCATCAGTTAAAGCGGGCGTCTTTGGGTAAAGCGTCTCAGCCCAAGGCCAACCCAGTGGTGGCCATCCTTAAAGATCGCATTAAGGTGCGTAAACAAGTCAAAAGATACAAAAAGTGGAGACAGCAAACGCACGCCTCTTAAGGCGTATTAAACGCGGTTAGGGTCCATGACAAACACAGAAAACAACATTGAATGGCGTGGCCTGATTGATCGTGCTGTCAGCTTGGCTGACAATGTGAATACGGCGGCGTATTTACAGTTGGCCACGTTTGATGACGATCGAGGGGCTCAAGTGCGGACCCTTGTATTTCGCGGTTTTTCCGATAATAGCGATCGCCTATTTATGGCAACCGACTTACGCAGCGACAAGGTAAAACAAGTCATTACGGACAATCGTGTTCAGGTTGCATGGTATTTTAGCGAAGCACGTGAGCAATACCGGTTGTCAGGAACAATGGCCTGCTTGGGTTCAAGCGCCGTCGATCAAGAGCCGCGGCGTGCCTTGTGGAACGCCATGTCACTGAGTGTTCGGGCCTCTTTTTTTTGCGATGCAATGGGGCAAGAACCGAAAGACGCAAAAGAGTTAGCCGCGAGTGCAACACCTCCGGATTATTTTGCGCTGTTAAGCATGACAATTTCAGAAGTGGAGCTTTTATCTCTGGCGCAAAGCCCGCACATGCGTCGACGCTTTTGGCTGGGTGATAACGGCTGGGAAAATGAGAGAATTGCCCTATAATGTTGTGTTTTAGTGCCCTGAAAAGGGCTTGGCAAAACGCAGCCCACCCGCATTGAGGCCAATAGATGAAAGCTCTAAAAGGTCGGCCAGTTAGTCAACAAACAGACGCCGTATATCAGTGGCGGGTCTGAGAGTTAGAAATGGTACCAGCAAGGATCGCTGTAAATGCGATCACTCGGCTTTCCAATGTGTCGGCTTCCAGTAATATCTGTCGTTCAGGTATATCAATCGGTAATACATTCATCAGACTGTTCACCAAGTTTGAAGTACTGAGCTTGTTGAATAAATCCCAATCGGCTGGCATGTCATGCCCATCTAAAAAGCGCCTTAAGGTGCTGTTAAATGCATCAATCAAGGCTTTGGATGGCTCGGTGATTTCATCGTAGTCATTACTGAATGCACTCCAATCGGGCACGATCACACGGTAGCCGCGCAGGCTGCTTAGTTCATTTTTGATGGCGAATCGGCATAAACCTGACAGGATGATCTCCAATCTTCCGTCCTCGGTTTCTGAGTAGTCGGTAATGCGTCCAGCACAGCCAATTTCGTAAACACTGGGAGTGCTGGCCTCGCGAATGGTTTTCGGCCCGGGTTTTGGTTGCACCATGCCGATAAGCGCGTCGTTTTTTAACGCGTCTTTGACCATATTAAGGTATTTGGGTTCAAAAATATTCAGCGGTAGTTTCCCACCAGGAACCAATAAGGCATTCGGCAACGGAAATATCGGCAGCGAATTGGGCAGCTGGTCAAAACGTTGCATGAATGTGCTTAATACTCGTTGACTCATCGTACTATTTCTCGCATCTGCGTTTCTAATGGAATTAATCACGCATTCAATGTTTCGTGATCGCTTCTAACCCAGACAGAATTTAACGTGTCACTCTCACGCCTCTGAGGAAAATGCACCGTCGAACTGTTGAACCTGTTCGCGAAGAATCGTAAAAAGCGCTTGCCGTTGTTCATCTGTTGGCTTGTCTTGTTCTAAGATTAGAGGAATGCGGCTCGTGGTCAAGGTAAAAAAGATCAGAAGTGTAATGGCTTCGGTTGCGCAAGCCAGTCAAGCGAGGGTGCTTGTTGTTTTCGTTAGGGCAAGCGCATCCGTGACCGTTGATGTCTAACGGATGCGTTGTTTGGATACCCAATTGAAAAACGTTGCTAGCTCTGGGTCTGACGTCAACGCTTCTAAACTAAACAGATTTTTAGCGAGAAACATTTCATCGTAATAACGGTGGATGCCGCTATGGCAGGTGTGGCAGATATTGATCCCCAGATTGAGTTCGGTTTTGCTAAAGTGCTTTTTAAAATGCGCCCGCCGATGTACTTTGCGAGGTATTAAGTGATGAAAGGTCAGTGCTGTGCTGCGTTGACACAATGGGCAAGCGCCTTGTTTTGATTTTGGCATTCGCTATCTTGAAATCGGTTGACGTTGAATGTTATCGGAAAGCCGGGCACATGGGGGTATGAACATATAATTTGTGAATGAATTTTTGTACAAAAAAGTCGCCCTACTTTTACGAATGATCGTTTTGGGCACTGAAGACCCATTTTTGTGTGGAGTTTTCAGCTTTTAGACGTTCATCCATTAACATAACCAGTCGGCCCGAGAATACGCAATTCGTTCAACGTGATTGATAATTACGGAGACTTCATTCGATCTAATGGGCTGCTTGTACCAGCGTAATGTTGCCCAACTACGTGGGTATATATTTGAGTGGTTTTAACATCAGTGTGCCCTAGTAATTCCTGAACGGTTCTTATGTC
>CALJWL010000024.1 GCA_937974565.1 uncultured Arenicella sp.
ATCTTAAAGGAGGCCGCGGTGTTCTTTGCAGGCGAGTCAAAGAACGCTACCCGTTCATAAAAGCTCGCAGCGCTGAGTATTCTGTTCGACGGCTTTGTAGTGCGATGCACGTTCACCCCAGTGGCTACTACGATTGGCTGCGTGAATCAGAGTCTCGCAGAGAGGTTGAAGATAAGCGGCTCACGGGTTTTATTAAACAATTATGGCTTGAGAGCGGCTGCTATTCTGGTTATCGCAACATTCATCTGGATCTGATGGAAGCGAAGATTCCATGTGGCCGAGACCGTGTGTTGCGCCTCATGAGACAAGCGGATATCGAAGCTCAGCGAGGATATGGTAAGCCTAAAAACATGTACACCGGCAAGCCGCATACTCAGATTCCAAACACACTTGATCGCGAGTTTGAAGTTGAACACCCGAATCAGTGGTGGGTCAGTGATATTACGTACATTAAGACCTATGAAGGTTTTTTGTTTGTCGCTGTCGTTATGGACTTATATGCGCGTAACATCATTGGCTGGTCGATGAGCTCACGCATGACTGATGATCTTGTGTTGAGCGCGCTGACGATGGCTTATTGGCGGCGTAAGCCGACCAATGGGGTTATGCTTCACTCAGACCAAGGTTCACAATATACGAGTCGTGATTGTCAAAAGTTACTCAAGACACTCAACATTGAGCCAAGTATGAGTCGACGGGGTAACTGCTGGGATAATGCCGTTGCAGAGAGCTTCTTCTCGAACTTAAAGAAGGAGAAAATCCGACGCAAAATCTACAAAACCCGTGACGATGCAAGAGCGGATGTGTTTAACTATATTGAGATGTTCTACAACCCGAAGCGCAGACATACTCACAATGATCGTGTATCACCAAAGGTCTACGAGTAACGATATTTTTTGAAGCAGGAAAGTGTCTAGGAAACTCAGGCCTTACCAAACCATAGATTCCCTTCAACCGCTTTGAGCGGTTCATAAACTAAAGCTCCCGGCTTTGTCGAGAGAAAATAGAGTGAAGATAAAGATGAAAGCACTATTATTGTTACCGTTTAGATTAATAGCGCTTATTACTGGTCGTTTCAGTTGGGATGCACCGTCATGGTTGCGATATCTTTGTACTTGGATTAATCGTTATCGCAAGCTATTTTTTGGGTTAGTTCTAGGCGGTATCATGGTCTGTTTTATTTACTGGTATGTGGATTCACGGCCTAAGCCAGTGTCGGTTATGGCCGTGGTTGAACCACCCACTCTTGCTCAAGGTAATGTTGATTCTAAACCCAGTCCATTGTTTATTAACTTTTCATACGACTTTGCGGCGCTAAGGGAGAACCAGTTGGCCCCAGAGGGTGCGCCGTCGGTGGCGCGTATTGATTTGGTTGGCCAAGAGATCAAAGCCGGGGTGGCTTTGTCACCGCTTAAAGAGGGGCGCTGGACATGGCTTGATGATCGCCGCATGCAATTTGTGCCGGAGACTGATTGGCCGGCAGGCACTGATTATACAGTTACGTTCGAAAATTCAGCATTTACTGACCAAACTATCTTGTCGTCACAACGCGCTTCTTTCACCACAAAACCTCTTGAAATTCAGGTCTCGAGCAGCGAGTTTTATCAAGACCCTAAAGATATCTCGGTTCGTCGCGTGGTCGCGACAATGAAGTTTTCTCACCCTGTTGAAAAAGAGTCGTTTGAGAGTCGTTTATCAATGGGTTTGCAACCGAAAGGAGCGCCCGACTCAAACTTCAGTAAAGTCTACGAGGTGAGTGTGTCTTACGATGAAAATCGACGCACTGCGTATTTGCAATCTGCCCCTGTGAGTTTGCCAACCGAGCCTAGCTACATGAAGTTCATCGTTGACCGTGGTGTCAAAACCATCTTAGGTGGTGAGGCGAGCATTAGTGGTGTGAAAGGCAAGGTATTGGTGCCGGATATCTACAGTTTTCTTAAGGTACAACGCGCGCATACGAGCATTGTCAGAAACTCGCTTGATCAGCCTGAGCAAGTATTGACCTTGGAGTTCACTGATTATATCGACCAACAAGAACTGCTCAGCAAATTGTCGCTCTTTCAATTGCCAATGAGGGATAAGCACGGGGGGCGTCCACGGGCGAGTTTAAGCCACATTGATGACGAGGTCTTAAGCGCCAGCACCCAAGTGAGCTTTGCCCAAATTGCCAATGAGCGCGATTCTTCTAAGGTCTATAATTTTGTGATCGACGTGCCAGAGTCAGCACAGCTATATCTAAATATTGATGAGCAGCTGACGTCGGTCAATAAGTTTGTTCATGCATCGCCTTACCAAAATATAGTGCGCGCGCCAAGTTACCCTAAAGAAGTAAAGTTGGTGGGTGATGGGTCGGTGCTTACTCACAGCGGCAATCATAAGCTAAGTGTTGTTACCCGTGGTGTGTCTGATCTTAAATATTCTGTAGGCAAAGTATTGAAAGGGAAAATTAATCATTTGGTTAGCCAAACCAATGGTGATATTACCAGCCCTGCTTTCAAGAGTTGGAACTTTAATCAGGCAGACCTGGTTGAATATGAATCTAAAATTGTTTCACTAAAACAAACGCACCCTAAACAAGCTAATCATTCTTCATTTGATCTAAGCGAGTATCTGGCAAGCGCAGAGGAGCGTTTCGGTTTGTTTTTTGTCGACGTTGCTGATTGGGATAAAACTCGAAATTATGCCTCTAGTCATCTTAAAGATAAGCGTTTGATTCTAGTAACCGATCTTGGCTTAATTGTTAAAGATAATGCCGATCAGTCACACGACGTATTCATTCAATCAATCGCCGATGGCATGCCGGTAGCCGGTGCCAAGGTCGAGTTGTTAGGCCGTAATGGCGTGGCGATTATGAGCGCGGTTAGCAATGCGCGCGGGCATGTTGCATTCGGGTCGACCAAGGGCTTTGATGAAGAGAAAGCACCAACGGTTTACATTGTAAAGACCGATCAAGATATGTCGTTTATTCCATTTGAACGACAGTCACGGCAAATCAACCTCTCTAAATTCGATATCGGAGGCGTTCGCTCCAGGCGAGATGGCGAAGCGTCACTTAAAGGATTTTTATTCAGTGATCGAGGTATTTATCGACCAAGTGAAATAGTGAATCTGGGTATGATTGTTAAGAACGACGATCTGAGTAATGTAGAAGGCATTCCGTTAGAAGTTGTAATTAGGGGGCCACGCAATAAAGAGGTAAAAGTCAGTCGTTTCAATTTACCTAAAAAAGGTTTTGCCGATTTTCAATACGCGACTGAAGCGACATCAGACACGGGTCAACACACTGCAAGTTTGCACTTGGTTCGCGATGGTCGTTATCGAGGCTCACAAATTGGTAGCGTAGGCTTCAAAGTTGAAGAATTTCAACCGGACACAATGCGCATTCAAAGTCAGTTAGAGGGTGTGTCTGATATCGGTTGGAATACATCCGAACAAGTAAGCTCGCAAATCACGCTAAACAACTTATTTGGTACGGCGGCACAAGATCGAAAGTTAGGTGCTTTTGTGAACATCACGCCCACTAATTTCCGCTTTGACAAATTCAAAGATTATCGTTTTACTGAGCAACATTTTGATACTGAAAATAAGCCGCTATCGCTTAATGAGTCGCTACCAGAACAGCGTACCGATGTAAACGGGAAAGCTCGTTACGACATCGATTTATCCAAGTTCAATAACGGAACATACCGTTTAAATTTTACAGTTGAGGGCTTTGATCAAGCGGGCGGTCGCAGTGTTAAAGCGTTTAATTCCATATTGATTTCGCCGCTTGAGTACATTGTCGGCTATAAAGCCGATGGTAGTCTTGGTTTTATTAAAGCCAATAGTGAGCGCAGCATTGATTTTATTAGCGTTGATAAAACGCTAAACAAATTTAATGCTAACGGTCTTACCTTGAAGTTGATAGAGATACAACAGGTGTCGACCTTGGTAAAACAGTCGAACGGCACCTATAAATATCAGACCATTAAAAAAGAGAGAGAAGTATCGAGTTCGCCCCTGGACATACCAAGTGATGGATATCGCTATGCTATTAATAGCAATGAACCTGGGGATTTCGCACTTGAGGTGTATGATGATGGTAATCGTCGCATGTCCAGAGTGGAATATAGTGTGGCTGGCTTCGCTGACATGGCTGGCAAGATTGATAAAAACGCGGAGTTGCGATTGACACTCAATAAGTCCGACTATCGTCCTGGCGAGTTAATTGAAATGAGCATTAAAGCTCCTTATGCTGGTGCTGGGCTGATCACGGTAGAAACGGATAAAGTGCATCAGTTTAAGTGGTTTAAAACAGCGCAGCAGAGCAGTGTTCAACAGATTAAACTGCCCAGCGATATTGAAGGAACGGCTTACATTAATGTCTCGTTTGCGCGCGACGTTAGCTCCGAAGAAATTTTTACAAGCCCACTAAGCTATGCGGTTCAACCATTCTCTATTGACCGCAGTAAACGACAGCTTGATATAGATATTGGTGTTGCTCCTCTGGTGCGCCCAGGCAAGACCATGGAGATAACGTACAGCGTTTCAAAACCATCTCGGATTGCAATCTTTGCGGTGGATGAGGGCATTTTGCAAGTCGCTAATTATCAAACACCTGAGCCGTTGGCGCACTTTTTAAAGAAGCGAGCGCTGGGTGTTGAAACGCTGCAAATACTTGATTTGATCTTACCTGATTTTGATTTGGTCAAACAGCTATCGGCCAGCGGAGGCGGCAGTGGATCGCGTGCAGCACTTGCTAAAAACTTAAACCCGTTTTCTAGAAAAAAAGATAAGCCGGCCGTGTTTTGGTCGGGTATCTATGATGCAGATAAGTCTCGTCAGAGTGTAAACTTTGAGATACCAAACACCTTCTCGGGTGAGTTGCGCGTGATGGCGGTTGCCGTGGCAGATGAAGCCTTGGGCGTAGAAAGTACATCAACTATTGTTCGAGGCCCATTTGTGATTTCCCCGAACGTGCTTAATATGGTTGCTCCCGGTGACGAGTTTGATGTTACCGTCGGTGTGGCAAATATTATTGAAGGTTCAGGTAAAGGTGCCTCAGTGCAACTCACAGCGTCGACCAGTGAACACTTAGAAATTATGGGTGAGCCTGCAAGCCTACTATCGATAGATGAAGGTAGCGAAGGCAGGTTAACCTTCCGTGTGCGTGCAAAACAAAGTCTTGGTGCGGCCGAGTTGTCGTTTACAGCGAGTTACAAGGACGAGCAACTCACGCGCAGTGCGGGCTTAAGTGTACGCCCCGCCACCCCTTATATCACTGATGTCAAAGGGGGCTACAGTAAAAGCGGTTCGTTCGATTTAAGTTTGCCGCGCACTGTTTATCCAGACTTAGCTAAGCAGTCTGTTTCGGCGTCGGCTAGCCCCTTAATGGTTGTTGATGGTTTAAGTGCATATCTTGAAACCTATCCGCATGGTTGCACGGAGCAGATCGTTAGTAAAGTGTTCCCTGTTGTGGGCTTATTGGCTCACCCAGCTTATTCGGCGCATTTACCGAATGTGAAACTCCACTTTGATTATTTGATTGACAGGCTTCGTGAACGGCAAATGGCCGACGGGGGGTTCTCATTCTGGCCTGGGTCGCAGCGTTCTGTCGAGTACCCCACTATTTATGCGATGCATTTTTTGATCGAAGCCAACGAGTTGGGTTATGCCGTGCCAAGTTCTTTGCTTGTACGCGGTAAAGAATATTTACAAACCTATGTGCAACGACATCAAACTGAGCTTGGGCAGCAGCGCGATCGTGCTAACGCGATTTACTTACTGACTCGGCTCGGTGACGTCACCAGTAACTATCTGGTCGATCTTGAAGAAAGCCTATCGCAAGATAAATCTGCTATGTGGCGTAACGATATTCTGTCGGTTTACATGGCTGCTACCTATAAGCTATTGCAAAACGACAGCGATGCTGCACGACTAATCAAGGACTATAAAATTGATAATGGCCACAACCAGGTACTGGATGATTTTCATTCATCCTTGGCAATGGATGCGCAATATATCTATCTGTTATCAAAACATTTTTCTAAGCGAGCGCTGAGTTTGGGAGGTGAAAAAGTGCTAACGCTCAGTGAACGAATTTATCAAGGCCAATACAATACTATCTCTTCGGCGTATTCAATTTTAGCGATTGGCGCCTATAGCCAACTGGCTCTGCCTGACGCTAAAATCGAGAATATCAACTTCGCTGCCACAGATACCCAGAAGAACAAAAGGATACTCGAAGCGTTGGCGACGCCATTTATGACGGCTAATTACCCAGTAGACACTAAAGAATTGCATGTTGATGGCGAAACACCGCTGTTCTATTTAAACGTGCAGTCGGGTTTTAGTCGTAACCCACCAAAGCAAGCCATAAAAGAAGGCATCGAGATTTTTCGTGACTTTACTGATGAAAATGGCAAGACTGTGAGCAGTTTTGAACAGGGTAAAGAAATCATCGTGCGTTTAAAGGTAAGGGCGCTTGGCTCAAAGCCGCTCAGTAACATCGCTATTGTCGACTTACTGCCAGGCGGTTTTGAGGTGGTTCGCGATTCGGTGCCAAGAACGGCTTACAACTGGCGTGCTGACTACGTTGATATTCGTGAAGACAGAGTTATTTATTACGGCAGCTTTGATAATCATGTTACCGAGTTGTCTTATAAAGTGAAGCTTACGGCTTCTGGCGAGTTTATAGTGCCACCATCTTACGCTGAATCAATGTACGACCGCTCCGTGAGAGCAAATACGGAGGCTTCTCGTTTTATTGTAACGGCTAAACCATGAGTGCGCTGCCTGGTGTTAGATCGCTGGTGCAGGTAGCTAAGAAGCTCGCTTTTGCTGGCACAGGCTTGTCGGCGTCGTTGGTAATCATTTTAGCATTGGCGTATTACTTGGTGCCGCGCCCAGAGTTAATAAACTACACGCCGTATTCAAGTGCCTATTTTGATCGAGAGGGAAAATTATTGCGCCTTGGTTTGGCCAATGACGACCGCTACCGGCTTTACCAGCCGTTATCGGCAATCGCGACTACCATGATTGAAGCCACTGTTTTGTATGAAGACCAAAACTACTACTCGCATAGTGGCGTAGACATTGGCGCCTTAATACGAGCCGCATGGCAAACCTACGTAGTGCGCGACCGACGAATTGGTGCGTCCACAATATCAATGCAAGTGGCTCGCTTGCGGTGGGGAATTTCAAGCAACAATGTATTTGGTAAACTGCATCAGATAGCGCGGGCGGTTCAACTCTCTAAGCACTACAGTAAGGACGAGATACTGGAATTTTATCTAAATCTAGCGCCCTATGGTGCAAACATAGAAGGCGTCGCCGCGGCTAGTTTAATTTATTTTAATAAGAGACCGAGCCAGTTGAGTTTGCCTGAAGCGCTTACGTTGGCAGTGGTACCGCAGAACCCCAACAAGCGCAACCCAGCCAGATCAAACTCCTTTGATTTGTTCAGCGCAAGAAAACGTTTGTTTAACCGATGGATTCAAGAGTACCCCGAGGATTCCGTAAAAATAGGGCAAATAGAATTGCCATTGACCGTTCGTCCACCGAATGAGTTACCCTTTTTAGCGCCGCACTTCGTAGATTATGTTGGTAGTAAGCGCTCGCGATGGGACAGTGGTGTGGTGACAACGTCATTGAATCTACTAACGCAAAAAAAATTAGAACGAGGGCTAAAACACTATATTCAAACTAAACAGTCTGTTGGGATCAACAACGCGTCGGCGTTGTTGTTGAACTATCAAACAATGTCGATAGAGGCTATGGTCGGCTCGGTTGATTTTTTTGATAAGAGTGTACAAGGTCAAGTCAATGGTGCAACCGCTAAGCGCTCCCCCGGCTCAACCTTAAAACCATTCGTGTATGGGCTTGCGATGGATGAAGGCTTGATTCACCCAATGTCCTTATTAAAAGATTCGCCGCAGCGATTTGGTGGTTTTACTCCCGAGAATTACGATAAGCGTTTTCTGGGGCCCATCTCGGCCAAAGATGCGTTGATTGAAAGTCGTAATGTGCCAGCGGTCGATTTGCAGTCAAGATTAACTGGTCGCTCGTTCTATCAGTTTTTGCAACAAGCGGGCATTGGGGAACTCAAACAAGAATCACACTACGGCTTAGCGCTGGCCTTAGGGGGGGGTGAAGTAACTATGCTTGAGTTGGCATCACTGTACGCAGCGCTGGCCAACCAAGGTGTGATGAAACCGATTAAAGCCGTAGATTTGTCTGACGATATTAATCCTGAGAGTTCACGAATTTTGAGCAAAGAGTCGAGTTATTTAGTGTTAGATATGCTCAAAGAAAATCCGCCGCCAGAAGTATTAGCACTGAGAGGCAGTGGCGCGAGAAGTAACGAAGTGGCATGGAAAACAGGTACCTCATGGGCGTTTCGCGATGCCTGGGCGGTTGGTGTTTCTGGCCCTTACGTGTTGGTTGTTTGGGTTGGTAATTTTGACGGTGAAGGCAACGAAGCTTTCGTCGGTCGAACCGCAGCTGGGCCTTTGTTGTTTTCCTTATTTGATAGTGTTCAAGATAGGCAAGGCTGGCAAGTGAGTGATTTAGTCACTATTGAACATCTTAACCTCAAGCAAGTCGACGTGTGCGATAAGACCGGAGACCTTTACCAAAAGCACTGTGGCTCCGCAGTTGTCTCGTGGTTTATTCCGGGTGTATCTCCAATCAAAGTTTCCAATATTTATCGGTCGATACCCATTAATATGCAAACAGGCTTAAGAGCCTGCTTCCGGCAACCGGGTGTGACAGAGATGAAAATCTACGAATTTTGGCCATCTGACTTTCTACACATTTTTAATCAAGCGGGTATTTCTCTAAATACGCCACCTGCCTATGAAGCAAACTGCAACCTTGTTGATAAAAGCAATTCAGGTCGAAAGCCAGTAATTACTTCGCCTCAAAGAACGATTGAGTATGTGGTCAGATTGGCATCAAAGAATGCTCGGCAAATCCCGCTTAAAGCGATCGTAGATTCCGATGTGACTAATGTGCATTGGTTTATCGACCAAGCCTACATCGGCAGCACAAAGAATGGCACCACGTTACTGTGGGATTCAAGACCCGGACATTTTCAGGTCTTGGCAGTGGATGACTCAGGCCGGAGTACAAGCAAACAAATACGAGTGACGCAAGCCAATTAGCTAGAGACTTCTAGTATCATAGTTAGTAACTCAAGCTTTGATTATTTGTGTCAAGGTTTGAGTGGTGATAACAAAATTACAACACTCGTTTGCAATCAATGGTACTTGTTCGAAAACACAGGTCTACGCACGCTGCTCGAATTTAGTAGCCTTTATGAGTTGATGTTCTGGTTGAGCTAGATTCGGAGTAAGTGCCAAGTAACCGCCCCCCTAGCGTAGTAACAAGATCAAAATTATGTTTCTGACTTTAATCAGGAGCAAACAATGATCAGGCAAAATAAAGCACAGTGGTTAGATTTAGTTAATGAACAGGCGAGCAGCGGCCTGAGTGCCGTGGAGTTTTGTCGGCGTAATGGCTTGAACCCAAAGTATTTTAGTTTGCGGCATCGGCGCTTCGCTAAGCTCAACGAAGACTTACGCTCACTGCAAAACGAGCTGTTTGATGAGGCTGAAGCTCAAAACGCCGAACAAGCCCCTAAATCTGAGAAGCTCACGGTGCCCTTGCATACGCGTAAAAAATTAGGCGGTCGTCAACCATTGCCGAAGAATTTACCGCGCATTGATCAGCTTCTAAACGAAGCGAGCAAACGAGTGTAGTCAAAATCGTAAGGGCTCAATTTTGGTGCGGCATTTGCTGAGATGATTTTACTGCCCGATGACGAACAACAACGGCCGTCAGTGGGCTTAAGTATTCAGCATGCATCGACAATTAACCCTTCTTAATTTATAGAGTGAATTGCAATGTCATTGGCCTATTGACGTTCTAACTGTTTAGAATCGTCTTTATTTGTGCCTGAATTAACTAAATTTATAAAATTGGATTACGTGCTTATTTGGCAACAAATTGAAAAAATAGTATGCTCGCGACACTAAAGACTAAATAAGATAGTTAGTTGCTGCGCTTATATCATGCTGCAGAAAGCCATCAACAGGAGAGATAAATGCGTTCAATTTTGGTTGTGAATCCGAAAGGTGGCTGTGGTAAAACCACCCTTGCCACAAATCTGGCAACGTATTATTCTGTTTGGGATATTCCAACGGCCATTGTCGACTTGGATCCGCAACAATCGAGCATGGAATGGCTTAAAGTGCGGCCAAAAAGCGAAAACCCAATTCAAGGCTTTAATGGTTTGAAAGGCAAGATTCACCCAGACGAAGAGACTGAACGGGTGATTTACGATTGCCCTGCGCGAACGGATAGCAAAAAAGTGGCCAAGCTCATTGAATTAATGGATGTGGTTATCATTCCTGTGATGCCCAGTGCTATTGATATGCGTGTTGCGGCTAAGTTCGTAGCGGACATTCTTGGCCATACTCGTGATGGCAATTCAAATGCGATTTTGGGCGTGGTGGCAAATCGGGCTCATAAAAACTACGCCTCTTATAAGGTATTGGCAAAGTTCTTAAAAGCATTGGATGTGCCTTTTATTGGTGCATTAAGAAATTCACAAAATTACATTAAAGCCGCTGACAGCGGAGTGGGCATATTTGAAATGTCACTCAGTGACGCCAAACCTGACATGAAAGAATGGGAGCCCATTCTCAGTTGGGTAGAAGGCAAGCGCGTATTAACAAAATAGTGACATTGGTTAGCGGCTAGCGACTGATATCATTTAATGATTCAGCCTCTTGTCTTGCTGAACATGGTAAAAGCACAGTAGGTGCGTAAACGTAACGTTTTATATTTTGAGGTAAATATGTCTAGGCATTTTTTCGCACGTATCGTTTCTGTGTGTGTGGTTCTTGGTGTGTTACAGGGCTGCACCACTAACCCTGTGACAGGGCAACGGCAATTGGCGATGTCCGAAAGTTGGGAAGTTAACACAGGGCGGGCGAATCATCCGAAGATATTGCAAGAATATTCGGTTTACGATGACCCTGAGTTACAGGATTACGTGAATGACATCGGCCAAAAATTGGCAGCCAAGAGCCACCGCTCTAACCTTGAATACACCTTTACGCTACTCGACAGCCCTCAGGTCAATGCTTTTGCCTTGCCTGGCGGTTATATTTATATTACCCGCGGAATTATGGCCTACATGACCAAAGAAGCACACCTGGCGGGTGTGATTGGGCATGAAATCGGCCACGTAACAGCGGCTCATGGGGCACAACGTGCGGCTCAAGCCCAATTGGGTGGTTTGGCCACGGCGGCGGTGGCTATTGGCACTGGCAGTGGTGGGTTGGCTCAAGCTTCGCAAATGTTAGGAGGAGCCCTAATAAGTGGGTATGGCCGCAAACAGGAATTGCAGTCAGATCGTTTAGGGGCCGAGTATATTGCGCAAAACAATTATTCGCCTGACGATATGGTGGGTGTGATTGGCATTCTCAAAGACCAAGAATTGTTTGCTGCCGAGCGGGCTCGAAAAGAAGGGCGCCAAGTGCAGGGTTATCACAACTTATTTTCCACACACCCTAAAAACGATCAACGTTTGCAAGAAGTTATTGCCGCGGCGGATCGTTTGCGTGACACCACTAAGCCTGAACCTGATGATGGCCGCTTTTTACGTTTAACTAATGGTATGGCCTACGGCGAAGGCGAAAAGCAAGGCATCACTCGAGGCAACAAGTTCTATCATAAAGACTTAGATCTGTTCATCGAGTTCCCTCAAGGCTGGCGTTTACAAAACACGCCGTCGGTGCTGGCGGCGCTAGCACCTGATGGTTCAAAAATGATCCAGATGCAAATGGATTCAGTGGCACCACCGGTTGATGGCGTGCGTTATTTAGGTACCAAGTTTCCACAGTTTAGAGATGCGAGAAACGTGCAAACCAACGAAGATCAGGCAGTGGCGGGCGTAGCAACCGTGAGCGACCAACGTTCAGGGCAACAACGAAACCTGCGTGTGGCAATGGTGACGCGCGGCAATCAAGCCTACGTTCTTTCGGGGATGGGTAAAACTCAACTGCCAACGCAAGAATTTTTCGATGTGGCTAAAAGCGTGCGCCGTTTAAAAGACAGCGAACGTAAATTGGCTGAAGGCCGCAAAATCAAACTCATAAAAACCAAGCGCGGCGACACCGTTGCCTCATTAGCAAAACAATCTAACTTGGACGAATACGCAGAGGCGCAGATTAGGTTGATTAATGATCTCTATCCAAGTGGCGAGCCGAAGCCAGGTCAATTAATCAAAATCATTGAGTGAACGTTATGGCAGGGCATTACTGCGCTACGCACAATATGTCCAGTTCCAATGACCTAACCCTTCTAAAGTATTATGGTTTGCATTGGTGGATACCTTGATGTTTGTGGTGACGTCTAGCTTGAGAATTCGTGCTAGAGCCTCAATTATCATCGCTAGTTTGACAATGACACTGGCGTGACAAATATCAGGCCGGGTCAAACAAGGTCTGGTATTGGGAACCCCCCCCGTTGTGTGTGTGGCTTTTGATCTCAGTCGGCTTAGAACCCGGCTTAGAACCCGGCTTAGAACCAAGAGTGCAAACCGAGCATAATGGAAACCTCACTGCTATTTTCGGCTTGCGTTCGTGCTAAACGTTTGGTCGCTCCGAAAAGCTGAGTCGCCGTTATACCGACAAAGGGTTGCAGCTTGGAACTTCCTCTATTTTCGTAGCCCAGCCGGACACTAAATTCAATTTCGGCCAACCCAGAACCTTCTCCAAAACGCTCATTGCTTCGACCATTAGCGATAATATCTAATTCTGGGGTTAGTACCCATTTTTGAGTTAGCATTAATTCACGTTCCAGTTCGATCAGTAATTGACTGCTGGATTCTTCGCCGATGAATACTCGCGCATCCACGTCAACAAAATAGGGTGCAGTACCGATAAAACCATACGAAATCCAGTGCCGTGTATGGTTTACAGCGTTTGACTTAAAGTCCTGCCGAAAGCCGAATTGTTGGTCCCAATAAGCCGTGCTGGCTTTGCTGTACACCAGTTCGATGTTGGCGTTCTCGAGTGATGAACCAGCGTATTCACCTGAACTTTTAAGCCAAAATTTATGGATGTCTCGGCCATACCACGCGTCAATATCCCACTCGAAAGTGCCCTGCCCTTCAGTGTTTAGATACTCAAATTCAGACACCACTTTGTTTAACCAAGGGTCATCGTTAAACATGGCCTTGGAGTGTTCCATTGGCAATATCAACAGGCAGGCTAATAGTTGGAGTCTCATAACCGCCCCTGATTGCTAATGTGTACTTGTCGAAACATACTGGGCATGTGAAATAAAAGATGGCAATGGTAAGCCCATTTACCCAACGCATCGGCGGTAACTAAGTAACTGATTTTAGCGCCGGGTTGCACAATGGTGGTATGCTTGCGAGGAATATAGTGTTCATCGCCTGTTTCCAATTCACTCCAAACGCCATGCAGATGCATCGGGTGATTCATCATGGTGTTATTGATCAAAGTAAAGCGAACGCGCTCACCAAATTTCAGATTGATCGGTTCAGCGTCTTTGGATCTTACACCATTAATCGACCACATATAGCGACTCATGTTGCCAGTTAAGTGCAACTCGATTTCACGTTCGGGCTCCCTTGGGTCGCTGGTGGGAGTTAAGTTAAATAAGTCGGCATATGTCAACACTCTTCGGCCGTTGTCTCTTAACCCTACACCAGGGTCGTCTAACCGGTACTGGGCTGCATGAGCGATCATGTCTATGTGCGGTCCCATTTTAATAAGATCGAAAGACGGCGGCTTGTTCGTGCCGTAACCGGCTTTGCCGGTGGCAAACGTCGGTGTTCTTTTCTGAACCGTTTGTGGTGTTACTTCGCAATGCCCCATCTTAGCGTGTTCAGGCGTACAGCTTGTGTGTGTGGCTGTGATGGCGGGCAAACCACAGTGCCCCATAGACGCATGCTCTGGCGAACAGTCGCTGGGTTGATTATTGAACAAATGATTAATGTGATTGTTATGTTGCATACCCATATCGGCATGACTGAGCGTGGGTGACTCGTCCATTTCTGGCACGGTCGGAACCATTTCAGGGTCAGTTGTTAACGTGCCTCGCGCATAACCAGAGCGATCAATCGTTTGACAGAACAAGGTGTAAGCTTGTTCACTGCTGGGTTGTACAAGCACGTCGTAAGTTTCCCCCACAGCTAACCTGAACTCATCCACTGAAATCGGTTGTACATACTGACCATCCGCTGCCACTACCGTCATTCGTAACCCCGGAATACGCACATCAAAAAAGGTCATGGCGGCGGCATTGATAAATCGCAGCAGAATAGTCTCGCCACGCTTAAAGCCTCCAACCCAGCCAGAGGCTGGAGTTTGGCCATTCATCAAAAACGTATAAGTACGGCCAGTGACGTCGGATAAATCAGTGTCCGACATTCTCATGTTATTCCACATGGCGCGTTGATGTAGCGTTCGAGCTAGGCCCTTAGTTCGAACATCCTTAGCAAAATCAGCTAAGGTTCGTTGATCAATATTATAAAAATGCGGCTGTTTTTTTAGGTTTGCATAAATGTCTAGTGGGTCTTGATCAGACCAGTCGGATAACAGCACTACATGCTCGCGATCATAAACATAGGGCGCAGGTTTTTTAGGCTCTATGATGATCGCTCCATACATACCTTGTTGTTCCTGAAAGCCTGAATGGCTGTGATACCAGTAAGTGCCGTTTTGTTTTATCTCAAACTGATAGCGATATGTTTCGCCTGGTTTGATGCCCGCAAAACTCAAGCCTGGCACGCCATCCATGTTTGATGGCAAAATAATTCCATGCCAATGAATGGAGCTGTCGACAGCCAAATGATTGGTTACATCCAACGTGATTCGATCGCCTTCTTGCCATCGCAAAATTGGTGAAGGCACCGAACCATTAACGCAGTAGGCTTGCTTTAAATAGCCGGTAAAATTAACTGGCGTGTGATTGATGTTCAGCTTGTAACGAGTGCCAGAAAGTTCTGGCGCTCTTGTGAACGCCGAAGAGTGGTAAAACTCAGCTTGTGCGGAGCCTAAACCGGCTGAATTCAATAGACCTAACGTCGTTGATGAAGCCAGGCCAGTGACAAAACGGCGTCTAGACATGGAAAATGGGGTATTCATTTGACCCTCCTAACAAATTAATTAAAAATGGAAACGTTTTTGTTAGAGGTTATTTAGGTGGGCGTGGGTCAATTGTAAGTAAGCGATTTAATAGGCTGGTTTTAATGTTTGAAATAACAGCGCTGGGTACGGCGTTTGCTGTGTGAAGAACTAGCCTGCTTGTGAGCCCCTGAGACATCACTGAGCAAAATATTTTGCAAGCGGCAGAGCCGGATGTTTGGCAAGGAGGCTTTTGTGGTGAATGACAATCCTCGTCTGTGCCAAGTGAGTTGCCGATATCAACGAAATCATGGCGTAACAATTCAGTCTTTGGGTTGCTGTTTGTCAACCCCATTGAGGCAGCGTTAGTTGTGCCGGAAAACGTCGGAAGAGCGTGCAATGTTGCGATGCTAGACACTGTTAGATAGCAGACCAGCGAGAGTCGTATAAAAATTTTGCGAATGTTTAAAGACATTGCCTCATTTTAGCGCTGGGACTCAGGTGTGTGTCAATACCGAATCACTTAAATTTAGCCACTCAGCTTTGCTCGTCCGGTCATTGGTTGTTTCTGAAAATCAGAAACGTAATCACTAATCGGATGAATAAACAGGGGGCACTTACAATTTATACAGCGCGTTTATGCTGTATTAACGTTTTGCTGTAACCGTGAACAGCACCGGTGCTTCAGGTTTTGGCGAATTTGAAGTGTGTTCTTTAATATCCCAATGGTCATTAAGTTGGGTAAGCCAGTGCCGAACATTCTTAGTTTCAATTATTCCTTCTTTATGCCCTGGATAGCAAATCATGCAAAGAAGCCCGTTTGGGTCAAGGTGTTCCAAAATTTGATTGAGCGCATTAAGGCTTGATGCGCTTTGCGTTGTAATACTTTTATCAGCGTTGGGTAGGTAACCAAAGTTAAACATGGCACAGCTTATTGGGTTGCAAATAAAGTGTGATAAATACTCATGGCTCTGCTGATGCAGCGTTACGTTAGTAAAGCGGCCTGATGCAATTCTCTTTTGGGTGTTATTAATTGCTTGAGTTTGTATATCAAAGCCAATGATTTGCGCGAAGCCCTGTCGTGCAAGAAACTCAGTGTCATGCCCATTGCCACAGGTTGCATCTACGGCCAACCCTTTTTCCTTGTCTAAAAAATGATCGTTTACTAAAGAATGCGCTAAACGCGTTAGGGACATTCGTATTCTCCGTTATATTTGTAAAAGTTCGGCATTTTAAAGCAATTTTCTTTGGCGTGGGTTCCGAGTTGATCAAACTCAACGACGCACTATTTTCACCCATTTAGAGGATGTCACTCTGTTTTACAGTCCGTATAGTAACTGCATGTTGAGTGGGTTAGTTTTAAATTCACTCATCCTCGAAGGACGGGGATCAGCGGGGCTATTCTGACGTTACGGATAGTGACATTGCTCAGGAGTGTGTGTTCGAAGGACATTATGTGAGTATCAGTTTAGAGCATGGTTTTTCAGAGTTAAATAATTTACTTCTGCCGTAATTAAAGTAAGCCGCAATGAGCATTACTGTACCGCTAGATGATTAGTAGAGGCTATTGGGAGTCGTCAAAATGCGCTCAGTATTAACCGTTAGAACACCACGTCATGTCAATGATTGTGAGCAACCTATGGCGCGTGGCTGTCAACGGATCTTTGTAAACAACTTTTAAGGAGTATTAAAATGCCAGTAGTAAGCGATTTCACAACCATTTTAGGTGACAGTAATGTCAAAATAGGCGACAACTCTAACGAATCAGGTTGGACCCAATCATTTAACACCGGGGGGCGCCATTCGCCGGGCACGGCCATGATCACATTCATGATCAAAGGCATGACGGTAACCACCTCTAACGCCACGGTTTTTGTGAATGATAAAAACGTCGGCACCTTGTTCAATAACCGAGGTGGCAATGCCAATCATTGGCAAACACAGACCGTGTCATTAAATGGGTCATCACTGAATAACGGCAACAATGTTATTCGAGTGACCCCAGTGACTAACCAAACCAGTTCAACGGATGATTTTGATGATTATTTTCTTCGTAATGTGATCTGTCATTTTCATCAATCGGCTTAGGTTGATTTAGTATGACGCGTTGTGCTGCTTCGCCATTCCAAATGAGGCAGCGCAATGTTGTCAACTTTTTTCACCCGTTGAACTGTGCCAGTTAGCCATCAACTTAAGTCAGTCGTTTAGAGTCATTGAATTAGAGCCATTGGGTGTTTTCTCTAGCCAAACTCTTTTTCAGTAACAGGTGATTGCAAAGTTGTTCTACGTAATGCGGTGCGACTAGGCAGCCTTTACTTCCCAAGCCATTTAAACAATACGCATTAGCCAGGTTGGTTAACGGGCCAACAAATGGCTGCCTATGTTTGGTGCTGGGTCGAATACCCACTTCGTGCAGTAAAGTCGTTGCTTCTAGTTTGGTGAATTCTCTTAAGCTCTTATGAAAGGCGTTAGCGGCCTCCTTTGTTTTGACTGGAGAGGTGTCATTCCAAATGTAGTTTGATCCTAATTTGGCCTTATTCTTAGCAAAAGGCACTAACCAATTCCCCCAACTTAGCATGCGATCTAACGGTTGTTGGGTTCTAACGGTTAGAATCTCCCCTTTGGCGAGTTTAAAGGGCAGCTGGCCTAGCCACGGATTATCAATGGCCTGAAAACCCTCGCAAAATATGACGCTTTTCGCATTTAATTGTAGATCAGCAATTGAGTATTTAAACAGTCCATTGATGACTGTCAGTTTGTCATAATTAATACGAGTTTGAATGAATGAATTGCGATTTTTTAGCCATTGTTGAATGGCGTATAGCAACGGTTTGGTATCCACGACGGCCGTTCTAGAAACGTGGATAGCGCCGTGTGGAAATTCGGCGGATTCAGTAAACCAAGCGCCGGTGTTTTGCATGTCCTTCAATAAACTTTGATATTCTGGTTGGCGCTTACGCTGTTCTAAATACTGAGCTTGGCCGGCGTTCTTGATTAATCGGGTTTGTGCTATTTCGGAATAGATCGAACACCCCAGATCACGTTCTATTTGCCAATAGAGCTTTCTCGCTTTTTCGGCATAACCAAAAAAACCATTGGTGATATTCAGCCGATGGCCTGTAATCGGGTTTATCAAACCCGCGGCAACTTGGGTCGCGCAACCGCTGTGATGATTATCAATCACCATTACAGAGCGTCCGCGCTTAATGAGTGAATAAGCCATGAGTGAGCCAGCTAAGCCTTGACCAATGATAAGGAATTCGGTTGAGAGCATCGAGTAATCTGTTGTGGTTGGCCTGTTTGGCTTATTGCTGTGGGTTTGTGGTAGGCTGTTAATAAATAGTATAGGCCATACGATGAGTTGATGGGCTTTGTATTGAGTAAATGCCTTTTTTATAACTGCCTGGGAGGCACGCTTTGGCAAAAAAATTGATAGGCGAAAAACGGTTTTTGCCTTATTTCTGCACGCAATTTCTGGGCGCGTTTAATGACAATATTTATCGTAATGCCTTCGCGATTTTGATTACGTATTTTTTGGCAAAAAACAATCAAGACGGCGGTGTGATTATCAATTCTGCTTTGGTTGCGTTTATCCTGCCTTTTTTATTGTTCGGTGCCATTGCGGGTCAATTAGCTGATAAATACGAGAAAGCGTTTTTAATAAGGCAAATCAAACTGGCCGAGATCGTTGTGATGATTATTGGTAGCGCAGCGCTTTATTTTGAGTCTACGTATGGCATGTTGTTTACTCTGTTTGCCTTGGGTTCTCAATCGGCGTTTTTTGGCCCGATAAAATACAGCATTTTACCTCAACATGTGACGAAGGATGAATTGCTGGATGCTAACGCTTACGTTGAAGCGGGCACGTTTATAGCCATTCTTCTTGGCACCGTTTTAGGCGGTGCCCTTGGCAGCCCAGAGTTGATTTATTATCTGATGCTTGCCATTGTTGGTTTTGCGGTTTTAGGTTGGTTTACCTCGTTATCGATCCCGAGTGCCCCTGCAGCATTGCCCAGCTTGGAGTTTTCGTTCAATGTTCCAAAGGTAACGATCGAAATTATCAAGGAAGCCGCTTCTAATCGCCCCGTTTTCATGAGCATATTGGCGAACTCTTGGTTTTGGTTTTTTGGTGCAACCATTCTTACGCAATTTCCGATTTTTGCTAAAGAAGTCCTCGCTGGTGATAAACAAGTGGCGATTTTATTGCTCGCCACGTTTTCGATCGGAATAGGGTTAGGGTCGTACGCTTGTGCCCTATTTTCGCGTGGGCGAGTTGAAATGGGCCTTGTTCCTTTTGGCGCTATTGGTATTAGCTTTTTTACTTGGCAGTTAAGTCGCACAAATGTTGATGTGGCTGAGCAGCTGCGAACCTTGAGCGAGGTATTTGCGGTTCCAGGTACTTGGTGGGTGATTTTAAACCTAACGATGATCGCATTCTGTTCCGGTTTGTTTATTGTGCCGCTCTATGCGTTCATGCAGCTGTACAGCAAGGAAGAGCATCGATCACGCACTATTGCTGTGAACAACATTATAAATTCAGTATTTATGGTGTCAGCCGGAGTTATGGCGGCGGCACTGATTCATTTTGGTTTTAACGTCTTAGAGATATTTAAGATTGTTGCAATTATGAACATTATTGTGGCGGTCTATATCTTTTCTAAAATACCCGAGTACTTTTTGCGACTATTGAGTTGGCTGTTGGTCCATGGAATTTATCGAATCAAAAAAACGAACATCGACAACATACCCAAAGAAGGCCCAGCACTGATTGTGTGTAATCACGTTAGCTTTTTCGACCCGCCGATATTGCTGGGCGTGCTACCTAGGCCAGCCAGGTTTGTAATGTGGTATGGGTTCTACAACCTTCCAATAGCTGGGCGACTTTTTAAATGGTTAAAAACCATACCGATAGGCAACGCGCGCGAGCGTGCAGACTTAGTGCCATTGGCGTACGATAAAATTGCTGAGGAACTCGAGGCAGGACACTTAGTGGTAATATTTCCCGAAGGTCATATTACCAAGACCGGAGAGCTTAATACTTTTCAGCCGGGCATCGATAAAATTTTGAAAAGAACACCGGTGCCCGTTGTCCCCATGGCCTTACGTGGTGTCTGGGGAACTTGGCTCTCAAGAAAAAAAGGTCGAGCATTCAGCGGTTTTCCTACCACATTCATGAAAAAATTAACCGTGGTAACCGGTGATGTAATGCAACCTGAAAACGTCAGTAAACAGGCTTTGTTTGATAAAGTATTAGAACTGCGTGGTGATGAAAAATGACGATTAAAGATGAAAAAGTGATTCAGCGTTGTCATTGGTGCGAGGGCGACGAACGCTATGAGCGTTATCACGATGAAGAGTGGGGCGTGCCTGTGTACGATGATAAAAAATTATTCGAAATGCTGAACCTTGAAGGTGCGCAAGCCGGTTTAAGCTGGATAACGGTGCTACGAAAACGTGATACTTATCGTTTGGCTTTTGATGGGTTTGACCCAGAAAAAATAGCCCAATACGACGAGGCCAAGCGCGCCGAGCTTCTTAATAACCCAGGCATTATTCGTAATAAACTCAAAGTGAACGCATTTATTGTTAATGCTCAGTTGTATTTAGAGATGCAAGCCAAAGCCGCAAAAGATGAAGGCCCACGTTTCGCTGAATTTCTTTGGGCGTTTGTTGAAGGCGAGACGGTTGTAAACCAACCGCAGACCTTAACGGATGTGCCAACCTCAACGCCTGAGTCGGAAGCGATGAGTAAAGCACTTAAAAAAATAGGGTTTAAGTTCGTTGGCAGTACGATTTGTTATGCCTTTATGCAAGCCTGTGGCATGGTGAATGACCATCTTGTGTCGTGCGACTTTCGTTAGTTTTAAGAACGCAGTCGCTGCCTAGTTGCCCATGCTGTACTTTCTAAGCAATTTAAACTTTGATTGCTTCAAACCCGTGTTTTTGGCACGCTCTGAAAACCGAATTGCGCGCTTGTTCTAATTCACTCAGGTCGGTTCCTTTAAATACGAATATTACCCGATAGTCGCTGAATTCAGAATTTTTATCTTGTGGATAGCTGCCGATGTCAATGTCTGGATAACGTAATTGAACGGTTTCTAATTCGGCCGCTATCTCACCCTCACCGACATTGGCATGAATGGCAATATTATGAATTTGCAAGCCTGTTTCTAGGCACTCAATCACGCCTTCTAACATTAATCGCATAATGCTCGGAACGCCTGCCATAACAAACACATTCTCTATTTGATACCCAGGGATGATGGAGTGCTTGGTCTCGATAATGTTAGCTCCTTGAGGAGCATAGGCCATGCGTTGTGCCGCCTTAGTAAAGGGTATTCCCTTTTCTTTGAAGCGGTTTTCTATTTGTTTAAATACGTGCCGTTGCACCACATTTTCCACGCCAAACGCAGCGGCAATGGAGTCTGATGTGATGTCGTCATGCGTGGGGCCAATCCCTCCGGTTGTGAAAACGTAGTCAAACTTATTGCGCAAATGAGTTATGGCGTCGACAATCTCGTTTTCGATGTCGGGAATGATGCGCGTTTCACGAACGCGAATTCCTCGAACCTCAAGCTCTTTAGCAATATGCGCTAAATTTTTGTCTTGTATGCTGCCAGACAGTAACTCATTGCCTATTAATATGACCGCGGCACTTAGTGTGTTTTTCATAGTTTAATCTCTGAAAAGTGAAATTTTCCGCCCTTGGGCGTGATGATAAGACGTTTGCGTGAGCGAATACACTCACAAGAGCCATAAGGTTGCAGTGCGGCTGTAAACAAAAATTGCGAACGCTGTCAGAAAGCAATTTTAAGTAAGAACGCGGTTTTAATTTGATGGCACTCAAATATACAGAATCTAAGGAAGGGAAGTATAGTTCCTTAATAATGGAGTACTAAATGTCGGTCGTGTGTTTTCTAAAGGCCGTCATTTATTTGGCTTGCAGTCACTGGTGCATACTGGCACTCTCGCCTCTTTGTGATAAGCAAGTCATTGACTGTGAGCAATATAAAAATTTTAAAGAAAATCCATCGCTATTTAGGGCTTATTCTAAGCGTGTTGTTATTGCTTGTTAGTATTACGGGCGTGATGTTGGTTTGGAAGCGTGAATATTTATGGGTGACTATTCCACAAGCACGAGAGTTGCGTGCTGAGCAGAGCGTACTTGCCGAAGCGGCTGTGGCCATTGCTTCATCGCACCCAGAAGGAGAGGTGATGTTCGTGCGCTTTTATTCTGAGGGGCTAAGCATTCATAAGGTGTACCTTACCGGTCGTCGTTACGCTTGGCATGACGAACAGGGCAACTTAATTCAAATTTGGCAAGGCAATGAACGCTTCGAGGATTGGTTGTTGGATTTGCACCACCGCTTGTTACTTGGAAACACGTTTGGATTGAATGCCGTTGGCATGGGGGGCTTGTTGGTGATTTTTTTAATGTTGAGTGGCGCTATTATCTGGTGGCCTTGGCGCAGAGGCTACAGCATGAATTTTGTGCCAAACAATGGTCGTCACGGTTCATTGCTGAAAAGTCACGGTCAGGTTGGTGTGACCATTGCTTTACCTGCATTGCTAATCGTGACTACCGGTGTGATTCTGGTTTACCCCACTGAATCACGATATATATTGCGCGACGGTTTGGGTGAGCCTGAGTTGCCAAGAACGGTGGTGGTCGATGCCCCAGAGTTGTCGAGTGATGTGAGTTGGTCGGCCGCATTTGATTATGCTCAGCGCCGTTTTCCTGAAGGTCATTTGAATTGGTTAAGTTATCCTCGTGCTGACTCGACGTCTTTTACCGTGGGGGTGCAAGAGGCCGCCAGTTTTAATGTCATGGCCAACACGACGATTAAGTTTGGTGTTGAACAAGGTGTGATTGTGAAACATCAGTCGGATCAAACCATCAATCAGCAGGCGCTTGATTATGCTTACCCGCTGCACACTGGAAAGTTTCCAACGTGGTATCGATTGTTGTTGAGTGTGGTAGGGGTTTTGTTAGCTTGGCTAAGCTTTCTGGGCTTGTTGGCTTTTTCTAAACGAAAACGTTAGGGAATTAAATGAAACGGTTAGGCAAACAGCAGAGTTTGCCTAGCCGTATACATGAATTTGAGGCTCCGAAATTCACCTCTTTGGCCACCTCTTTGTTGAGCTAATGTTGAAAGAGTATTAGGAACCCAGCCGCAAAGCTGGTCGTCATTGATATTGAGTCAGCCCGATTGGCTTTCGATGAAGGCTCAGCGGCGACCGGGTCGAATGAGTCTTCTCGCGTTTCAAAGCCATTTGTTATTCGTTGATCAGCCTTGTGTCGGGGAATGCCGCATGCCACCCAAACCAAAAAGCACGATGATAAGGTAAGCGCTCTAAGCGTTTGCCGATATTATTTACCAAGGCTTCTTCGGTGAGAGACCACGTTTGCCCGTTTGCATCCGTTACTGTTTTGTCTTGGTCATAGTTAACAAATTGAACGCCCTTGGGGTCATACACGCGGTTGGCTCCACTGCTGTCGGTTAGCACAACAAACCGTTGTTTGCCCACGCTCTCATAGAAAATAGGGCGTTCACGTAGAAAGTCTGTATCGATGGCTAATTGTTTGTCGGGAGCGCCTTGAAAACGCAATGCCAATACTTCTTGTTTGTTTTTTAATCGATTGTCGTTAAACGGCGTATTGAACATCAAGCGATCGGTGCTGAAATAATCGTGATAAGCAACGCCTTCACCGTAATCACGTTGATGCCCCGTATTTAATGATAGGACGGAGGTGTTAGGGTGGCGCCTTTTCCATTCGCCCCAAGTGGTTGTCACCACACTTAAATGCTCTAGGGCGATGCCTTTATCGACCAACGGACCAACCACCGGTTCACCACGAACTGTACTCCATAAAGAGTGTGTTGTTTGGTCGTACATCAATTTGTTCGAGCGATAAAGAAAACCGCTGGTGCCAAGTTGATGTTTAACTCCGTTGTGTTGCGTTTTATAAATAATAACGGTGCCGCACAACGTGCAATAGACGCCAGCAATGGGTTCGGCCGAATCACCCTCGCCAAAAGTATCGGTAAACATTTCGTGCCAAGCCAAAATACGTTTTGGGTAGGCTCTGGCTTCCCCGTTTATCTTTACTCCAAAAACAACATTGTCGTCGGCCAAATAGTCTTGTTCGCGCGTTTGGAGCATCTGTGGGTCTCTGAGAGGGGGAATGCCGTCTTGTACCACCCCACCCCAGCGAATTTCATCCAACCTAATACGCGCAGAAGCTTGTCGGCCAGAAAAATATTCGTCAAAAGCGGGGTCTATTTCTTGATAAAGCTGGGCTTTGAATTCGGCATAATCATCGGTAATTGACTCGGGTTGATTCCACAGCCAGTGGTACCAGTCATTGGTGCCATCGGCGTGCGTATAGCCCGTTTTTTCGAACAGTAATTTGCCCAATGAGTGGCGCACTAATGATGAGTTGGTGTAGTTCATACTCTCAATCATCATAGGTATGTACTTTCGGTGCCAATGTTGTTCTAAGACGCCTAATACGTCCATGGTTTTGTCGGCCTCAGACCCTCGGATCAGTTCTATGAAATCGGTGTGGGTAAGTATGATAGGCGGTTCTTGAGGCTTGATCTGGGCTGTAGCGCTCCAAGATTTAAATAGCATTAATGCCACGATTGTCACCACACTGAGTGCGGCGGCCATGTAAATGAAAGTTGGGTACTTAAATATGGTCAGTTTCACGGGTTTCTCGGTTTACACAAAACTTTGAGCTATGACACAGAGGACCAAGTACAACTGCGTTTCCTTGCTAGAAGCCGTTCGATGTCGTAAACGGCCTTTAGTATTTCAGGCCGTGTTGATGATTAATTTAAACCTTTGCAGTGGGAAAGTGAGGTTTCTAAGTTTTGTAGCAAACAATCTCAATTTCCAATGAGCTATCGGCCATAAAATAGAAACTTTTGCAGACGCCGTAATCATTATGGCTCATGGTTTCATAGCCTTTTGCGAGTATGGTTTGTTCCATGCTGTCGCCATTATTAACGACCAGGCCAATGTGATTTACCGCGCCTTGTCTGAAATGATTGGGTTTTGCGGTCATGAGGTTGGGGTGGCTATATAAGGCCATGTATCGTTTATCCGTGCCCACATGCACTGTGTATCCGCTGTCTTTCGATGGGCCAGACCAGCGAACCTCCCAGTTAAATAACTCACAGAAAAGCGCGGCCAGTTGATCGGGGTTCTCTACTGTTAGATTGACGTGTTCTATGCATGCTAGGGTCATGTTTTACTCCTGATTAAAAGTCATTTTGAATTTAAAAATTGAGGTTCGTTGTTACTCTAGACCTCTTGAATTTGTTATTCTAATATCTAAAGTTAACTTGAGATCAAGAAGAAATGCATTATGAAAAATAATCCGTTGTTGTCTATTGGGGCCGTAGCGAAACGAGTAGGCTGTGCGGTGTCGGCGATTCGTTTTTACGCTGACCAAGGTCTGGTGCCCGTGGTTAGGGCCGCCAGTGGGCATAGAGTGTTTCCGCGTTCATCCATTCGCAGAATATCGTTTATATTGATTTCCCAACGTTTGGGCTATACCTTAGATGAAATTAGAAATGTGCTGAAAAATTTACCCAATGAGCGCACCCCGACAAAGGCTGATTGGCAAAAACTAAGTCGTTACTTTAGCCAAGACATCGACCAGCGTATCTGTGAACTAGAACAACTAAAGATTAAGCTTACAGGCTGTATTGGGTGTGGGTGTTTGTCGCTTAACAGTTGTCATTTATACAACCCAGAAGATAAAGTCGGGTTAATGAAAAGCGGCCCAGATTTGTTTTTTAACGGAGTTGAACGTGATGAGGGGTGCGAAAAATAAAAGCCCTTGAACGATAAGGTACAAGGGCTTTAGAGCGAGGTTGTTCTCAACCGGCTTGCAAGGGGCCGTTAAGACGATTTTTCACCTTCGATAATGATTCCCGATTGTGGGAAATCATTGAAAGGAAATGGGCGTTTATCAGCGTTGAAGGTAACAAACGCTAGAATTTCGGCTACATAACGACCTAAGTTTTCGCCCAATTTCATTAGCTGTTGGTTGGGTTTACCAGAAAATAGCGTGAATAAACATTGGCCAATCACAACGGCTAAAATCACTAATTGTGTGATGTGGAAAACCACCCAAAAAAGCGCCACAAATAATATTCGTAACCAGGTTGATTTGTTCTCGTATTGCTCGGTCATTGCTGTCTCCTAAAGTTGGTTGTTAAAAATATTTAGGGCCAATATTTCATAAATCAATGTTTTGACGCCCCAAGCAACGGCGCTATTTAATTAAGGTTTCTAAAAAACCACAATTTACTCAATAAGTTACCTGCATACGTATTCAATTTTATTTTTCTCATTTTTTCCTGACAATGGTTCTGTTCAGCCGATCTGGCATCGGCTTATAACTCAGTAATTATTTTGAAGCTGAATAATTCAAGCACTTAAAAACAGAACTTAATAAGATGCCGACAGCAAGCATCAGCTTACCTAAACACAGAGGATAAAATGGAGCAACCCAACCCTACCTTGATGAGCGAATATCGCGCTCACTGGCCGCTCTTTACAGCAGCACAACCCAGTTCGAAGCAACGAAAATTAAACCAGCCTATTCGAAAAGTGAACGCGGCGCTGGTGTCGACTGTCTTCAGCCTGTTAGGCATGAGTGCCGCTGTGACTTATGCGGCAGATACCCCAGACCCTACAACGGTTACCATCCCAGGAAATTTACAAGAATCATTGGGTTGCCCGGGAAATTGGCAGCCTGAATGTCCGAATACACAGCTGGGTCTTATCGAAACGGCCAATGTATGGAAAGGCACATTTGAGATGGTGGTCGGCGATTATGAGTACAAAGTTGCGTTAAACCAAACCTGGGGTGAAAATTACGGTGCGAATGCTGAGAGAAATGGCGGCAATGTTGCGCTGTTTTTAGACTCCGATGTTGCGGTTAGTTTTTATTACGACCATCAGACCAATTGGGTAACGGATAACCAAAATTCCAGAATAGCGATTGCGGCAGGAAATTTTCAAGAATTTTTAGGTTGCACCGGCAATTGGCAGCCAGACTGCTTAAATGGTTGGCTACAAGACATTGAAAACGATGGTGTGTATACCTTCACCACCACGGCTATTCCAGCCGGCGATTATCAAGCCAAAGTGACTATTAATGAGAGTTGGGCTGAAAATTATGGGCAGAATGGGGTCCGTGATGGTGCGAATATCGACTTTACTGTGCCCGCCGATGGTGAGGAGATGTTTTTTCGGCTTGAATCAGCCAGCAACAAACTCACGATCAAAGCCGGAGGCGAACCAAGTGGTAATTTGGCCGTGCAACGCGCTCAATGGTTGAGTTCGAATACCTTAGCTTGGGATTCGCCATTGTCTGTGGGAGATCAAGTGATCTTGCACTCCAGTCCGAGTGCCGAATTAACGCTTAGCCCCGAAGGGGTGATTGGTGGCACTCGCTATATCTTAGAGAATGTCACTTCACCGCCGGGGGGTCTTAACGAAGCACTCAGCGCTAAGTTTCCTCACCTGGCCACTTACAATGCCGTTAACACCGCTAACCTTGATGATGCAACGAAGCGAGAATTGCTCAAAACGCAGTTGGCCGTGTCGATCATCGACGCCGATGGCAACCTAAAAGACGCAAGCCGCATTCAGCATCATGGAATAATGGATGACTTATTCGCGTTTGATGGAGAACTTGGCCCCAAAGTGCAAGCGAGTGAGGCTTCAGTAGCTGTTTGGGCGCCAACGGCGCAAAACGTTGAAGTATTACTGTACAGTGCCAGCACCGACTCTCAGCCAAGTCAAATAGTGCCGATGACCGAGGACACACAAAGCGGTGTTTGGTCGGCTGAAGTGGGCGATTGGGATCGTAAGTTTTATCGATTTCGAGTTACGGTTTATGCCAGCGTAACGAACCAAATTGAGGTAAACGAAGTAACGGACCCGTATTCATTGAGTTTGAGTACAAACAGCCGGTTGAGCCAGTTTGTGAATTTGGATGACCCCGATCTTAAACCTCGCGGCTGGGACGGTCTTCGTAAACCAGCGCTAAGCGCGCCTGAAGATATCAGTATCTACGAATTGCATGTGCGTGATTTCAGTATTGCCGATCAATCTGTGCCAGAACAACAACGCGGAACGTATAATGCATTCAGCCGTTACAGTTCACGTGGGATGCGTCATTTACGTTCATTGTCACGAGCCGGCCTTAGCCACATTCATTTATTGCCTGCTTTTGATATTGCCACCGTTAATGAGGAAAAGTCCGAACAGTTGAAGATCGAGCAAGATTTGAGCTTGCTTGCGCCAGATTCGCAGGAACAACAGGCGGCGGTTACGGCCATTCAAAACCAAGACGGTTTTAACTGGGGCTACGACCCACTGCATTATACGGTTCCAGAGGGCGGTTACAGTACTAATGCGGACGGAGTAACACGCATTCGAGAATTCCGCCAAATGATAAAGTCGTTGAACCGAGTTGGTTTGCGTGTGGTGATGGACGTGGTCTACAACCATACGTCGTCGTTTGGTCAATTCGACAACTCTGTACTCGATAAAATTGTGCCTGGTTACTATCATCGTTATAACGCTGATGGCGGAGTTGAAATGAGTTCTTGTTGTGCTAATACCGCGTCAGAAAATCAAATGATGGAAAAGTTGATGATTGATTCGCTGTTAGTTTGGGCAAAAGCGTACAAAGTAGATGGCTTTCGGTTCGATTTAATGGGGCATCATTCAAAGGAAAATATGCTGAACGTTCAATCAGCCTTGTCAAGCTTGACGCGCCACAAGGATGGCATTGATGGCGGTAATATCTATCTTTACGGTGAAGGTTGGAACTTTGGTGAGGTGGCCAATGACGCTCGTTTTGAACAAGCCACACAGCTTAATATGGCGGGCACAGGCATAGGCTCTTTCGATGACCGAGGTCGAGATGCCATTCGAGGTGGTAACCCCTTTGGTGGCTATCAAGATCAAGGGTTTGGAAACGGCCTTTTTACTAACCCAAATGGTGTGGGTGATGACAGCGAAGGCACATTGTTAACGCTGGCGGATCGCACTAGAAGCAGCCTAACCGCAGGGCTAAAGGATTATGAGTTTGAAACCCGTAGTGGAGAAATTCTTCGGGCCGAGCAAATCGATTACAGTGGTTTACCAACGGGCTATACGGATGACCCGCAAGAGCAAATAGCTTATATTTCCGCGCACGATAATGAAACGCTGTTTGATGGCATAAACCTGAAAGCACCGGAAAGTGCTTCAGTGGTGGACAGAGCGCGCATGCAAAACTTCAGCAGCTCTATTGTGTTGTTGGGGCAGGGCGTGCCATTTATTCACGCGGGCCAAGACTTTTTGCGCTCAAAGTCACTGGACCGAGACAGCTTTAATTCGGGTGACTGGTTTAATGCCATCGACTTTACTTTTCGTGAAAATGGTTGGGGTAAAGGCTTGCCCGTGGCAGAGAAAAACCGAGACGCATGGCCTATCATGGCTCCGTTATTGGCCAATGTTGATTTGAAACCATCACCTTGGGTGTCGTTTAAGAGCAGCCTTTACTTTAAAGATTGGTTGCGTATACGTTACAGCTCGCCACTGTATCGTTTGCGTAACAAGGCGGCTGTGCAGCGCAGTGTGTCGTTTCTAAATACGGGGCCTGATCAGGTTCGTGGAGTCATTGTGATGCGTCTTAAAGACCCAGAGCGTCCTTACTTTCCAGAACAAGTTGTGGTGTTTAACGGCTCCACTGAAGAAGTTGAGTTCAGCAGCGATGAAATAAAAGCTCAACATTACCGCTTACACTCTGTGCAGCGGCGGTCATTCGACCGAACTACGGCTAAGTCCAAGTTTAAAAAGGGCGTTTTTACAGTGCCAGCAATGAGTACAGCGGTTTTCGTGGCGCGATAGTTTTTATCAAGCTCGCATGACCTTTTGAAAGCCGAGGAGCGTTTTTGCTCTTCGGCTTTTTTTGTTTAAGAGTAGGCCTTGTTAATGTGGTCTTGGGAACCTAAAAACAATTTGCGGGAAATGCGAGTTAGAGTAATATTCTTAATAATACAAATTATGACCATCGTAATCGATGTGTCGACTCGGCTTGTCGGTCGTGTTTACATTATGAGGATGCTCGTATGAAGGCGCCGGATAACGGTTTGATTCACGTAAGCGAAGATCGAGTTTTCAATCTTTCTAATCAACGTATCTCCTATATTTTTCGTGTTTCGCCTGAAGGCATATTGGAGCATGTTCATTTTGGTGGGGCGATCGCCTCTGGTCATGGCTTGTCGGCGGGCCCGCGCCGTGAGTTTCGCGGTGCGGTACTTGAGTTTCAAGGCATCAAACATTACCAATTAGACGACACACCGCAAGAATACCCTCTGTTTGGTACCTCAGACTCTCGCCAGCCTGCATTGCATGTGCTTAACTCAGCCGGTAATACCGTCAACACCCTGTTGTATAAGTCGCATGAGGTTTCGTCAACAAAACCGAAACTCCCCAATTTACCCAATGCTCGTGGTGGCAATAGCCGTACCTTAAAAGTGAGGCTTGAGGATGCCGTCAGTCGGCTTGAAGTGACGCTTAGTTACACGATTTACGAACATCATAATGTCGTGACAAGATCGGCTGAAATCCGTAATGCGGGCACCGAGGCGGTGCGTTTAGACAGCGCCATGAGTTCGTGTGTTGATTTGCCACAAGGGGAGTATGAGTTATTGCATCTGCGTGGCAGTTGGTCCCGAGAGTTTGAGGTTGAGCGCGTCGGTGTACCTCAAGGGCGTTTTGTGATTGAGTCTGCTCGGGGCACCAGCAGTAACGCGCACAATCCGTTTTTGGCTCTCATGAGCAAAGGCACCGAAGAACAACATGGCGATGTGATCGGCACGGCTTTGATGTACAGTGGTAATTTCGCGATCGCAGTTGAGAAAAATGAGTTTGAAAGTGTGCGTATTACGGTTGGCATCAATCCGTTCAACTTTCAATGGCGGTTGGAGCCAAGTGAGATATTTAGCACCCCTGAAGCCGTACACGTGTTCAGCAATCAAGGCTTGGATGCAATGAGTCAAACGTGGCATGGCTTTGTCAACGACAAAGTTAGCCCACCGCAATTTTCCAGCAAGGCGCGTCCAACGTATTTGAACTCGTGGGAAGCGGCTTATTTTAATGTGAACCATGACGTGGTGTTAGGGTTGGCTGATAAGGCTAAAGCGCTTGGCGTTGAGATGCTGGTGCTGGATGATGGCTGGTTTATGGGTCGCAACAATGACACCAGCTCGCTTGGCGATTGGCAAACAGACGTGGGTAAATTCCCTCAAGGTATTGAGGAGACGGCAAGGCAGGTTAAGGCCAAAGGGTTAAAGTTTGGCCTTTGGTTTGAGCCAGAAATGATAAGCAAAGCAAGTCAACTGTACACGGCCCACCCAGAATGGTTGATTCAGGTGCCTGACAGGGTGTTGTCAACGGGTCGATACCAGCACACTCTGGATTTGTCCAGACAAGATGTGGTGGACTATTTATTTGAATGCCTTGATTCCTTTCTTTCAACAGGCCTAATTGATTATATAAAATGGGATATGAATCGAGTGATGTCCGAAGTCGGTTCGACCGCACTACCCGCGAGTCGGCAATTGGAAGTGCCACACCGTTATATGTTGGGCTTGTACCGTTTGGTCGGAAAAATAACGTCCAAATACCCCAATGTGCTGTTTGAAAACTGCGCTTCAGGGGGCAATCGTTTTGATCTGGGCTTACTGCACTTTATGTCACAAGGTTGGGTCAGTGATATGTGCGACCCTATTGGGCGTTTAAGTATTATTAGCGGCGCGTCTTATCTTTTCCCGTTGAGTACGTTGGCAAGTTATATAGGCCCAGTACCAAACCATCAAAACGGTCGCGTTAGTTCAGTAAAGATGCGCAAAGAAGTTGGCTTTTTTGCCGCTGCCCGCGGCTTATCGCTCAGTGAAGCGGACTTAGAGTCGGCTCAAGAAGAAATTATTGACGCCATCAGTCTTTATAAAGCCACGGCGCAGGATCTGGTTGAGGGTCGTTTTCATCGAATCAAAAACACCGGTAATGAAGTTTGCTGGCAACTTAATAGTAAATGTGGCGGGCGAGTATACGTGGGTTATTATCATGTGTTATCTGCGCCCAATCTTCCATTTAGGCGCACTAAATTGGTTAATTTGGATGCGAGTGCCAGCTATCGTTTACAATGCAGAAATACGAACTTTGGCGGTGACGCATTGATGAATTTGGGGTTCGACTTACCTTACATTGATGCCATGCAAGAGCCGGACGATAATGGTGACGGTCACCGTATGGACCCGGGGGATTTTGTGTCGAGGTTGCTGCTTTTTAAGAGAAATTGAGTCATCTTAATAAGGTATTGATGGTTGAGGTGTTTCTTGTATTAGTTGTGTAATAATATTTATAATATAAATAAATTAAAACAGGCGCTAAGGCCCTGTATTTTACTGTATATGGGCAAACCTGCCATATGATTGTGGTAACACAGGCGCCGGCTAAATCGTTTATGGCTGCACTTTTCACGCAACTAATCTACACGTTTGCCCTGATCTGGGGTTAGAGAGAGATCAAATGAAAATCACACACTTTCACCTCTACTCGGTGCAACCTCGTTGGTTGTTTCTGGCCGTGGAGACCGATGAAGGGATTACTGGTTGGGGAGAGCCTGTCATTGAGGGTCGGTCGCATTCCGTGGCCGCCGCTGTTGAGGAGTTGATGAGCTACTTGGTTGGTAAAGACCCTCGGCATATTAACGACCATTGGCAAACCATGTATCGCGGTGGTTTTTATCGTGGTGGTCCGGTTTTAATGTCGGCCATTGCGGGCATCGATCAAGCTTTATGGGACATCAAAGGCAAAACATTAGGTCAACCGGTTTATGAACTTTTGGGTGGCAAGCTGCGTAATAAAATGAAAACCTATTCTTGGGTGGGTGGCGACGACCCTTCTGAAGAAGTGGACCATATGCGCAATTTGATGGGGCAGGGCTGGGATACGTTTAAATTAAACGGTTGTGGCCGATTAAAAATGGTAGACAGCCATCGCTCGGTTGACAACGTAGTGAAACGGATCGCCACTATTCGTGAATCTCTGGGCTCGACGGTGGACTTTGGCTTGGATTTTCATGGCCGAGTGTCTGTGCCGATGGCCAAAGTGCTATTGCGAGAGCTGGAACCGTTTCGCCCATTATTTGTTGAAGAGCCTGTATTGGCTGAACAAGCTGAGCAGTATGAAACATTATCTCGGTCCACCAGCATTATCCTTGCTGCCGGTGAGCGGATGTTCAGTCGTTTTGAATTCAAGCGCGTGTTCGAAGGGGGCGGCATTGGCATAGTGCAACCCGATTTATCTCATGCGGGTGGCATTACCGAGTGCATGAAAATAGCCTCCATGGCCGAAGCGTACGATGTGGCGCTTGCGCCGCATTGCCCTCTTGGCCCAATCGCGTTAGCCGCTTGTTTGGCGGTGGACTTTGTTTCACATAACGCGGTTATTCAAGAGCAATCCATGGGTATTCATTATAATCAAGGGGCTGACTTGCTTGACTACGTGAATAATAAAGACGACTTTATGATTACCAATGGCTATATTAAACCGTTGGATAAACCCGGCTTGGGTGTGGATGTTAATGAAGAATTTGTAAAAGAAATGGCTGAGAAAGGATGCGATTGGAAGAACCCTGTGTGGCGCCACGAAGACGGCTCTATTGCAGAATGGTAGAAGTGGGTTTCCATTCTTATGCCGTTAGTGGTATCGAAGGGGCATGAGAAGAGGCATGATAGGGTGGCCCGTGGTGTTTTTAAGTCTCGTTAACCGTTTATGAAACAATTTGTTGTATTACTGCGTGGAGTAAACGTGGGCGGTAATAATACCGTGCCTATGAAAGAGTTAAAGCCGTTGCTTGCTGAGGCGGGGTAGGCGATGTTGGCACGGTTATTCAAAGTGGCAATATCGTGTTACGCGCTGAGGCAGACCCAAGCGATGAAATTGCAAATCTGATAGAAAAACATTTCGTCTTTAAAGGTCGAGACAGAAGAGCTTGAAATTAAAGCAAAGGTGGGGTTTTTGCATGCGCCTAATGGCGTTGGCCGCTCTAAATTAGCCGCCAACTTAGAGCGCTGCCTTGGCGTGGCCGTGACAGCCCGAAACTTGAATACAGTGAACAAATGGATGTCACTGTTAATCAATGAAACGTTTGTAGATTAAACAGCGGCAACGACAAAGGCATTGGAAGGCACACCAGTAAAGCGCGTGTAAAAGCATAAATGTGCTTTCGGGCAGATTACGTTCGCTAATAGTTTTCAGGGTGAAAGCTGCGTTCTATTAGCTCAATAAAGATGTGCAATATCTTGATGTGTAACTCTTGAACTCGATCGGCAAAATCGCCGCCCTTGGTGCAAATGTAAACCGAGGCAAGGGATTGCAGCTCTTGCGCTTCACGCCCACTTAAGATAATGGCATGCACGCCCATTTCTTTTGCAATGCGAGCCGCTTGTACCACGTTTTTACTTGTGCCACTGGTGCTGATCCCGAGTAGCACATCGCCTCGCTCAGCATGGCTCTCAATATAACGTGAGAATATAAACTCATAGCCAAAATCATTGGCAACGCACGAAATATGGCTTGGGTCACTGATTGATACAGCGGCATGCCCCTTGCGGTTTTTTCGGTAGCGCCCTGTGAGTTCTTCAGCAAAATGCATGGCATCGCACATAGACCCCCCATTGCCACATGAAAAAATAGTGTTGCCGTTTTTTAAGGCATTTATAAGCACACTGGCTGCGGTTTCAATATGGTTGAGTTGGGTGTCATTAGCCAGTAAATTATCTAAGGCGGATTGCGCTTCACTAAGGCTTGAACGGATATGGTCTTTCATGATTGTGTGCGTTTATAACTTGGTGTTGTTTTTGGCTATTAAATGGCTTTGCCGAGCAGCATACTCAACAGCGCCATGCGAACCGGCACACCGTAGCTTGCTTGTTTAAAATACAACGCATTTGGCAAACAGTCCACAGCGGTGTCAATTTCATCAATTCGTGGTAAGGGGTCTAGAATGAGGCAATCCGTGCCTGACACTTTGTCTTGAGTCAGGCGGTACTTTCGTCGATTTGCTTCAAACAGAGCTGGCTCATTAAAACGTTCTTCTTGCAGGCGATTAACGTAAACGATATCGTAACCATCACTTAAATTCACCTCTGGTACGATCTCGCATTGAGCGCCTTTTGATTTCAACTCATTGAGCATGTCAGTGCTGGGGTTGAGTTCGGCTGGGCCAGTAAAGGTGAAGTGGTTATTAGGGTACTGCGCTAATAAAGTCGATAAAGAGTGGATGCTTCTTGATTGTAATGAATCAAACCCGAATACCACTCGAAGGTTATCAAGTCGGCCCTTATGTTTTGCTATTGTGTAGGCGTCAATTAAAGCTTGAGTTGGGTGTTCATTGCCACCGTCCCCAGCGTTAATAAACGGTACCTTACTGGTGCCTGCGGCTATCGCCGCACTGCCGGGGCGTGGGTGGCGCATCACAATGATGTCTGAATAGGACTCAACCATCCGAATGGTGTCTTCCAAGCTCTCGCCTTTTTCGATGGAGGTTGCCGAGGCACTTTGAGCAAATACCATGCCGGCCTTTAAGCGTTGTGCGGCACTTTGAAAACTCATCATCGTGCGAGAGCTGGGTTCGAAAAACAATAAAGCAACAACTTTGTCGTCCAGTAAGTCGATGCGCCCTTGCTGTTGAATGTTCGTCGCCATGTTATCCGTTGTGGCGATGATGTCTGAAATAATCTCGGGCGTCAGTTGTGTGGCCGAAATCAGTGAATCAAATGGCAGCATAAGGGGTGGCACCAATTAAGTTGGGCGCTGGTAGTTAAGAACCCGTGAGTGCAACAGGTTCGGATGTTGATCTGGGTAAGTTGCGCGAAGGATATCACAGCCCACAGTTTGCGGGTATCCGATCTGAATTTTTAGTGCCTGTAGCCAGCCAGTTACTGAGGGTTGGCGTTAGTTGAACGGCCTCAGATGAGTGTGTTGAAATAAGTTTCTAGAATCAAGCAAGCGGCAATTTGATCGCGCATTTCTGTTTTTCGGGCCTGGCTCATCGTGCGTTGAGCCAGCGCTTGATTGGCGGCTGAAGAGGTAAGCTGTTCGTTTATGTCAACCGTTGGAATTTTGTGATGGCGCTGAATGTGGCTTTTGAAGCGGTTTATCGCCTTGTTGAGATGCGGGTCATCGGTTTGTGGGTCACCAATAACAATCAGGTCTGGCGCCCACTGTTGAATTAGGTCATCGACGGCCGGCCAATCATGACGACCACGCGTCACAGCGACTTGCCCTGCTGGCGAGCTTGTTTTTGTCAGCGTCTGCCCAGTGGCTACGCCTGTGCGTTTTAGGCCTATGTCAAACGCAAGAAGGGTTTGAGACACTGCTTTTTCCTCGTATCAGTTGAGGTTTTACACTAACCCCGGTCGCCAGCCGTGCTATCAAAGCTGGCATCGGGTAGAAAGTGTATGGCTCGCGTAATGACCAAAATATCGGTGTCGTTGAAAAAATCCCCATCTGGGAATACGCCAAAAGGCGAAGCATCACGTACGATTCTCAATGCGGCATCGTTTAACAATTTGTGCGGGGAAGGTTGAATCACCTTTATTGAGCTGATGGTGCCGTTGCGATTGATTTCGATCGACATGATTAAGGTTCCGGTCAAGCCTCGGGCTTTGATTTGTATTGGGTAGTTTGCGTTACCCACTTTGACCACTTGCTTTTTCCAAGCGACTAAGTACTCTGCTGCACCATGACCTTTGGTGTTTGGGCCTAGAAAACGCTTTTGAGGGCGCTTTTGGTAATTTTCCCAGTCGCGGCTGGTTTTGGCTATCAGGCGCTCGCGCTCAAGTTGACGCGCATTGGTTGTGAGCTTGTCGCGCCCGATGTTGCTGCCGTCTATCCGCAACTCGGTTGGCTTAGGCGTTTGTCTTTGAATCGCCACCTCACTGTCACGCCCGGTAATGATCTGATCAGGGGCAATGCTGGTCTGGGTAACGCGTTTGGCGGTTTTCTCCACTGACTGCACGGCAGAGGGAGTAACGGGTTTCCACCGTAGCGGCGTGCTGCCTTCACGTTCATCGTTGCCCCCGCCAGCATTATCGGCACTGGAAAGCAGCTCGGCGTCCCTATTTTTTTCCTTATTATTGCCATTCATTAAGACAACTTCTAATTGGTTGTCGGTATTAGGTCGAGCGGCAATATCAGGCAGACTAAAGTTCACCATTAAAATCAGCACAGCATGAAACAGCGCGGATATAAACGCGGTGACGCTGAGCAAATCGTTCTGAGTATTGTTAGCAGTGCCGGCCATGAAAAGTGAAGCTAAAAGAATGTTTGTACGCCGAGTTCAATTGATGAGCCTGTTTTAGGCTAACGTGCAGACAATTTGGTTTGGATAGCGTGCATCAAATCAAGAGCGATATTGGTGCCGTACTCCGCGTTAATTTCTTTAATGCACGTTGGGCTGGTCACGTTGATTTCAGTAAGGCGATCGCCGATCACGTCTAAGCCCGCAAATAAAATGTTTCGCTTCACCAGTTCTGGGCCCACGGTTTCCGCTATTTTACGGTCAGTATCACTTAATGGTTGCGCCACGCCACGGCCTCCAGCCGCCAAGTTTCCGCGAGTTTCTCCTTTAGCCGGTAAGCGAGCTAACACATAGGGCACGGGCTCTCCATTGACCATTAATATGCGCTTATCCCCAGCAACGATCTCTGGCATATAGCGTTGAGCCATCGCGTAAGTGGTTTCGTGATGGGTCAGTGTTTCGATAATGACACCGATATTGGCCGAACCGGTTTGCATACGAAAAATAGAAGCGCCTCCCATGCCATCAAGAGGCTTAACGATAATGTCCTGATGCTTCTCTAAAAATGCACGAAAATCAGCCGATTTGCGAGTAATTATTGTGTCTGGACACACGTCAGGGAACCAAGCGCAATACGCTTTTTCGTTGCAATCTCTTAATGCTTTTGGCGAATTAACCACCAGTGCGCCCTGTTCTTCGGCAAGTTCAAGAATATACGTTGAATAGACAAATTCCATGTCAAAAGGAGGGTCTTTGCGCATCAAAATTGCATCCAGATCGCCTAACCTGATGCGTCTCGTTTCGCCTAAATCATACCAATGCTCTGAGTCTTGATAAGCCGTTAACCTGCGTGCGTCTCCTAAAGCAACTCCGTTGTCGATGGACAAGTCATTCATCTCTAGATATTCGACCTCCCAATTCAACTGTTGGGCCTGCCAGATCATTTCAAAGGTGCTGTCTTTTTTAATATTAATGGACGAAATAGGGTCCATCACCACGCCGATTTTCATAATAATGATGTTGATGAATTGACAATTGATACCAAGAAAACACTTGGGCTACTCATCACTAATGGTAACCTGATTTGCTCAGAAAGTAACCTTACCGCAGTAGTATATTTTTCTTGAAACAGGCGGTGGGCGTGATGAACAAATACGGCAATGCGATTAGGGTGTGTGAGACTGAAGAAAGTCAATTGCTGATTGCAGAGAATGCTATGCTGGATATGTAGGAGTTATGTTGTCATTAAGCAGAGCTTCACTGTTTTTTAGCTCAGTTTGAGCCTTTAACCCGTACCGAGTAATGTTAAAAAAGATTTCTGTTGCTTGTCTAATGTTTGTTGTTTTATCGCCGACTACTAAATTCCCATTGGTGGCAAGCGTTGGTGGTTCAAGTCTTACCTTGTTTATGCCTGTTCAAGCCGCTCCTTCTGCACCTCAAAGGCGCTTTAAACCGGCGTTGAGTGGCAACGTGAGTCGGGCGCAAACGGAGCGCATTGTCAGCCGTTTAGCTGGGCAGCGCTTTGACAGCTTTTCTGACTTTGTGATTGAGGTGTATAAGGTTGGTGAATCGTTTCTCAGTAATGAGCAAAAAAATGCCATTGCAAAATTTGTCGCCCACGGTTCTTTAACCGACACCGATCGAGAAATCATGTTTAGAGTACTGGGAATCTTCGCTCAGCTAAAGTATGGCGGGGAGAGCCTAAGACTGTTAAATGAGTTGTTAAAATCGCATAACGACCTTCAAGGGCCGCTAACGTTGCAGTTAAAGAAGCAAGCTGAGCGATTTGATATGCGTTTTCGTGCGGTCAATGAGTGGCTTTTTGAATTAAGGTTCTCCAAGCGTACCGCAGCAAAACGTTCAGAGGGCGGAAAACGAGTGTTATTTTACATTCCCTTGAACTCTGATTTTACAGGTCATCAACAAAAGGAGGGCGCTCAGCCACTGAGCAAACTTAATGGCTTGCTATACGGGCAACACCTACGAGCTGGAAATTCCGCTTTAGCGGTTGCGTTGCATGCCATGCGCGTTGTGCAAGAAGAGAATGTGAAGTTGCACAACGATGTTCGCATGCTTATTGGCGTTGGTGATGCGCCTGCGCAGGCTAATCTGGATTACTACTTGAAAACTTTTCCACGGGTGGATTATGTGATTCGCCTTGACGACGCGGCTAAGTTTTCCAGTGTTCCGTTGACGTCAGCGCAAGAGAAAAAGCCGAATTCGTTACACAGAACAACACGTAATGTCTACGCAGAAAACCTTGGCATTGATCGAAGCCGGGTTCCTAATTCACCGTTGGTAATGAACCCGTTGTTGGGCAACGGCTATGAGACGACGTTCCGTTTATCAGAGCCTGCACCGTTAGAGTCAGATACTCCCTCTGAGCCGCATTCGAAAATGTCTGATAAGCCGAAGCCGTTAGAAGAATTTCTGTTCAATATTCAAATGCTGACCGAACTCATAGCGCGCTTAGGTCAACAGAATCGTTTTCAGTAAAAGACGTTCCAACCTTGGGTGATAGACGCGTCGCTAAATAAGAACAAAGCACAGTCCCGCAATTAACACCGCAAAGATCAAATTCAAGGCCAAGCCTTCACGCATCATGTGCTGCACGCTAAACATGCCTGTTGAGTAAGCTATCGCATTGGGCGCTGTAGCCACTGGAAGCATGAAGGCGCAAGAGGCCGAAATAGTAGCAGGGATCATTAATAACTCTATTGGCAGCCCAGTGCTGGTGGCCGCGGCAGCCAATATGGGCAATACCAGAGTCGTGGTGGCTAAATTAGAGTTCAATTCGGTAAAAAACGTGATGGACAGGCAAATCAACACCACCACCAACAGCGCCGGCATGTTCGTAATGCCTTGGCTGAACGCTTGACCAATTATTTCGGCAAGGCCGCTTTCAAAAAAGGCCTTAGCAATGGTGATGCCGGCGCTGAACAGCAATAAAATACCCCATGGGATTTGGGTGGCGGTATCCCAATCCAATAGCCCATCGCCTTTCTCTGAACGCACAGCAAACATGAAAAAGGCCCCCAACATGGCAACGGTAGCATCACCAATACCGCTGATACCCAGAGTTTCAGACCACCCCCCGAATGGTTGGCTGCGGAACACCCACAAAAAAATAACCACTGAAAATACAATTACCACGCGCCGTTCATCAACGCTCCAGTTGGGCAGTCTTGGAAGCTCTATATTGCATTTTCCAGACACATTGCGGGTGAGCCAAAGCCAAGCAATGGGCAGTAAAAAAAACACAATAGGGCCGCCGGTCATCATCCAGCTTAAAAAACCAAATTCCTTCCCAGAGGCTTCTTCATAGATGCCAGCAAAAATCACATTAGGCGGAGTGCCAATCAAGGTGGCGATGCCGCCTATTGAACACGCGTAAGCCACCGCCAACACCAGCGGTGTGTTTAAATTGGTATTGTCGACTTGCTTCAGGCAGGCTAAGACAATGGGCATCAGCATTAAACAGGTTGCGGTATTACTGATCCACATTGAAAGCATGGCGCCGGCCAGCATAAAGGCTAACACCAAACGTCGTTGGCTGTTCGGCCCGACGGCGCGCAGAATCAGAATGGCAAAGCGTTTGTGGGCACCGCTGCGTTCCAGTGCTTTAGCCATTAAGAAGCCACCCAACATCAGCAGTATTATGTGCGAACCCATTCCCAAGGCGGCGGTTTTATGGTCGATGACACCGAATAAGGGAAATAGCGCAAAAGGGATAAGTGAGGTGGCGGGAATAGGTAAGGCTTCGGTTGCCCAATACCAAGCGGTTAAAAAGGTGATTGCGGCTGTTGCGCTGGCACTGAACCCCAAGTTGAGATGGTGGCAGAAGGAAAACAATATGAACGCCAATATTGGCCCAAGTAACAAGGGGCTCAACAGTGCGCGTGTATTAGATGATAATTTCATTAGTGTTAGCAGGCCTTAGCGTAAACGGTGCGATTTTTTGTTATGATAATGATCGACTGCCAATGAGTTTGACCCATTCTAGGTTACTAAGATAATAATGAAAACACAGATTCTAAATAGACACAGCCACTCAAGAAGCTTACGCATTGTTACAAATACGTTGATAATGATCTTTTGCGCTACCTTGGTGGCCTGTGGTGGTAATAAAAAAGCCCCTGCCGACCCCGAGACAGGTGAGCCAATAGCCGATATTACTCGTCCTCCGCAAACCATCGTTGGTCGCAAGGAAGTGCAAGAGCGTAACCCCGAAGAGACCATCTCATTTGATGAATGGCGTAAACGCAGGCTTGAAGAGCAAAGACAACAGCAAGCATCGGAATAAACCACGTAGCGTAATAATCTAATATCAGCGGCAAAAGGATTCACAGACGATAGCCTAATGTTCAGGTTATCGTTCATTGCTGCGCTAAACTTCAATTTTACATCGTCCCACAAACCTCTTTTATTGTAATAAAGCTGTAATCAAGGCTGGTCAGAATACGCTCGTCCGAAGAACTAGGGCATCGAACCAGCCGTACTAAATTAGTTAAATAGTATCGGCCTCCCGAATAAAACGAGGTTAGAGTTAAATGAAAGTTAAATTGATTGCAGCGTTGATTGCTGCTTCAGCCATTACCGCTGCCCCTGCTACAAATGCACAAGTAAAAGTATCCACCAAAGGCGGCTTAAAAGTATCAAGTGGCGATTATAAATTTGAATTCGGTGGTCGTATTATGTATGACTACAATCGATCTGAAGAGAACGGGGTTGTCGATGAAGACGATTTCAATCTTCGCCGTGGTCGTGTTTTTGCCCGAGGCAATATTGCGAAAAATTGGAAGTTTAAAACGCAATTCAACACCAATGGTGATGGCGTAGAAGATTTGTATCTTCGTTACACAGGCTTTGGTAAAGGTGCTGAAGTTACTATTGGTAACCAAAAAATGCCATTTGGCTTGGAAGAGTTGACGTCGTCAAAAGACATCAGTGTCTTAGAGCGTTCTGCGATTACTGAGCGATACGCTGTTGGCCGCGCAGAAGGCGTTCAATTGCACGGAAAAGCGGGCGGTAACTCAACGTACGCCATTGGTGTGTTCACCGACGACGAAAAAGACGCTGAATTTGGTTTTGCTGCTCGTTACACAACGGCTTTTGTGAGTGACAATAGTCTTGTTCACTTAGGCATTGCTTACAAAGACATCAATGACGATTCAGCCATCGGTTTCGAGGGTGCTTTTGCTTCTGGGCCTTTCCATGTTCAAGCTGAGTACGTCGACGGTGAAGACAGATCAAGTGATGATTTGAGTGGTTATTACTTGCAAGCCGGGTATATTTTAACTGGCGAGACACGGCCTTACAAAGGCGGCAAATTCAAGCGCGTTAATCCAGAAAGTAAAGGTGGTGCATGGGAATTAGTGGCGCGTTATGAAGACGGTGATGGCAATCACAGTGATATTGAGTTAGGGCGTGACGATGCTTCTGCCTTTACTTTGGGCGTAAACTGGTATGCGCATAAAAATGTTCGCTTTGGTGTTAATTATACCGATGGCGAAAGCAATACATCGAACGACGATGGCAATGAGTTTCGCGTGCGGTTCCAACTTACTTTCTAAGTTAAGCGAAATTAGCTATTACCAAAAAGGCCTTGTGTGAAAACACGAGGCTTTTTTATTTTGGCGGCTTGCGTTGTTGTTGTTACACTCAATGAATGAAAAAAACATTCATCACAGTGCGCGGTTTACGAACCCACATTCAAGAGTGGGGCGACCCGTCTAACCCAACGCTAATCATGTTGCATGGCTGGATGGATTGCGGAGCCAGTTATAAATACATGGCACCGTATTTGGCGACGGATTTTCACTTGGTGGCACCAGATCTCAGGGGGTTTGGTGACACTGAGCATGCGCCTGGGTATTGGTTTCCAGACTATTATGCCGACTTGGATGTTATTTTAGATCACTACGCAAAGGGCCAACCCGCAAATTTAGTCGGTCACAGCATGGGCGGTAATATTGTCGCTATGTATGCTGGTATTCAGCCGCACCGCGTGAACAGAGTGCTGATACTGGAAGCACTTGGCATGATGCCAACGGCCCCCAAAGACACGCCAGGTCGATACCGTCGATGGATGCGCGAAATCTTGAGTGGCGAGCCTTCTAAGGTTTATCCAAATGTGGACATTCTTAAAATATCGATTCGCAAGGGCAACCCCAGTTTGTCTGATGAGATAGTGGAAGAGTTGGTCCAGCTTTGGGCTAAGCCGTATGGCGTTAACGGAGAAATGCAGTTAAAGCACGATCACAAACATCGTTACGCTAACCCATTTCGATATAACCACGAAGATGTCTGTGAGGTTTGGAGCCAAGTAACGGCACGCGTAGGCTTGGTGATGGCCGACCAATCTTGGGTGTATCAACGCCTTGCTGATTCGGGTCGAATTCAACAAGCCCAAAGTCTACTTAATATTGCTGAAGACGATTACTCATTAGTCATGGATTCAAATCACATGTTGCACCTTGAGCAGCCAGAGCAAACGGCTGAACGAATTCAAACGTTCTTTGGCTAAAGCGCTAAAGCTTTTGAGTAAATTTACTAAGACAAAATTCAGTTTAATCAGGGGGTTAGAAGTTACTCTTTGCTTATAACTTCCTTATCTCTCTAATCTCTTGCTCCACGGTCTCTATTCTGGCGGCTAAACGCTCGCGTTCGTATTCGGTTTTGGTCAAAATAAAGGCACGTTTAAACTGCTCAATGGCAAATTCGTAGTTTCCACGCATGTAGTGATATTGTCCGCGCTCTATATATGAGCCGCGTGTATCCCCTTGTGCCGCATAGGCCCTTGAGAGTAAGAAGTGCAGGTACGGCTCGTTCTGATTGTTGGATAATGCAGAGCGAATGATAGGGATGGCTTGATCGGTCCTATTGGTCAACACCAGTGCATTTGCGTAATACACATCCACCATGCGATTGCCGTTAGCATTTTCTTCTGTATACGCTTTTTCTAGCAGGTTCAAACCGTCATCAATATTACCTGCTTCTAATTCGTTGTCAGCGTGCGACATAATCACGGTTAGGTGTGTTGGGTGGTCTTCAAGCAACGCCTTGAATGCTTTTCTAGCTTTTTTAAATTCCCCATTCTTTGATAAAGACAGCGCATAACCGTAGCGCACAGGCAGGCTGTTATCGCCTTCGTCAAGGCGTTGTTTGAATAGGTCGCGAGTCAGTGAGGGTTTCTTAGAGTAGGCCGCTTGAGCTTTTGCTTGCATCAATAAAAATTCACGTTCATCTTGTGGTGGACCTTCAGGGTAAGCCCTAACGCGTTCTGATGATTCGGTGATGCGTCGAATGGTTAGTGGGTGAGATCGTAAAAATTCAGGAGCCCTTGATTCGTTTATCCGGTTCTCATCCAGTAGGCGTTTAAAAAAGACTGGCATCGCTTTAGGGTCAAAGCCCGCACGGCTTAGAAGTCTGATGCCCAGTGAATCTGCTTCGGCCTCGAAATCTCGAGAGTAACTTAATTGGCGGTCTAAAATACTGGCTTGTGATACACCCAAGGCGGCTTGCGCTGCGTCAGCCCCACCGGCGGCGGCGGCGGCCAGTAGTGCCCCTAATGCTATCCAACTGTCGTATTTGGAATTTTCTAAACGGCGTGAAATGTGCGATTGAGTTACATGAGATATCTCGTGTGCCACCACTGATGCCAGTTCGCTTTCACTCTCAGCCTTGGTTAAAATAGCGGTGTGCATGGCAATGTAACCGCCGGGCACAGCGAACGCGTTAATCACGTCGTTATCGATTAAGTAAAAATGATACTCCTTACCCGCATCAGGGCTGACTTCCAGCAAACGGTTGCCAAGCCGATTAATGTAATCCACCAGTTCAGGGTCTGATACGTACGGGGTGCGGTAACGAGACTGGCGAATAAACGACCTTCCCAACAGCTTGGCCTTTTCTTCGGATAAAAAAGTGGCGGCTTGAGAGCCAAGGTCAGGCAGTTGATCATAATGATCTTGTGGAAACGAGTTTTGTTGCGCATAACCGCCCACGCCAAATACGAATATTAAAGCCGCAACGCTAAATTTGATTAACGTGCGCTGAAAAAAAGGTGGCAAAGTCGAAACTGGCGTTGTCGTTTTAGTCGTTCTAACCATAAATTTTTTGCTTCGAATAATTTCCGATTATTTTTATTGAATCTTTTACAGGCGGCTTGAGATAAGTTTGTTAAAATTCAGACCCAATAAGTATTGAAATTATCCCACCTGAGTGGGATTTTTCTCTAAACACATTAATACTACACTAAGCTCGGTGCAAACTGGATTAAAAGCATGTCAGATCAAATTGTCATAGCGCAACAGGTGGACGCTCGTGGCACTCGCTGCCCAGTGCCTTTGCTGCGCGCAAAACAAGCCTTGAAAACCATTGCAGTGGGCGACTATTTAGAAGTGTTAGCAACGGACCCCAGCGCCAAAGCCGACTTTGATGCCATGCTGCGTCATTTGCCACACGGCTTGGTTGAGTATCAGCAAGGTCATGAAACGCCAGGTGTTGATCGTTTTGTTATTTTAAAAGGCGATGACCATGATCAGTGAGCGAGCGAGCCTTTTTCAAAAATACCGTGTCATTTGAGGTTTACCTTAGCCATGCAATGTTATGTTTATAAGGGTGATCGTAAAGACGATCACTATATTTATCTTGCTGAAGAACTGAACGTGAATGAACCAGATAAAAGCCTGCCTGCGGCGATTACCAAATTGCTAGGAGGCTTGACCTTTGTGTTGGATTTTGAATTAACGCATGAACGAAAACTGCCGCAAGCGGATGCGCATCAAGTGCTTGCTGACATTGAATCGCAGGGCTTTTATTTGCAAATGCCCAAAAAAGACTTACGCGCCGAAGAAGATCGGATATTCAGCTAATGGACATCAATTTGATTGTAAATGGGGCGGCTTATAGTCGTCAATCGGCCTACACCGCACTCAAGTTTGCTGAGCAGGCGTGCGATCAAGGTCACAGTATTAGCCAAGTTTTCTTTTATCGCGACGGCGTGTCTCAAGGCAATTTTTTGGCCATGACACTGGCGGACGAATTTAATGCCGTTGAAGCTTGGGTGGCCTTTGCTCGTGACCATGATGTTAAGTTAGTGGTGTGTGTTTCCGCAGCAGAGAGACGAGGTATCATCAACCAACAACAACAGGCAGAGTTTGGCAAACCGAGCGCCAATCTGCATCCTGCCTTTGCTGTTGAAGGTTTGGGTGCGATGCATGACGCCAGCCTGAGCGCGAATCGAACGGTTACCTTTCGATGAGAGCGGTTTCCATGGTTGGCAAAAAAAAATTATTATACGTTTTTGAAGATGGCCCTTATTCAGGCAGTGCCGGCATAGAAGCGCTGGATGCCGTATTGATTGGCGCTAGCTTTGAGCAAGAAATTAGTTTGCTTTTTCTTAACGACGGCGTATTTCAGCTTAACGCTGGGCAAAGTGCCAACTCACAACCAACCGGTCTGAAACAATACACTAACGCCTTTAAGGCGTTGAGTGACTTTGACGTGCATCAAATTTTTGTGCATGACTTAAGTTTAATCGCCCGTGGCTTGTCGCAGAAAGAACTGCTTATTGATACACGCCTGCTTGACTCACCTAAGGTAGCACAATTGATTGCGCAACAAGATAAGGTGTTTACGTTTTGAGTGCTTTGATTACGATCACTGAATCTTTATTTAATCGGCCTTCGTTGTACGAGCAACTTGCTTTTGCCAGCAATGGAGATTCAATTTTACTGATTCAAGATGCCGTACTGGGCTTGCAAAGCCCAATCGCATTGGCGTCCTTTTTAGCCAAGTGTGATGTTCAGGGAATCGGTGTATTTGCCTTGCAAGAGGACTGTGACTTACGCGGTATCGACAATCAATATAACACGATCAGCTTAGTCGACTACGCGGGTTTTGTGGCGTTGGTGGTGGGGAATGAGAAACAGATTGCTTGGTAACACGTAATCTCTTTTATTTCAGTGAGCGCCTAGTTACACTATGATGATGTTCAAACCTACTATTGATGAAGCCACACTTGTCACTCAAAGTGAATATTACATCGAGTTCGACGGTCAAAAATTTGCCACCGATAACCAAGGTTTTCTGCAGCAAAGGTTGGTTTGGAATGAAGCGTTGGGCCAGCATATGGCAGCCTTGGACGGTATTACGTTGACAGGCGAACATTGGGAGATTATTCATTACTTTCGTGAGTATTATGACGATTACAATATTCCGCCGCCCATGCGCATGGTGATGCGTGTGTTTAAAAAAGCCTTTGGTGAGGAAAATGCCAACAGTCGTTACCTGCTGAAACTGTTCCCTGAAGGCGCAACGAAAGCCGCCAGTAAATTTGCCGGTTTACCCAAGCCAAAAAATTGTAAATGATGGCGTTGCTCCGCGATGGGTGCCGACGTTGTGGCACAGAGAAATATCAGCCATTTACGTTGCAAGTTATCAATTGAATATTTTAACAATACGCCCATTTGTATGACTGTATGCAATTTTTAGAAAAATACTTCAGCCTTGAGTCACGAAATCAAGTATTAATCACGGCCCAACAAGGCAGTGACTTTGCTAAACAAGTGGCTGGAGACTTTAACCCGATTCACGACGTTGGTTCAAAGCGATTTTGTGTGCCTGGAGACCTATTATTTGCCATCGCTTTGCATCAGTACGGTCTACGTCAGTCGATGACTTTTCGTTTTCTAGACATGGTGAGCGCTGACTCAAGTTTGCTGTACCCAGAATTGTTGAGCCTTGATGGTGCCACGATAGCTTATGCCGACGGCAAAGCCAATGGAAAAACAGCGCTGGATATAAAAGCCAGTGGCGATACCTTGAATGAACCCAGTGCCGTTGAATCCATGCTGCGCAAATACGTGGCTTTTTCGGGTCAAAACTTTCCTCATATTTTGTTGCCACTCATGGAGCAACACGCTGTTATGATTAACCCTCTGCGCCCTTTAGTGATCTATGAGAGCATGTCTTTTGATCTGCAAACCTTGAATTTTATTGACTTAGACATCAAGCTTGAAGAAACAAGCTTGGATGTTCAAGGCAAGCGTGGCAATGCCTCACTGAACTTTTCATTTTATGCCTCTGGCGACGAAGTAGGGCGCGGCGTAAAAAAATTGGTTCTCAGTGGTTTGCGCCCCTATGAAGCAAATGCTATGAATAAGCTACGCGATGACTACCTTGCTAATGCAACTGAAGACCCGGGTTCAACGCTTGCAGGTGACTGCTGATGCGGTTGACTAAACCCTCAACTAAACGTTTAACTAAGGAATCTTCGGGTGCAGTCATGATCTGTTTGCCTTTCGATTCGTAACCCGATTTAACCTACCCCCCCCAATAAAACTAGGAAGACAGCTTAAGAAGCTAGGAAAATTCATGAAAAAAACCATTATCGCTATTGCCGTTGTAGCCGCCGGAGTTCTGGTCGGGGCTCCTTATATCACCGGTTCGGTTGCGGAGTCTGAAACTAGAACGGCGGTCGACAGCATGAATGCCAAATCAGCGCAATACGGCTCACTGGAAATCGTCAATTATGAGCGAGGTTTTCGTAGCTCTCAGGTGTCTTATGAATATGAATTGCCAGCGGGCTGGGCCGTAATGACTCAGCTAGAAGGGGCGCTTAAATACGATTGCGAATACGCTCACGGCATCATGGGCATTGATTATCATTGTCATTTTAGGGCAAATGAAGGCTATGCCAAGTTTGTGGCTGAAAATTTTGGCGGTGAAGACCCGGTGTCTATCACGGGAGAGATTTCGGCTTTTGGTGGCGTAACGCAAGAAATAACATCCAAAGCAATTGATAAGAGTGTGGATGGTGGCTCTGTTTTACAAATTGACTCAAGCCGCATTTTTATTGAATCCGATTCCAGTTTTTCGGTTTTTGATTCTACCGCTGAGATTGGTAAAATTAAGGTGGTTGATGAAAAAGGTGAGGTGGCTGTGGAGCCAAGCACCGTAAGTTGGAAAATTATACCGACTGAGTCCGGCCTTTATGAAGGCGACTATTCTCTGGAGACCGGTGCGCTTAATATCATCGCTGATGATAATAAAGTAATGATGAGTGATCTGGCCATCACTGGTTCTAATCTTGAGAGTGATGGCAAAATGGATTCCTCTGTGCAGATGAGCTTTGACCGTATTTCCGCAGAAGGCCCAGAGTCGGTGAGTTTTGAAGATGGTCGCTTTTCAATGGGTTTTCTGGGCTTGAGCAGTGCGGCTTTGCTGGAGTATCAAGAGTTTATAATGACCTTGCAAACGGACATAATGGCTAATGTGGAACAAGGTGGCGAACCCAATGTGGATCCAAATCAATTGATGGCACTTTTACCTATTGTCGAAAAAATGCTTGATAAAGATTTGAATCTGAAAATGGCGGCGTCAGGGAAGTTAATGGGCAAACCTAACTCTTTTGATATGGATGTTAAATTGTTGGAAAAGACTTCATTCGCCCAACTGAGTGCTTTTATGTTTAACCCAGAATCGGTGTTGAAAAATTTCGACATTCAATTGAGTGCCAGTCTGAATAAAGAATTGATTGGTGACCACCCCGCTGCTGGGCCGTTTATCGAAAAAAGCCCTTTGTTTACTCACAGTGATAAAAACTACGAGGCTAAAATTAAGCTGGGTGCTGAGTCACAAGTCAATGGAAAGAAAGTCAGCTTCGAAGAGCTTCAAGGCATGGTTATGTCTGGCTTGTTATAGAAGGCCAGCAAGATTCTGAGCGACTTTTGGGCTGCGAAAGTCGCTTGGCACGATTAAAATAATTCCACTGAATTCAATACTAAGCGTAATAGCCGTCAAATTAGGCGAAATATAAGCCGAAAGAAGCTAGAATTCGGCCATGAAATTTGTAGATGAAGCAGAAATATCCGTGCATGCCGGTAATGGCGGTCATGGTGCGCTGAGCTTCAGGCGTGAAAAGTATATCCCGAGGGGTGGGCCAGACGGCGGAGACGGTGGGCGTGGTGGTAGCGTTTACTTGCTTGCCACGCACGGTTTAAACACATTGGCTGACTTTCGCTTCGTAAGGCATTACCAAGCGAAGGGTGGGCAAACCGGTGGTGGTAAATTAAAATCAGGTCAAAGCGGTGATGACCTTGTGGTCAAGGTTCCGGTGGGCACGATTGTCTATGACGCTCAAACTGAAGAGCTAATTGCCGATCTGACTGACGTTGACCAAAAAGTCATGGTAGCGCAGGGCGGCGAAGGAGGGCTTGGCAATACCACCTTTAAATCAAGCACTAATCAGGCACCAAGAAAAATCACTAAAGGCAAACCGGGTGACGCTCGAACCTTACGTTTGGAGCTTAAAGTATTGGCTGATGTCGGCTTATTAGGCCTGCCTAATGCCGGTAAATCGACCTTCTTGCGCTCTGTATCACAGGCGACCCCCAAAGTTGCTGACTACCCGTTTACCACGTTGTATCCAGAGTTAGGCGTGGTCAGTTTGGGGGTGGGGAGCAGTTTTGTGATCGCCGATATACCAGGTTTAATTGAGGGAGCGTCTGAAGGTGCTGGTCTTGGTATTCAGTTTTTACGTCACTTATCCAGAACCAAACTATTATTGCACGTCGTGGATATCGCGCCCTATGGCGATGAAGAAGCCAATCTTGCTGGTGACATTCGCACCATCATTGGTGAACTTGAGCAATATTCCAAGGAAACCGGCGCCGAATTAGGTTCGTTGGACCGATGGTTGGTCATCAATAAAACCGATGTGGTTTTAGATGAAGACCGACAAGAGATTGTTGCAAGCTTGCTTGCCGAGTTGGATTGGCAGGGGCCGGTGTTCGAAATCAGCGCGATCTCACGTACGGGTACTCAAGCACTTTGCAATGCAATTATGGGGCATCTCGATCAGCTGAAAAAAGACGCGGAAGAAGAAGTATTTGTCTCAATTCCTAACGAATTGGATCAAGCTCCCAAGGGCTGGACGCCGTAAGACGGTTGTTTGGCACTCTAGGTCAAAGTCTGTTGCTTGTATTGTTGAATAAATGTTAGTAAAGCGAAATAAATGAAACGCAGCTCATTAAAAGATTGTCGGCGTTGGGTGGTGAAGGTTGGTAGTGCGCTGTTAACCGACGATGGAAAAGGGTTGAATGGCGCCTTTATCTCAAGCTTGGCAGAACAAATTTCATTCCTTCGCGATCATGGCGTTGAGGTGGTGCTGGTCTCCTCTGGTTCAGTTGCGGCAGGGGTCAGTCGACTTAATTTGAGTGAGCGGCCTGAGCGAATCAATGAATTGCAAGCCGCTGCTGCGGTGGGGCAAGCGGCATTGATTCAACACTACCAAGAAGTATTTCACCCCTTAGGTGTAACGGTTTCTCAAGTCTTACTGACGCACGCCGACATTGTTAATCGTGAGCGTTATTTGAACGCTCGCAGCACGCTCATGACGCTTCTAAACTATGGCGCTTTGACCGTAATTAATGAAAATGACACCGTGGCTAATGAGGAAATCTGTTTCGGTGATAATGACAGTCTGGGCGGCTTGGTTGCGAACCTTGTTGATGCCGAACTCTTGGTGATTTTAACCGATCAGAACGGCTTGTATACGGCAGACCCAAGATACAACCCAGACGCCGTGTTATTAAGTTTGGTCGATGCCGATGATCACAGTTTGATGGGCATGGCATCCGGTGGCTCCAGTGTTGGCCGTGGAGGCATGGTGACTAAGCTTTCAGCCGCGCAGATTGCGAGTCGCTCAGGCGCCAGCACTATTATTGCCAGTGGGCGTGAACCCCATATCTTAGACCGATTGTATCAAGGTGAAGAGTTGGGCACACTATTGACGGCGAAAAGTCGAGTTGCTTCTCGAAAGCAATGGATGGCAGGTCAAATGCGAGTCTCTGGAGCGTACGTACTAGACTCAGGTGCTGTCACCGTGTTGCAGTCCGCAGGTAAAAGTTTGCTGCCGGTTGGCGTTACTAAAGTAGAGGGTACGTTTACACGAGGCGAGTTGATCCAGTGTGTGACTGAAGGCGGCATTGAAGTGGCAAGAGGGCTCAGTAATTACTCGGCCGAGGAGGCTGCTAAAATTATTGGCAAGAGCAGTGACTTAATCAGTGAGTTGCTGGGCTACGGTGGTGAGACGGAGTTGATCCATCGAGATAACCTAGTTCTAATTTAGCGCCGGATTGTTCAATTGAGGCGTTTGTCACCCACTCTTAATCCTTCTGAGGGCTTTTAGGTTCTTTTTTAAAGCTACGATAGGGCGTGATTGACGAGGGTGCAATAAAAAAGGGCCGTAATGGCCCTTTCTTGGTGAAGCAAAAACCGGCTAATCAATTTGTTAGGCGGCCATTTCTTTCACACGTTTATTTAATCGGCTTTTCAGGCGTGCAGCACGATTCTTATGGTGCAAGCCTTTAACTGTCGCTTTGTCGATGATAGAGGCAGACGCTTGATAGGCTTCTTTAGCTTTCGCTTCGTCGCCAGCTACAATCGCTGCTTCCAATTTTTTGATCGCAGTACGAACGGCCGAACGTTGCGAATGGTTACGCAAACGGCGAACTGTGTTTTGCTTTGCGCGTTTACGCGCTTGTGGAGAATTTGCCACTTTTCTATACCTCGTAAAATCGAACGCGCAATATGCCGATCTGGCCCTCGGTTGTCAAGCGTAATTGAGTGTTTAATACACTAAACCTGATTAACAGTGAGCGGTTTCTCGCCTTTTTATAAACTCATACAGTTATACTCTGCTTTCTCGAATATTTTGCCATGTGGCCAGTCTTGTTTGGGTAGTACGCCGCCAGAAATTAACCTTATGTCTAAGTCCATTTTAAAATCCACGGCCATCGTGAGCCTAATGACGTTTGTCTCGCGCATCAGTGGTTTGGTGCGAGATGTTGTGATGGCCAATGTTTTGGGTTCCAGTGGTGTGGCAGACGCATTCTTCGTGGCTTTCAGAATACCTAACTTTTTACGTCGTATTTTTGGTGAGGGTGCTTTCGCTCAGGCCTTTGTTCCGGTTTTTTCTGAGTTAACAGAACACAATACCCTCAAAGCCAAACAATTCGTTAATGCCAGTGCAGGGGTGTTGGCTTTAGCCACCTTCGTGTTGACGGTATTGGGTGTCATTTTTGCGCCATTTCTGGTTTCGTTTTATGCGGTGGGTTTTCAGGATGATCCAGTCAAGTTTGAGGCCACAGTCGGTGCTTTAAGAGTGATGTTTCCGTATCTGTTTTGCGTGTCTTTGGTCGCCATGTCTGGCGGAATTTTGAATACTCTTAACCGCTTTGCAGTTCCGGCAGTAACACCTGTGCTGCTTAATATTTGCATGATACTGGCTGTATGGATATTAACCCCGTTGGTGAGTGATGGAGCCAGAGCGCTGGCTTACGGGGTGTTGTGTGCCGGTGTTGTTCAACTGTTGTTTCAAGTGCCCAGCTTGATTAAAGAAGGGTATCTGCCCAATTTCAAAATTGACTTCAAAAACCAAGCGATGCAGCAAGTATTCAAACTGATGTTGCCAGCGGTGTTTAGTGTCTCTGTGGCGCAAGTGAATATGTTTGTGAATACGTTGTTGGCGTCGAGCTTGATTACCGGCAGTGTGTCGTGGCTTTACTACTCAGACAGGTTGATGGAGTTCCCTGTTGGCGTGTTTGGTATTGCATTGGCAACGGTGGTTTTGCCCAGCTTGTCGAGAGTTCACGCCACTGGAACAGCGCAGCAATTTTCGCAAATGATGGATTGGGCATTAAGGTGGGTGATCCTTGTGTGTTTGCCCGCAACGTTTGCCTTGTATTTTTTAGCGTCACCGTTGCTGGCAACCATTTTCTTGCACGGCAGTTTTAAACCGTCGGATGTTGAAATGGCGGCGTTGGCTTTGCGTGCATTTGCGGTGGGTGTGTGTGGTTTTGTGTTTGTCAAAGTTTTGGCACCCGGTTTTTTCGCAAGGCAAGACACGAAAACACCCATGAGAATCGCCGTGATTGCGGTGGCGGTTAATGTGGTGTTGAGTTTGGTGTTAGTAAGAACAATGCAACACACTGGGTTGGCTTTGGCCATTTCAATCGCCGCTTGGGTAAACTCAAGCTTATTATTTATCACGTTGAGGTTGCGCGGTGTATTTGCACCGCAGCCGGGTTGGTTTTGGTTTTTATTCAGAGTGGCGATTGCGGTTGCCGTGATGACGGTGGCGTTGCATTATCTAAACGAAACAAATCAAGTTTGGTTTGAGTGGAGTTTGTTTGAGCGAATATGGCGTTTGTCTACCTTGGTGCTGGTGGGTGCCGTCACTTATTTCGCCAGCTTGTGGGTGCTGGGTTTGCGCCCCCAGCAATTGCTTTCATATAAACCAGACTTGCAAGACCAGAGCAACAAACACAGCAAGGAAAGCGGCGCATAAAGGTTGTTGCTTTGGACATTAGCTCACAACCCAAGCTTTTTACGCTGTCGGAAGCCGAGTGTCTTCTACCCTTGATTAAAAAAATCACAATAACTCAACGTGAAGCCTTAGAACCGTGGAAGATCAAGCTTGATCGAACGCTATCAAATGACCCCCGTAGGCCCGTTATTGAACGTGAATACGAGCGACTTGTGTTGGTTTGGCGCGGTAAAATCAGCCGTGTTGGAGCAAGGGCCGCCGGCCTGTGGGTGGTGGAGTTTGATGTTGGTGATGGTGTTTTAAGTTGGCGTTACCCCGAATTGCGAATTGCGCATTTCACGCCAGAAAGCGCTACAATTCGCCGAAAGCTATCCGAATATATTGAGGAAAATGACCCTGATTGGGCATTATGATTTATGACCCTAATTCGCGGACTAAACCAAATAACTGAAGAGCATAGACCTTGTGTGGCTTCCATTGGCAACTATGATGGAGTGCATTTGGGTCATCAGCACGTCATTAAAACGTTGATCAAAAAGAGTGTCGAGTTGGGTGTGCCCTCGACCGTGATTACATTTGAGCCTTTAGCCAAAGAGTTCTTTGCAGCGAACTCGGTGCCGCGCTTAACCAGTATTGAAGCACGAGCCAACTCGTTGTTTGAACTTGGTGTGGATAATGTTCTGTGTATTGAATTTAACGCTGATTTTGCCGCCTATTCGCCTGAAACGTTTATTCTAGACGTCTTGATTGATCGTTTGGGGCTTAAGTATTTGTGTGTTGGAGACGATTTTCGTTTTGGTAAAAACCGCGCAGGTGACTTTCAAATGCTCAAGCAGGCGGGTTTACTTCATGGGTTTGCGGTGATGGCGCATGAAACTTTCGAGCTAAACGGTACCCGGGTAAGCAGTGGGCGAGTGCGCAAAGCGCTCGCCGATTCTGATTTTGAGTTGGCTGATCAACTATTGGGCCGCACATATGCGATCAAAGGCGTGGTCTCAAAAGGCCAGCAATTGGGTCGCACCATTGATTTTCCTACCGCTAACATAGTGTTGCCAAATTACAAAATGCCTATCAGTGGTGTATTTGCGGTGTTGGTAACGCACCCTAATTTTGGTGTGTTAAACGGAGTGGCAAACATCGGCACTCGACCCACGGTGAACGGCGTGGAAAATCGTTTAGAGGTCCACCTTTTTGATTTTGATAAGGATGTCTACGGTGATGAGTTGGAGGTGGCGTTTGTGGAAAAGATACGCAGCGAGCAAAAATTCGATTCATTCGATCTGTTAAAACAACAAATTGAGCGTGATGCTGTCAAAGCAAAGAGGATTCTGAGTGGAATTTGAGTGGTTTTTTGACTAAAAGGAGTTTTTGCGGGCATCAATGATTGGTCCGTGGGGCTAAGTGTCTTAGAATAAAGGGTTATACGAATTACAATCACGATTGCCAGTTTCAGTACTGTTATAACAGCATAGCCAACGATGACTAAAGACAAACCCGGTAGTCAATACAAAGACACCATCAATCTGCCGAAAACCGCTTTCCCTATGAAGGCGAGCCTGCCCAACCGGGAGCCACAAGTTCTGAAGAAATGGGCTGATCTGGATACCTATAATACTCTGCAAGCCAAGCGCAAAGACGCGCCTACGTTTGTATTGCATGATGGCCCTCCGTATGCCAATGGCAACATTCATACTGGGCATGCTATGCAGAAAATTCTTAAAGACATCATTATCAAATCAAAAAATTTAGCCGGATATCGAGCGCCGTACATTCCGGGTTGGGATTGTCATGGTTTACCAATCGAGATTCAGGTTGAGAAAAAGCACGGTAAAGCGGGCCATAAGATCGACAAAAAAACGTTTCGTCAAAAATGTCGGGAATACGCAGCACGCCAGGTGGAACTGCAGAAAAAAGACTTCATTCGTATTGGCGTGCAGGGCGATTGGAGCAATCCATACTTAACGATGGATTACCAGACTGAGGCCGACACGGTGCGCAGTTTGTCCAAAATCGTTGAGTCGGGGCATTTGTATCACGGTTTGATGCCAGTGTATTGGTGTACTGTTTGTGGTTCGGCCTTGGCTGAAGCCGAAGTCGAATATCAGGATAAAATCTCACCCGCCATTGATGTGAGGTTTAATGTGATTGACGCCGTGGATTTTGCAAACCGCATTGATTTAGCCCCATCATTGCTCAGTGACCCTGCCGTGGTGATATGGACCACAACCCCATGGACATTGCCAGCGAATGAAGCGGTTTCATTGCACCCAGAATTATCGTATGTGTTAGTAAACGCAGGTAATCAGCAGCTGGTCTTGGCTGAAGAATTGATGGAATCTGCTCTTCAGCGCTATGAACTGGGTGAGAGCGAGGTTGTCGCACGCTTTGCCGGCTCCGCGTTGGAGCTAATGTCATTGCAACACCCGTTCTACGATAAACCCGTGCCAGTGATTCTTGGTGACCACGTCACCATTGATGCAGGTACTGGTGCCGTTCATACAGCGCCAGCGCACGGCGGTGAAGATTTTGCGGTGGGCAAACGCTACGACCTTCCGGTTAATAACCCGGTTGGGGCCAACGGAACCTTTTTGGATTCCACCGAGCTGTTTGCCGGTGAGCATGTTTTCAAGGCTAATCCGCATGTGGTTAAAGTGCTTGAAGAGCGAGGGGCGCTGTTAAAACACGTGGAGTACGAACACAGTTACCCGCATTGTTGGCGGCATAAAACACCAATGATATATCGCGCGACTGCGCAATGGTTTATCGGCATGGAGCATTTAAAAAATGAACACGCGTTACGTTATCGTTCATTGAAGGCCATTGACGATGTCAACTGGGAGCCTGGTTGGGGGAAAGCGCGAATTCAAACGATGGTGGAGAATCGCCCCGATTGGTGTGTTTCACGCCAGCGCAACTGGGGGGTGCCAATTGCTATTTACTTAGATAAGGAGAGCGGTCAATTACACCCTAATACCCCCGCTCTTATGGAAGAAGTTGCCAAACGGATCGAACAAGACGGTTTGCAAGCCTGGTACGATCTAGACGACGCTGAGCTGTTAGGTAATGACGCTGATCAATACGATAAAATTACCGACACGTTGGACGTTTGGTTTGATTCGGGTGTCACCCACAATAGTGTGGTGAATGCTCGCGAAGAACTGCAGTTTCCAGCGGATTTATACTTAGAAGGCTCAGACCAACACCGAGGTTGGTTTCAATCGAGTTTGATTTCCAGTGTGGCCATGAATGATGGTCAAGCACCCTATAAACATGTGTTAACGCACGGGTTTGTGGTGGATAAAGACGGTCGTAAGATGTCGAAGTCTTTGGGCAACGTTATTGCACCGCAAGAAGTGTTTAACTCTCTTGGTGCGGATGTCTTACGCCTTTGGGTGGCGGCGACTGATTACAAATCAGAAATGAGCTTATCGCAGGAGATTTTGCAACGCACATCAGAATCTTATCGACGTATTCGCAATACGGCTCGTTACCTATTGGGCAATTTGAATGGTTTTGACCCAAGTCAGGCACTCGATTATGAAGACATGTTGAGCTTAGATCAGTGGGCGATGAGATTGACAGCAAATATGCAAAAACAAATTGAAGTTGCCTACAACGACTATCAGTTTCATCAAATCTATCAACGCCTGCATCAATTTTGTGTGGTGGATATGGGAGGGTTTTATCTTGATATTTTAAAAGACCGCCTGTACACCACTCAAGCCACATCTCAAGCCAGATTGTCTGCTCAAACCGCCATGCATCATATCTTGGAAAGCTTGGTGAGAGTATTGGCGCCAATATTGAGTTTCACAGCCGAAGAAATATGGGGGCATATGGCGGGTGAACGTGAAGATTCCGTTCTTTTTGCCACACGTTATGAGTTGTTGGATGCGATTGGCAGTGACGATCAAGCAGACGCGCATTGGAACCAAATCATCGCCGTTCGTAATGAAGTAAAAAAGCAGATTGAATCGCTTCGTGTTGAAGGCAAGGTTGGGTCTGCGCTGGATGCCGATGTAAAACTGTACGCCGATGGCAATGCCTATGAGGCGCTTGCCAGCATTGAGAGTGAATTGCGTTTTGTGCTGATCACATCGAGTGCAAGTTTAGCGCCATTGAGCGATGCGCCAGAGGGTGCCGTGAAAGTGGAAAGTGACTCCCGATTGATGGTTATGGTTGCCAGCTTGGACAATGAAAAATGCGTTCGATGTTGGCATCGACGTCCTGATGTCGGTCATATTGAAGCGCACCCTGAGTTATGCGGGCGCTGTGTTGAGAATATTGATGGTGACGGGGAAACGCGCTATTTTGCTTAAGTTCCATCGTTTTTTGCGCGTGTGAAATGTTTATGGGCCGCAACATAGCGGCCCTTTTTCTCACTATACTAATTCATGCTTTTGTTGAAATAGAGCATCATTGAACCAATTATGACTCAATCCGTAACTAAATTAACTTGGCTTTGGTTGGCGGTGGCTATCATAGTCGTCGATCAAGCAACTAAATATTGGGCCGAACATATTTTGCGCTATGGCGTGATTGATATTTTGCCAATCTTTGATCTGTCATTGGCTCATAACACGGGGTCAGCCTTTGGCTTTTTAGGTGGCTTGGGTGGCATCCAGCACGTATTTTTTGTGACGTTGGCGGTTGTTGTTAGTATTGTTTTGACGATCTTTATTGCAAAGCTCAAATCACACGAGCGTCATCTGGCGGTTGCATACTCATTAATAATAGGCGGCGCCATTGGAAATGCAATTGATCGCCTGATTTATCAGTATGTCATTGATTTCATTCATTGGTTTTATAAAGACTGGCATTACCCACATTTTAATGTGGCTGATATTGCCATTTTCATTGGCGCGGCACTATTGATTGCTGAAGCCTTCGAGAAACCATTTTTAAACACGTCAACTACGTTGAACAACTCAACTGAGGCCGATTCAAATGAAAATTCTACTCGCTAACCCTCGCGGCTTTTGTGCTGGCGTGGACCGCGCAATCGATATTGTGGAGCGTGCGCTTGAGCTGTTTGGAGCGCCGATCTACGTGCGTCATGAAGTGGTGCATAACCGGTTTGTGGTTGATGGTCTGAAAGAAAAAGGAGCCATCTTTGTGGAAGAGCTTCACGAAGTGCCTGACAGTTCCACGGTTATTTTCAGTGCTCATGGCGTGTCGCAAGCGGTGCAAGAAGAGGCCGCGGGCCGCGATTTAAAGGTGTTCGATGCCACGTGCCCGCTGGTGACTAAAGTGCATATGGAAGTTAAGCGTTACCGAGATCAAGGCACCGAAGTTATACTGATTGGTCATCAAGGCCACCCAGAAGTGGAAGGCACCATGGGGCAAGCGGATTCAGGCATGCACCTCATTGAAGAGCCAAGTGACGTGGCCGGGTTGAACGTTTTAAACGCAAATAACCTAGCCTACGTCACCCAGACAACGCTCTCGGTGGATGACACCAAGATCGTAATAGACACCCTTAAAAAGCGATTTCCCGACATACAAGGGCCAAGAAAAGACGACATTTGCTACGCCACACAAAATCGCCAAGATGCTGTAAGAGCGTTATCACGAGATTCTGATATTGTATTGGTGGTCGGTTCAACCAACAGTTCTAATTCGAACCGTTTGAGAGAACTTTCTGAGAATATTGGCGTGCCCAGTTATCTAATTGATCAACCTCAACAAATACAAAAAGAATGGTTTGATGATGTGAGTGTGGTCGGCATTACCGCTGGCGCTTCAGCTCCCGAAGTGTTAGTTAAACAGGTGATAGATCAGGTCAAAATGTGGGGCGGGAAGGTGGTCAATGAAGCCAGCGGGCCTGTTGAAAACGTGTCTTTTTCTTTGCCGATTGAACTCAGAACCAACTAAATCACAAGTACTTTTACGCTTATGCCTTGTTTTTTACCACTTATCTTCACGCCAGTTTCGTGAAATGTCAGACACCTATATGCTGTAATAGTTCAATAATGATTAAAAAACCAATGCGTCATACTTTATCAAACCTTGGCTTCACGCTACTTGAGCTGCTGATTACTATCGCGATTCTTGCGATTCTTCTGGCTGTGGCTGTTCCATCGTTTACTACGTTTATTGACAACAGGAATGTGAAGCAGCGCGCTTCAGCCATTACCGATATGCTCAATACCGGCCGTTCAACGGCATTAACAAAGGGCGCCGTAAGCTTGGTGTGCTGGAACCAAACAGCGGCTAATGTGACGCTGCCAGAACCAGATGATGGGGTGGTGCTTGTTCCTCGGCAAATTGTCGTCATCGATAGCAGTGAAGACGATGCTGATGCTCGACTTGTGAGCCAAACGACTTTTCCGGCTGATAATTTCAATATTGTAACCGACGTTGTTGGCGGCGGCGGCGCTACATGCATCACCTTTAATACCCAAGGTCGCTCAGACACTGCTGCCAGAATGGCGGTTTGTAAAGATCAAGGTCAAGAGGTTGATGCAATCACCATACGCCTTAACGTTACTGGGCGCACCAGTATTCAAGACGGCAATAACTCGGGGGTTGCATGCGTTTAATTATTGATTATTCAAAAAAAGATAAACAAAGAGGCGCAACATTACTCGAATCCATTGTTGCTCTGTTGGTGTTTTCTGTTGGTGTGTTGGGTATTGCGGCCCTGCAAGCCACCACATTAATCAGAAGCGACGATGTTAAACAACGATCCATTGCGATTTGGAAAGCGCAAGAATTAGCTGATCGCATTCGAGCCACTAAGCGGCCTGCTAGGCCTGTTGGTGAAGTTCAGCGTTACATTAACTTGATTGGCAACAATACCGCGGTTATCGGCTCATTTGACAACGCCAATAATTTTGTGTGCGCGGCGGCGGCTCCCGCGCAGTGTGAAGACACTAGCACAGGGTCATCGAACTTTTGTACTGTTGAAGAAATGGCCCAATTTGACGTGTGGAGCGTACTTTGCGACCCAATTAACGGGGTTTCTGATGCTCAGATTAATCTTAATTTGGACGGCTCTAATAAATTAAAAAATTTCGATATGGCGATTACTCAAGCACCAACAGGGGAAGTTTTTTTGTATTTTGAATGGTTAGCAAGATCGAATGCCGAGAATAGAGAGATAAACCCAGACTTGGCCCCAGTGACGGTTACAACAGACTTGTGCGGTACCGATTTCGAGGTGGATGAGCGGCTTGAAACTTATTGTTTGAGGTTTTTCTAATGAGTGAACAAAACCCTGCATTCCAAGCCTCATCGGTGCGCCCAACTGAAGTAAGAAGCCTTAAGGTTTCGCCTGGCTTTACATTGGTTGAGCTGCTGATTGGTATTTTTTTGTCGCTTTTTATTGGCGGCATGGCGTTAACTTTTATGGTGTCATCTTCTCAGTCGTTTCGGGCGCAGACTAATGATGCGGTGTCTAATGAAAATGCGCGTTTTGTCTTAGAACAATTGTCTCAATATATTCGTATGGCCGGTTGGATTCAGTCACCGAATTCCGAGGCCGTGTCAAATGTCATTGTTAATCAACGACTATGCCCAGTGGATGAAAGTGCCATATCAGATGGTGATGCAAGCCGTTGCTCGGCGGATAATATTGCTGGTGGTTCAGACCGGTTGGCGGTTGAATTCGTGATTCATAATAATGTTGGGACGGCTACGACCACTTTATGCAACGGAAATACCGTCAGCTCGCCGGCTGGCAGTTCTTTATTGCTGGCACATGTATTTTGGACCGCAGATTTAGATGTCCCTGCGGATAATACTCGTTCATTGTATTGTCAGCCGTTAAACCTCAGCGCTAACACGCCTATTGGCCCAGCGGTGCCACTGGTTGATGGTATTGATCGTTTGGAAGTGCAATACGGTGTTGATAGTAATGGTGATCAGGTGATTGATCAATATCAATCTTACACCAATTTAGTTGCCGCTGATGCCGGCGGGCTTAGTAACACGAGAAATGTTCGAGCTATTAGATTTGCCGTTTTAGTTAATGCTGGTTTGGCGGATGTAGGTGATAGCAACATTGAACAAGGCGGAAATAAACAATATCAATTATTGGATGGCCCGCAGGTGGTGTTTCAGAACGACCGAGTTTTCCGACAAGTGTATTCAAGTACGGTACTCATTCACAATTCCTTATGAATTTTACCGTCTCCAGTACTGAGTTTAATTCAGTTTTCTTATTACTAATAATGGTTTTGTTATGTTTGTTTCAAGATTAAATATTGAGCCTGTCAGAAACATTGCTCAAGAAGGGGCCGCATTGTTGATATCTGTGGTTGTGTTGCTGGTTCTCACTATTATCGCTTTAGCTTCGACTAATTCTAATCAATTGCAATCACTGATGGTCAGAAACGCACAGCTTCGTATGGAAACATTTAATGCCAGTTATACTGAAATAGATGCACAAATTGATGTAATTAATTCGCGCACCATTAGTGAGACAGAAAGGCAACCGGACTATATTTTGGAAGTCACTGTTAATAGAGGCAGCGTAGACTCAGAGGGTGGAAGCATTGTCCCTTTACCTAGGTTTGCTCCAGCCGAAGAGACGTATATGGAACAACAGGTTTCTCAAGAATATATTGCCAGGTTTGTTCGAGAAGGGTTTGATTTAACTGCTCCATCTATACCGGTTGATTATTATTTACGTATATCTTCGGATTCTCGCTTAACAGACAGACCTAATATTCGTTCTAATCAGGATCAAGTGTACACATTAGGTCAGCTTGATCCAAGATAATAGAAATTATTACTTTAAAAGAGCAACGGTAAACCGTTTGATAAATGTTATGAAAGAACTTAGTAAACACAAATTTAATATGCTCTTCCCGGCCACATCCAATAATAAAAAAATGTATGTGGCGCGTTGGCTTGATAAAGTGAAGATAGGGCTGGCCACAATAGTGCTGACTATTTCATCAAGCACTTCCGTTGCGGAGGATATTGAGATATACACTGGGGTTATTACTAATTCTACTGGGGTGAATACGAGTATTGCTGATAATCCAGACTTTTTCCCCAATGTGTTATTTATTCTGGATAACTCCACCAGTATGGGCGAGACCGAGCCTGTTTTAGATCGTGTGATTACCAAAGACACCGACAGCAGTACAGACTCGGACGATGAGTGTAATATTGATCTGGCGGACTATAACCCAGACATTGACTACAGTTTTGGAGACAGTGAAAACGACCCCAATGTTTATATTTACCGGGCTTCTAATTTCACCGGCAGGGTTGTGCGCCCGATTCAAAACCAGTGCCAAGCTTTTCGTGATGTGGTAATAAACAACCCAAGTCAGCCGGTGTTAAACAGCCCATTGATTCAATGGGGCTTTTTTGAAAGAGAGGGCTTCTTTTCAACGTATCGATGGGACGGCAATCTGAATAACTTTGATAACAATGACGACTCAGCCGTGGAGTGCGCAGCGGACCAAGGAAGACATGGCCATAACACTCGAAACACCGGTGACAGAAACGCCAGAAACCCCAACAATGGGGTGCGCTTTTTTAACGATGCCAGTGAATTTTATTTCCGCTTTCGCCGCGTTGGCGATGACCCTTATGCTAATGTTGTTTCCAGTGAGTGGGTGAGTGGCAATTATCATCGATATTTACAGTTGTCTAGAAACCCATCTTCATTGCCTGATAGTTGCCCAGAAGCAGAAGAGCAGGCCACACCCATAGCTGATTTTGACCCGGAAGCGCCACTGGGCACGGCCTTTAATCCGATTGAAACCACACTAGACCCCGTTGCAAATAGAGCTGCTTTTTGCAGTGATCAGGGGCGTAACTTTCGTACAGGCCGAACCATCTCAAAGAACTTGTATTTTCAAGTCCCCGGTGCCAATGACAATCAAATTTTAGTATACCGATGTCAGACTCGGCTTGAAATCATGCAAAATGCATTGACAAACGTATTAGAGTCGCAAACTTCAATTAATGCTGGGTTGATGCGTTTTAATTTGAATGACGGTGACCTTCCTGGCGGTGGTACTGTGGTCAGTGCCATTGCGCCAATGAACGATGATGCAAACCGAAAAGCCCTCATTGATCAAATTAATGGTATTGAATTTGGACAAGCGACGCCTCTTGCTGAATCTCTTTACGAGGCCTATCGGTACTTAAATGGACAAACGATTGACCAGGGGCGCACGGTTCCAGGCAGTGCGGGCACAAATCATGCGACGTTTGACGTTGATTTTCGCACACCTGTGAATCGCATACGCTCAGAGTTTCAAACTGATCAGCGGGCCAGAACCACCAACGGTGGCACTCGCTATCGATCACCAATGCAGCAACAGTGTCAACCAACGAATGTGGTGTTGTTATCGGATGGTGCGCCCACAAATGATCAAGAACGCAATTTAAAGATAAGAGAGGTCACCGGTTCTAATTGCAGTGGTCAAGGTGGTTGCGCAGACGACATTGCCGCGTTTATGCAGAACAACGACATAGCGCCCTCTGCCAGCGTTAACCGTAATGTAAACACCTACACGATAGGTTTGAATGCTGGTCAAGATTTGGTTGACTTTTTAAGCAATGTGGCAAGAAGAGGGCAGCCGCCTTCGACTGAGCCTAACCCTGGTTTTTTTACCGCCGACGACGTTTCTGGCCTGGAAAGTGCTTTTAGGTCCATATTAGGCGATGTGCAAAGCGAAGAAGCCGATGTGTTTTCGGCCCCTGCCGTAACCGTCAACTCGTTTAATCGTTTACAGAACAGAGACGATTTGTACTACGCCTTATTTAGACCTGAAAATGGCCCCAGATGGGCGGGTAATTTGAAACGCTACAGAGTTGATGCCTCAACGCAAAGCATTCTCGATGAGAATGACCTCAATGCAATTGACCCTACTACTGGTTTCTTCCGTGATGAAAGCCGAAGCTTTTGGTCTGCTGAAGCAGACGGTCCTATAGTTGACGAAGGCGGAGCCGCAGGGCGTCAAAGTTTTGCAAGAAGACTGTTTGGCAATGTTAATGGTGCTGATGTCAAATTATCGGTACCCAGCACAGCATCAAACGGCATTGATAGCCCTGCAGTTGATCAATTTTTAGCCCAAACGGTTAATCTTGCTAATAACCCTGTAGGCATCGGTGCGGTTGGAGCCACTAACGATGTCCTTGAAGACAATCAAAAACGTATTGCGGCATGGACCTTGGGGCTTGATGTGGATGCCCCGCCAGGTGCGCAAGGTTTACTTGAAAATAATACTTACATTGGGGACAGTCTGCACTCAACCCCGTATGTATTAAGCTTTGGTAGTTCAATTAATAGTCCTGAAGACGTTATCTTTCTCACTTCAAATCAAGGGTTGTTGCATGCAATTGATGGTGAAACTGGTGACGAGCTTTGGTCTTATGTGGTTGATTCATCTCTGTTTCCAAATTTAGGTGGATATTACAATGATCAGGGTTTTGATAAAATTTATGGATTGGATGCGGAGATTGCATTCGATATAACACGAAACCCTGCCACACCTGAAGAAATTGATGGCGCCGCCTTATTTTTTGGTCAACGGCGAGGTGGCCGAAAAGTATTCTCAGTGGATGTCACCAATGCGCGTGATACCGGTGCTGCTTTTCCCGTGAGTCGTCGTTGGATTATTAATGGTGGTGTGGGTGACTTTGCACGCTTAGGTCAAACTTGGGCCGAGCCTGTAGTAGCGGACGTGAATTACTGTGATAATAATGATGGCTGTGGTGAGACTAATGTCGGGCGACCGGTGGTCTTTATCTCTGGTGGGTACGATGAGTTTTATGATGACGTATCTAATAATCTGAGAGATGTTAGGGATGGCGATGTATTAGGTAATGCGCTTTATATGGTCGATGCTAATACAGGGCAACTTTTATGGATGGCTGGTTCAGAGGTAGTGGACACCAATCGAGACCTTCAAATACCAGAGATGATTCACAGCTTTGTTTCTAGGCCAGCAGTGCTTGATGCTGATGGTAACGGTTTTGCAGATACAATATTCATTACTGATATCGCAGGCCAAGTATTTAGAATTGACTTTCGAACTTCCAGTCTTGATTTGGATGATATTTCGTCGGGCAATAATGCGGGTAGCAAAGAAGTTAACATTGGTAATGATGTAATTAATATTGATAATGTGTCGGGTGGGCGAATTGCCGACTTCAGAGATAGATCGGAAAATCGACGTTTTTATAATCCACAGAATATCGCTTTGTTGCCACAAGAGCGTGATGGAGAAGGTAATATACTAGCAAATCGTCGCTATACAATTGCAACAGGATCAGGGTATCGAGCCCATCCCTTAGACAATGAAACTTTTGGCAATCGGTTGTTTGTGATTTTTGATGAGAACGTGAGTTTTCCATTAACAGATGAAGAAATTTCTCCTAGTTTAGATGCTGATCAAGTTCCTGAACCGGTTTACACTTACCTTAATAACAACAGTGATATTATCGAATTTGATGATTTAGCTGACCTGAGAATTGAAGGCGGTTTAACAGACAATGATCAAGCACGGCTCACTGGAACCATTCCTGCTACCATCGGATACAGTGTTGCATTGCCTCGTGGGGCCGAAAAGATATTGAACGAAGGTCTAATTGCGGATTTTGCGATATTGTTTACTACTTATACGCCATCAGTAAATAACGCTAATAATCTTGCTGAAACCTGTGAAGCCGGTTTAGGTCAATCTGTTTTTTATATATTGGATTTATTACCCGGTGGCGGGCTAAGGGCTGCTGAAGTTTTGGATAACCCAGGCATTGCTCCTACCCCTGTCATTGTTTTAACGGTTGACCCTGATGGCGCCCCTGATGGCGCTGATCCTACTACTGGTGGTGTTGACCCCATTGACGATAGTCGTTTGCCTCTTTCTCCACCCAGGGAAACATTAGAACCCATTATTATCGTTGGTACTGAACCCATACGAAACAGAGAGGATGTGCCTCCAACACCTCCTATTTGTGTTACTAATCCAAACGCTGCAGAATGTACAGACCCTCCTAAGACTTGTGACGATGGAATTTTTCGTAAAGTTTGTCCGCCGCCTTTAGGAAAAGCAATCAAATCTACTTGGATTGAAGAAAATAGGGCACAATAGGTCTGAAATTTATTATGAATGAAATCAATAGTGTTCCTGTTTTGGATAAATCCGCCTCACAGCAAGCCGGATTTTCCTTGATCGAATTAATGATTGTGGTTGCGATTATTGGCATTCTTGCTGCGATTGCTTACCCAACTTACTCCGAATACATTATTAGAGCGGGCCGTGGGGATGCTCAGGATAAAATCGCTGAAGTCATGTTTGAGCAAGAACGTTTGCAAGTGCGTCAGCGCAGATACACCGTTAACTTAACTGAACTTGGGTTTGCCGTAGCCAATAACTTACCGTCGGATGAAAACCTGTACACAGTGACCGCCGCGGCTTGCCCTGGTGCGAACATTCGAAATTGTGTGTTGGTGACGGCTACCCCTCGTGTGGGCTCAGTGCAAGTTGCAGACCCACCACTGTCGTTAGATTCTCGTGGAGTTCGGACTGGCCCTTGGACTACCCGTAATTAGAATGAGTTATTTGATCGAAGCGCCATAACGTTAAAGAAAGCAGCGTAGGCGTAAAGCCCGGCATTTTATTGAAATACTCTCAAACTGACCGCTACCTCATTCCTGACCTCCATCGAACCAGCAGCTTGTTGCTGGTTCTGGTTTCGGTGCAGTTGATATCAACCGTCCTTTGGCTGGTTCAAGGAAGTGAATTAACACTCCAATGGTATGCCTTGTGTTCGCTTTACTTGCAAAGTGGGGTGTTATTGCTTTGTGCCGCTTTAGGTGTTTTTCGCACTGTGATTGTGCGGTTGCCATTTATTTTCGGTGTTGTGCTTTTTGTTCTTATTTTTATTTCTTGCTGGTTATTGATTGAGTGGGTCAGCCAAACCATCATTAACATTGAAAATATGGCTTTGGATTTTGGTCGAATGGCCCGGGTTGGAGTTGCGGCGCTGTTACTTGGTTTGGTTTGCGCGCGTGTTTTTTTTTTATTGCAGATATTAAGTGAACGCAGCAGAGCCGAAGTGCAATCAAAGGTCAACGCATTGCAAGCAAGAATTAATCCGCATTTTTTGTTCAATAGCCTCAACTCTATTTCTGAATTGACCTGCACACAACCAGCGCGAGCAGAAGAAGCCATTCAGTCATTGGCGATGCTGTTTCGGGTTAGTTTAGAGAACAAACAGGGCCAACACTCTTTAGAGAGTGAGTTGACCTTGTGTCAGCGCTTTGTTGAGTTGGAAGCTTGGCGTTTTGAAAAAGGTTTATGCATTGAATATAAAGTGGAGTGTGTTGATGCGGCTCAGTGGCAAGTGCCAAAATTGATATTGCAACCGCTTGTAGAGAATGCGATTAAGTATGGCATAGCCAATGATAACGAAAAGCCGATTCGGCTTTTCGTTGACACAAGCAAAAATATGATTTCATTTAAGCTGATCAATTTCATTGATACAGAGCATGAAAAGTACATAGGAAATGGCATGGCATTGGACAACATTAAAGACAGATTGTTTATGCTTTATGATGATCGTCACACATTCAGTTGCAGAGCGGTGGACGGCGAGTATTATGTATTAATGCAGATTCCTAAAGAGTCTATTTGAACCAATAAGTCGCAATGATAATTCGCACTCTGATTGTTGATGATGAGCCTTTGGCGCGTTCACGTTTACGTCGCTTACTGGGCGATATTGATCTTATCGACGTTATTGGCGAAGCCGCTGACGGAAAAGAAGCCATTTCGCTGGTTGAGTCTCTTAGCCCTAATTTGATCTTTATGGACATTCAGATGCCCAAGCTAACGGGGATTGAAGCGGCTGATACAATTATGCAGCTGTTTTTCGATGACCCACCAGCGATTATCTTTTGCACGGCTTACGATCAATACGCTATTGAGGCTTTTAAGGTAAATGCTTCAGACTATTTATTAAAACCCGTTTCATCCGAAGATCTTTCGCAGGCGATAAAACGGGCGTGTCAAATATCTCAGTTGCGTAGACCTGAACAGATGGATGAGGCTAACTTTTTGCCAATAAAGCATCTGAATTACATAGAAAATAGGCCCATGAATGAGGTGTTGTATTTTCGTAGCGAGGGTAAGTACGTTGTTGCTGGACTGTTGAATGAGGAAGAAATTGTGATCGATTCCACTTTAAAAGAATTAGAGGAAAAATACTTTCATTCTATTATTAGGGTTCATCGCAACAGCTTGGTCTGCAAAAACAAATTGAAAAGAATGGTGCGGGAAGAGACCGCCGATTACGTTGAGTTGATCGGCTGCACTCGTCAGTTTGTGGTGAGCCGTAGAATGCTAAACGAAGTGAAGAAATGTTTTGTTTAATGAAGCCGAGTGGCTTTTGTGATGAAAATGAAAAAGCTGGATTGTGATAAATTGATCAAATTTAAATTTACAGTATTGTTCACGTGTTTTCTTGCGGCATTTACCGTTGGGTGTGCCACAACGGCCTCTAAACCGAATAACGTAAATGATGTATGCGATATATTCAGGGAGAATCCGCGATGGTATAAAGCGGCAAAAAATAGCGTACAGAAGTGGGGAGGAAATATCCAATTACCCATGGCCATCATTTATCAAGAATCAACTTTTCGCCGAAAAGCCAAACCGCAAAGGAAAAAAATTTTAGGGTTTATTCCTGGTAAAAGACCCAGTAACGCATACGGTTATGCCCAAGCTTTACGAAGTACTTGGGGGGAGTATGAAAAAGCCATCGGTCGCAGTAAACGGCGAGACAATTTTTCTGACGCGTTTGATTTTGTGCAATGGTACATCCATCAGTCTCACCTAAGAAACGGGGTCTCTAAGTGGGATTACGATGGTCATTACCTCAATTATCACGAAGGCCAAGGTGGGTATTCACGCGGCACACACCTTAAAAAACAATGGTTGCTGAACACCGCTGCGCGAGTAGACCGTCGGGCAACCCGCTTTAGTTCACAACTGTCTTCGTGCAAGGCTGAATTGGATTCAATGAAGACAGGTTGGTTTTAGCATGGTGACTAAGTGTGTCGTGCCTCTGTGATTATACCGGCACGACCCCTTTTTGTTGAATGTGATCTAGCTCAGGCGTTACTCATATTCACTCATTGATGGGCAGCTGCATATCAGATTTTTATCACCATAAACATTGTCTATTCGACCCACCGGTGGCCAATATTTGCTTGATTGATCTGTGTGAGTGTCTGGGTAACACGCCTGTAATCGTGAGTACGGCACGTTTAAGTCTTCACTTAATACATACTTAGACGTGTGTGGTGCGTTGCTAAGCACTGAATTTTCAGCGTCTACTTTGCCGTCTTTAACCGCTAAATACTCCTTGTAGATGCCTTGCATTGCTCGGCAAAAGCGATCTAATTCTTCGCGCGATTCGCTCTCAGTTGGCTCGATCATAAGCGTGCCTGGCACCGGAAAACTCATGGTTGGCGCGTGAAAACCGTAGTCAATTAGACGCTTTGCTATATCGTCTACGGTAACCCCATCCTCCTTCATTGGGCGTGTGTCGATAATGCATTCGTGCGCAACTTGGCCTGATGCGCCAGTGAATAGAATAGGGTAGTTATCTTTCAGTTTATGCGCGATGTAATTGGCGCTCAAAATGGCGGCTTGAGTTGCTTTGCGTAACCCATCGGCGCCCATCATGCGAATGTACATCCAAGAAATGGGTAATATACCGGCGCTTCCAAATGGGGCGGCACTGATGAGTGCCCCTGCACGCTCTGTGTTGACGCCGTCTTTAGGCATGAATGGGGCTAAGTGTTTGCCCACGCCAATGGGCCCAACACCGGGCCCGCCACCGCCATGCGGAATGCAAAAGGTTTTATGTAAATTTAGGTGTGAGACATCGCCACCAAACTGACCGGGCTTAGCAACGCCAACAAGGGCGTTGAGATTGGCACCGTCGATGTAAACTTGACCGCCAGCGTCATGAATGATGTCGCAAACGGCCACCACATTTTCTTCGAACACGCCATGAGTTGACGGGTAGGTGATCATGATTGCCGCGATTCTGCCTTCATGAGACTGAATCTTTTCGTTCAAGTCAGCGATGTCTACGTTGCCCGTATCATCACACTTCACTACGACCACTTTCATGTTTGCCATTTGAGCGCTTGCGGGGTTAGTGCCGTGTGCCGAACTGGGAATAAGGCAAATATCTCGGTGGGCCTGTTCGTTCGCTTCATGGTAAGCCTTGATTGCCAGCAAACCGGCGTACTCACCTTGTGAGCCCGCGTTGGGTTGCAGCGACATAGCGTCGTAGCCAGTGCAGGCGCACAACATTTGTTCGAGCTGCGAAATCATCTCGATATAACCTTTGGCTTGGTCATGAGGTGCGAAAGGGTGTATGTTGGAGAACTCCGGCCATGTGACGGGGGCCATCTCGCTGGCCGCGTTTAGTTTCATGGTGCATGATCCCAAAGGGATCATTGATCGGTCTAAGGCGATGTCTTTATCTGATAAGCGCCGCAAGTAACGCATCATTTCCGTTTCACTGTGGTATTTGTGGAACACGTCTTGCGTTAAGTATGAATCGGCTCGGAGCCACTCTGGCCCAAGTGTCCCGGCCTCTTCAATAAAGTGGCTTGCGGAACGATCGTTGGAGAGTTCAATCCCTAAACACGCCAATAAATTATTTAAATCGCTTTCTTTGCAGGTTTCATCAAACGCCACGCTGATGGTGGTTTCGTTACGTTGATTGACGTTGTAACCCAGCGCCAAGGCTTTTGATGAAATCTCAGAGGCCTTAATATCAAACAACGTAACGGTGTCAAATAACACTGTATTTGATTTAAACCCAGCGCTTCGAGCCGCGTGTGCAAAGGCATTGGCTAATGAATGGGTGCGCTTGGCTATAGCACGTAAACGATCCGGCCCTTGATAACACGCATACAATGTCGCCATGATTGCCAGCAGTGCTTGAGCAGTGCAGATGTTTGATGTGGCTTTTTCTCGGCGAATATGTTGCTCACGGGTTTGTAAGGCAAGGCGATAAGCCGGTTGGCCATGCACGTCTATTGACTGACCTACTAGGCGACCAGGCATGGAACGTTTGTACTTGTCTTTTACCGCAAAGAAACCCGCGTGTGGGCCGCCAAAACCGAGTGGCACACCAAAGCGTTGTGAATTGCCAACCACAATGTCGGCACCTAACTCGCCAGGTGTTTTAAGTAAGGTCAGGGCAAGTAAATCGCTGGCCATAATCACCAGTGCTTTGTGTTCGTGTGCGGCATCGCACAGTGCGCTTAATTCTTGCACCGTTCCATGGGTGTCTGGGTATTGAACTAGCACTGCAAACACATCCTCGAACGAATCAACAGCCTCACTTTCATCAAACATGGCTAACTCGATACCCAATGGGGTTGCGCGGGTGGTCAAAATTTCAATGGTTTGCGGGTGGCAGTTCTGTGAGACTAAACAGGTGTTACGTTTACCTTTGAGCGCACGGTGGGCTAAGGTTAGGGCTTCCCCCGCCGCTGTGCCTTCATCCAACAATGATGCATTAGCGATGTCCATGCCAGTCAACTCACTGATCATGGTTTGGAAGTAAAACAAGACTTCCAGTCGGCCTTGCGAAATTTCAGGCTGATAAGGTGTGTAGGCCGTATACCAAGCTGGGTTCTCAAGCACATTACGGGAAATAACTTTCGGTGTGTGAGTGTTGTAATAACCTTGGCCAATCAATGATTTGACTATGGTGTTTTTTTCCGCAATGCGTTTAAGTTCTTCGAGTGCCAGCTCTTCACTGAGCGGGGCTTTTAAATTTAATGGTGCGTTATCGGCAATGCTGCTTGGCACCACCTCGTTGGTGAGTTGGTCAAGCGAGTCATAACCAAGCTCGGTGAGCATGTCTGCAATATCACGATCACTTAGGCCGATGTGACGATGGGCGAATTCTGAATTTGTCATGGTTATTTTCTGAAAGTGAGTTGTTCTTCTTGGGTCTGTTTGACAACGTCTATGCTGACTTAGATAAAAGGGTAATTCACCACGGTAACGGGTAATGTTTTATTGCGTACGGCGACAGTGAGTTTGTCTCCTATTGCCGGTTTGTGAGCATAATCAATTCGCGCGAGAGCGATGGACTTCTCTAAAGTCGGAGAGAAGGTTCCACTGGTAATTTGGCCTATTGGTGTTTCACCGGCGATTACAGTCTGATGGCCACGTAATACGCCTCGGTCTTCTAATACAAGCCCGATCATTGCGAAATCAGCAGGCTGTTTAAGGCCGCCCTTACCAATAAAATCGCGTTCGCTTAAGCTAACCGTCCACTTAAGTCCAGAGTCCAGAGGGGTGTGTTGTTCGTCTAGATCATTGCCATAAAGTGCCATGCCGGCTTCTAACCTCAGTGTGTCACGGGCACCTAACCCGCAAGGTTGTACGCCAGCACTGTGTAATGATTCCCAAAGCGAGTTGACTTCATCGGAAGAGGTGATCAACTCCACACCGTCTTCGCCCGTGTAACCCGTGCGACCAACAAATACGTTGCCACAAAACGCGCCCTCAAATCGCTTAAGAGTACGAATGCTATTTTCAGTTTCTTTATCAACACTTGCGCACACTGCGTTGATTGCATTAGGGCCTTGGACAGCCAGCAGCGCAAGTTCAGGCCTCTCATTCACGTGAGCATCGAAACTGGCGGCTTGTTCATGCAGCCAGGCGATGACTTTTTCATTGGTGCTGGCGTTAGTAACCAGTCTGCAGTGCTGGTCACTGAGGAAGTAGACAATCAGGTCATCTATGATGCCGCCCTGATAGTTAAGCATGCAACTGTAGAGTGCCTTGCCTTGTTTACTTGAGATTTTGTGGATATCGTTTGCCAAAACTTTGCTAAGAAACTTTAACGTTTCACTGCCTGTGACATCGGAGACCGTCATATGCGATACATCAAACATGCCACAGTCACGGCGCACTGCGTGATGTTCTTCTACTTGAGACCCATAGTTAACCGGCAGTGCCCAACCGCCGAAATCGACAATTTTTGCATTAAGGGCGGTGTGTTGTTGATACAGAGGGGTGTGTTTCAGCTCACTCATGGGTTTGCTCACGTTGTTTATCTTGAATCGGCTATATCCTTGCCTTACATGAGCGTTCTGAACTATCGGTCAGACTATTCTCTCAGTTCGGTGCAGATAAAAAGCCTACGTTAGTTAAAACTGGGCTTAAAAATAACGAACCATTGTTTGTGGTGACTGGTTTTCAGTCACCACAAACAATGGCAACAACACGATACAAGCTGTGTGTAAAACAACATAAACGTATTGGGTTATTTATCTGCTCCTCTGTCCGGTTACCTGAAAGATTACCTCTTCGGTGGCTTACTTTACGGCGCGCTCACATATAGGAGCTAAAAACGCAGTTTGTAAACACTCTCCAGAGACAACTGAATGCGCATTGAGTAGATCAGCGAATTAAGTCCACGGTCCTTTTGCCTGAGCGATTACGAGCACGTTGCGCCTTCGGCGGATTGTTTTAGTAAGGATAAGCGAAGTCTCAGAAAATAAGACACGGCCAATGTAATCACCTAAACAATCTCTCTCCCATGGATGAAAGTTGTGATTCAATTATAGCCTAGTAGGTGGCTCAGTGGATAGCCCTGTGGTGATGGTCAGACAGAGATACTTGTAAAAAGAGTTTAATTGGCTCTAAAAGATTGAGCTTCAATCCGATGTTTCTTTAGCAGACGATGCAGTTCGGTTCGGTTACGCTGCGCTATTTCCGATGCTTTGGTTACGTTTCCGTTGGTGACCTTTAGAATATTGCTCAGATAATCTCGTTCAAAATCTCTCTGGGCTTTACTTAACGGGGGTATTTTGAATTGAGGGCTGTTGATTCGACTTCGCACTAACGCTTCGGATATGACATTAGTGGTAGTGAGGCGCGCGCATTGCTGAACCACATTCATTAGGTGGCGGGTATTGCCAACCCAATCGGCTTGCAACAGGGCCTGCATGGCTTTTGTGGAGAATTGCAGTGTCTTTTTTTCGAGTACCGTATTGAGGTAATGATTGGCTATTAACGGAATGTCTTCAGGGCGCTCGCTGAGGCTTGGGATGCTTAAAATAGTGGCATTGAGCGTTTGTGCTAAAGTCCATATTCTTTTGGTCCGCGGGTTGTGTTGAACCTTAAGGTTGGTTGTGGCAATGATGCGCACGTTATTGCGATGTCGCCGGCCACCATCAATGTGCGTGACGTATTTTTCAGACGCGGCGGTCAAACTTTGTTGCATTAAGTCATCGTTGGCTTCTTCATAGTCGCTAAACACCAAAGTACCATTGTGTGCCTGTTTTAGTAGACCTGGTTTTTCTGGGTTATCTTCTGATCCTTTGCCGACTAAACCGAAAACCTCATCACGCAGCACCGTTCTGGGTAGTGCGCCACAAGAAATCTGTAGCATGGGTTGGTCTTTACGGTCACTCAACTGGTGAAGCAACTGAGCAAATTGATCTTTCCCTGTGCCAGGTTCGCCTTCAATCAACAGTAAATTGTCACTGCTGGCGTAAGTTCGTGCCAATGACATTAGAGCCGACATTGCGGCGCTTTTGTAGACCATTGATGGCGGCAGTTTGAAAAAGGAGGGGGTGGTTGATGGGGCCTGTTTCAAAAAACCGCTTGAATGTAATGCTGAGTAAATGGTTTCAACCAGGTTGGTACTCTCAAACGGTTTACTTAAATACGCGGCTACTCCGGCCTGAGTGGCCTCTACGGCTTCAGGTATGGTCCCGTGGGCGGTAAGAATAATCACCGGAGTGACTGGATTTTGATGATGAATTCGTTCAAAGAGTTCCACCCCTGACATGCCGGGCATTTTAAGGTCGGTGATGATTAAGTCAGCGCTAAAATGTTCTAAGATACTCAGCGCTGCTTCTCCTGAATCAGTGCATACCAATTCAAATTCCATGGGTTTCAGTCTTAATTTGATCAGTTTGAGAAGATCCTGATTATCGTCTACTACTAATACTTTAGCGCCTTTGTAACGATCCATTGCTTTTAAACGAATGTTGGGGGATTCCACGTACGTGCCTTTTTATTTTAATGGTTTTAATGTGACTTTAAAGGTGGCCCCTTTTTGGGTCTCTAATAACCGTATGTTGCCTTGATGCGCTTCGACATACTGTTTCGCGAGTGAAAGCCCTAAGCCGGTGCCTTTAACCACGGCATTGGTCGATTTATCACCCATATAGAACGCGTCGAATATTGCGTCTCTGTGTTTTTTTGCGACCCCCGGGCCTTGGTCTCGAATGGTGAATTCGATGGTGCCGTTGCGGGCTCGGCGTAACCAAACCCTGATTTCGGAATTGGCGGGTGCATACTTGATGGCGTTTGAGAGTAAATTATCAAAAACCGTTTGCATTTGTTGTAAATCCACCTGAGCCAATACGGGGTCAAGTATCCTGCGTATTTTGATGTTATTACGTTGTAAACTAAGGCGATGTTTAGCAATTGTCTTTTCCAGTAAGTCGACTAAGTCTACCTGTTCTAGGCGCGGCTGGGTTTGGGTTGATGTTGCTGAGTTATAAACCAGCAAGTCTTCTATTGATTGTTGGAGTTCCTTGCTGGCTCGAACGAGAATGTTGGTTACTTCTCGTTGCTCTTCATTAATGCTACCAAGAGAGTCGTCATCTAACAACGTCACGCCTTCTTTTATAGAAGCCAGTGGGGTTTTAATTTCGTGCGATACGTGTCGTAGAAACAACATTTGCTGCCGATCATTTTCATGCAGTAAGCGTTGTAATCGCTCGAGTTTGCTGGAGATTGCTAACACATCCAGCGGGCCATTGATTTTTATAGGGCGTTCGAATTGCTTGGTGGCAAGCGCGTCCACAGCGTTTGCGATGGCTTCTATTGGGTCACGGATGTTTTTGGTCAACCAAATCATGCTAATTAGCACGAACAAAAATGTGAGCAGACGAACGTAGATTAAACCCGCGCGCACATTGTAGAGGCACTCAAGGTCGGCGGCGATTTGAGGTGGAACGTCATCAGCATGAGGGTATTGAGAAAAAGGAAAGCCTGAGCTTCGTAAAAAGTTTCCAAATTTGGCTGCAAATCCATCGTAGACATAAGGCGGCATTAATGATTCTGCGGTATGAGGCTGATGGATCAGTACATAGTCAATATAAAGGTCCAGCATATTAATGCTCTGAATGCTTGAATAGGCGCCCACCACCAACACGATCGTGGTTGCAATGAAGCAATAATGTGTCACCGAAAAAACCGGTCGATATCTGATCTTATCCCCCAACATATCTTTGATACTATCGTAGGAATGGTATAGGCACAAATCAACTAAGTTTGGAGTCGGTATAAATTTAAGAACGCTGACTTGGGCGTGTTCGTCTAACAAGTTGCCTGACTTATGATGGCGGTCTGTTTTCTATGCGTGTCAGTGTATTTCTTGGGTTTTTCAATGGACTAGATGGGTGTATGCTAAGATCGTTACCATTAAGCTAACTTACACGTCACTCATGGAATTTTCAGCACTGCTTATTCGTTGTCATGAATCGGTGAATTTGGTGCCATCAATAACGAACTTATTCAGCCGTAATCACGTCACAATCAATAAGTATGTGCAGTACAACGACACCGGAATGAATTTCATTCGAGTGGAATGGTCTGCTGATAAAGGCTGGCAAGATAAACAAGAGTTAACAAACCAATTGAACCATGAATTGGTTACTGTGTCTGATGCTCGTGACACTGAATTTACCGTGCGTTTAGGCTCTGAGGTACCGAATGTCGGACTTTTTTGCTCAACGCAAACGCACGTCTTAGCAGAGCTTTTGAATCGTCTTTTTGTGATCAAAGAACCCAAGATCAATGTGCCGTTTGTGATCAGTGATGATGAGCCGGCGCGTAACATCGCTGATCAGTTTGGTGTGCCGTTCTTTTATACGCCGCCCACTCAGTCGGTCAGCCAAGTTAAGGACAGACAGGTTGAGATAATCCAACGTTATAAGCCCGATTTGATAGGCCTTGCCCGTTACGATGCCTTGCTAACCCAAGCGGTTTTGGATAATGCTGGTTGCCCTATTGTGGCCGTGCATAACTCTTTTTTACCGTCAGTAAAAAGTGAAAAGGCGTACTCTTTGGCGTACGAACAAGGCCTAAAACTGGTTGGAGCAACGTCCAGAATATTAGAAACCAAAGAGGCTGGGCCTATTATCGAACAAGATATGGTTAAGTTGGGCCCCGGCCTCAGTGAGCGTGATATAAGTCTGTTGGGCCAAACCGTGGAGCGAAAGGTTTTCGCAACGGCCGTACGAAAACTGGTAGAGCATAAGGTGATGGTGTATAACGCCAAAACCATTGTGTTTGATTAACGTGGCAAGTGAGGTGGGTGCGTTTAAATGAGGATTCCATCGCGCATTGTTCTCGGTGATGTTCAAACACAACCAGTGACAAGAAGAGATAAACTATGCAAATCGACGGCTCAAAATACGACACTGCCGGTGACGGCGCACTTGCCTCACAACAATTAAAAGAATTGATCGCGGCGAATATTATCGACGTGACCAATGAACCCGATCACGATCAAATCCAACCCGCGAGTTTGGATTTGCGCTTAGGTGATGTGGCTTATCGAGTACGCTCTTCTTTTTTGCCTGGCAAAGAGCGAACCGTGAAGGAATGTTTGGACAGCATGACAATGCACCGCGTTGATTTAGAACCAGGTGCCGTATTGGAAAAGTCCTGCGTCTACATTGTTCCTTTGCAAGAGAGTTTGCGGCTACCGCCGTCATTGTCGGCTGCTGGAAATCCAAAAAGTTCCACTGGCCGAATAGACGTTTTTACTCGGTTAATTACCGATTATGGAATTGAATTTGAACAGGTTCCAGCTGGTTATTGTGGGCCTTTATACGCAGAAATTGCACCACTTACATTCAGCGTGTTAGTCCGAAAGGGGTCTAGGCTTTCGCAACTTCGGTTGCGCTCAGGTCACTCAAGCATCAGTGACCAAGCTCATCTTACGCTGCAAACAGGGCAGCGTTTAGTTGACCGAAACTTAGATGAGGCGCAGGTCAAAAATGGTGTGCCAGTCAGCGTCGATTTGTGTGGTGATGCTAATAATGGTTTGATCGGATATCGGGCTAAACGCCACTGTGGTGTGGTTGATGTAGACAAATCAGGGGTTCATCGTGCCTTAGACTATTGGGAGCCGCTCTATGCGAAATCAAAACAGCTCATTCTAGACCCAGGTGAGTTTTACATCTTGGTATCGAAAGAGGCGGTGCATGTGCCGTTTGATTACGCGGCCGAAATGGTTGCTTACGATACACTGGTGGGTGAATTCAGAGTGCATTATGCGGGTTTTTTCGACCCAGGTTTCGGCGCCCCAGAAGCCGGTGGGCTTGGGTCTAAAGCCGTACTCGAAGTGCGATCTTTTGATGTGCCCTTTTTGCTTGAAGATGGACAGAATGTTGGGCGATTAGTCTACGAAAAAATGCTGGAAACACCGGATCGTATATACGGCCGTGAAGTGCCCTCTAATTACCAATCCCAAGGTTTGAAGTTGTCGAAACACTTTGTGGCCGATTAAATTACAGAGCAAGACTCAAGTTGGCTTTTGAGCGATAAATATGCCACGTTTAGGTGCTGGGTACCCCTCAATGGTTTTGCTGTGGTCATGAGGGTCTAAAAACTCGTTCAACGAATGAAAGTTCATCCACTCGGTTCTGCGCTGCTCATCCAGTGATGTGATGTTTTGATCAACACAGTGTGGGTTACGAAAGCCGGCTTTTTCCAGCAAATGCACTGTTTTTTCAACCGTGGTAATGCTCCACACATTTCTCATTTGTGCGTAACGGTCACTCGGGGTCAAAATTCCGTCATTGGCGTGATCAACAATTAATGTTTCTAACACAATTTCGCCACCGTTACGTAATAATCCGTAGAGTTCGATAAGGTGATTTATTGGATTGCGTCGATGGTATAAGACCCCCATCGAAAAAACCGTATCAAACGGGCTCAGCGATTCAGGCATGTCTTCAATGCCGATGGGTAAAAAGTCAAAGCGGCGGTCTTGAGCGTATTTTTGAACAGCATTGTATTGCATTGCAAAACGCATGCTTGGGTCAATGCCCAATACATAATCGGCGCCATCGCCCAACATGCGCCAGCAATGATAACCTGTGCCGCAACCCACATCTAAGACGCGCCGATTGCTGAGGTCGCTAATGTGCGGCGTAACTCGTTGCCATTTCCAATCAGACCTCCATTCCGTATCGATGATTGTGCCGAACAAATCATAGGGCCCTTTGCGCCATGGGCTTAAGGCTCGTAGTGCTGAATGCAGTTGTTGTGCCTGCGTTTGTGTGATGTCCTCTCGTTTGCCGATCAGTATGGTGTCATTATTTAATGTTATTTGACTTGGCGTTGCTTTCGGTAATGCGTCGATGAAACCTTGCCACTTGGGCAGGTCGCCATGGCGTTTGGGGTTTGCTCGGTCCGCGATGCGTGCGGCGAAGTGTGCGTGAAACTCAGAAAACTCAGGGCGAGCATAAAACGACTCTAAGTGAGGCAGGTAGTGATGGGTGTGATATTTTAAACTCATTATTTAACGGCTAAAATAGAAATAAACTGTAGGTTTTGTATCCACGGCGTGATAACCGAAAAGCCCGCGCTCTTAAGTCTGTTGGTGTGGCAATCCAAGGTCTCAGGCAATAGAACATGCTCTATTGCGTCTCGCTTTTGGCTTATTTCAAGTTGACTGTAACCCTGATCGGCCTTGTACTGATGATGAATATCATTCAGTAACTGGGCTGTGCGCGAGTGGTCGTATCGTATTTTTTCAGAAAGTACAAGCGCGCCGCCGTTGGTTAGGCCTTGATAAATATTGGCTATGATTGAGTCACGGTGTTTTAATGGCACAAATTGCAATGTGAAATTCATTAAGACCATGCCTGCATTGTAAATATCGGTCGAGCGCAGATCTTGCTCTAAAAAATCAATCCGCACGTTTTCGTATGGGCAGCGAAATTCTTTTGCCTGATCCAGCATCGCGGCCGAAGTATCCACTCCGATTAACGTTGCGGTGATTTCTGAGTTGTCGCCAGTATTCTTTAGACCTTCTGCCATCGCGTGTAAGCCCGCACCCAGAGAGCAACCTAAATCGTAATAACGATGTTGATCTTTCCTAAATTCTCGTGTCAGGGTGGGCAGCATGGATAAAATTGGCTGATAGCTTGGCACCGAACGAGAAATCATGTCGTTGAATACCGATGCGACTCTGGCATCGAATTTGAACGGGCTAAGGTTGTCGTGAGACTCTGCGTAAATTGTGTCTTTGCTTTCGCTCATTATTCGCATCATGCAGTGGTATCATCAACAAATTATAGCTTAGGAATCGTTGGTTTAGTCGACTTTAGGCTTTGTTTGAGTTTCAAACGTCGTTCAATCGAGAGGGTCGTGTGTCGTGCGCCATCGTTGCACGGTCGAGTATGACAACAACGAATCAATAGCGTAATGCTTGCGTCAAAGGCAAAGCCAACTAACATCAAAGGTTCTTTTTAACTCACTCTAGACAGTCATGCTCAACCAAGTTTTTAATATCGTCGCGCCGTTGTTCTTGATCATTGCTGTGGGCTATCTGTATGGAGCAAGGCTAAGGCCTGAAATGCGCATCACTAATCAACTGGTCATGGACATTTTCATGCCCGCGTTAATATTTCACGTAATGATTCAAGACAGCTTTATGCCGTCTCAATATCTTGGGTTGACTCTGGCTGGTTGTTTGTTGATGTTAGGCTCCGGAGTCATGGCATTTGGCTTTGCGCGTGTTTTTGGTTTTAACGCGCGAGCGCTGATGCCGCCGGCCATGTTTTCGAACTGGGCTAACCTGGGCTTACCATTGTATATTTTAGCCTTAGGCGAGGTGGCGCTCGATGGCGGAGTGATGTTGGTGATCGCTGGAAATATTTTATGTTTTACGATTGGCACTTATATCTACTCTGGGCAAGTATCGGGAATAACCGTATTGCGAACGCCCATAATAATGGCGGTCATTTTGGGGGCAGCCTTTAATATCGTGTCGGTAGACATGCCGAGTTTTGTTGTCATGCCAATTGAGATGATGGGGCAAGTGGCGATACCATTGATGCTATTTTCCTTGGGTGTCAGATTAACGAGAGTTGGTTTTAAGGACGCCAAAGTAGGGATGATAATGGCCCTGTTTTGCCCTATTGTTGGGATTGGGCTGGCGCTATTGATTTCTTCAGTGTTACCGCTCAGCCCGTTACACCGAAGCACCCTTATTTTGTTCGGTTCCTTGCCGCCAGCGGTGGTTAATTATATGTTGGCTGAGCAATATCGTTGTGCGCCAGATCAGGTGGCCTCAATGGTGGTGATAGGTAATTTGGCTGGAGTGATTACTTTGCCGGTGGCTTTACTGATCGTTTTGTCTGGTATTTAATGAGCCACTTGAATGATGGTTCGTCTGCTGGTGTTACGGATTAAGTTTTACACGCCGCTAAAATGGTAAGGTAGTGGCGTTTTTTGTAAATAGCTTGCTTTTTTCTGCGTAGTAGATAGGCTTCCATCCCAAATGGCACGGTCCTGATACGTGAGTGTATGGCCAGCAACGACCGCGTTTTACCACATTGGATTTTTGAACATATGAAACAACAAAGTAGTTACAGTTACGACGATATTATTGCCCACGGTAACGGTGAATTGCCTGAACAAGGCATGTCACGCTTGCCCTTGCCTCCTATGTTGATGTTTGATCGCATAACACAAATCAGTAGCGACGGCGGCGAATATGGTAAAGGTAAAGTGATTGCTGAACTTGATGTAAACCCTGATCTTTGGTTTTTTGAGTGTCACTTTAAAGGTGATCCGGTTATGCCAGGGTGTTTGGGTTTGGATGCCGTCTGGCAGTTGGTGGGCTTTTTCTTGTCTTGGTCGGGCGGTCCTGGTAAAGGGCGCGCGCTAGGCGTGGGTGAAGTTAAATTTAGCGGGCAGGTGGAACCTAATGTAAAACGCGTGCGTTACGAAATTGATATGAAACGCGTTATTTCTCGTCGTTTATACATGGGCATTGGTGACGCGAAAGTCTTTGCTGATGATGAGTTGATTTACACAATGAGCGATCTCAAAGTGGGGTTGTTTGGCGCAGACAGTAATTAGCGTGAGTGAGAGGCGGCAGTACGGCGGTTGCCTCGCTAACGCTTTGTTAAATTAAGCGCAAAACAGTAACAAAACGAGTTTACACTTATTTAAAACGGCGTACGCCGAGAACCATGAGAAATTAACCATGAAACGAGTTGTTATTACCGGTATGGGTGTCGTGTCTAGTTTAGGCAATGATGTAGCGGAAGTGACTCAAAGTCTGCGTGACGGAAAATCAGGTATTCAATTTTGCGACGACTACGCTGAACTGGGCATGCGCAGTCAAATTGCTGGGCGTGTGCATTTGAATCAGAAAGAATTGATTGAGCGCAAGCACCTACGCTTTATGGGCGATGCCGCCGCTTATAGTTATGTTGCTATGCAGCAAGCGATTGCTGATGCAGGGCTTGACCTTGAAGAGATAAAGGACACAAAAGTAGGCCTGATTACGGGCTCTGGTGGCGGTTCGCCGGCGAATAATATTCTGGCTGCAGAGATAGCCAAAGAGCGTGGCGTGAAACGCGTTGGGCCTTATGCGGTACCGAAAACCATGGGCAGCACTACGTCAGCATGTTTGTCTACCATGTTTGGAATTAAAGGCACCAGTTACTCGATCAGTTCGGCTTGTTCAACAAGCGCGCACTGCATTGGTCATGCAGCAGACTTGATTCGTGGTGGTCGTCACCATACTGTGTTTGCTGGCGGTGGTGAAGAAGAGCATTGGAGTATGTCCATTTTGTTTGATGCCATGGGTGCCATGTCTAGTAAATATAACGATACCCCCAGCGAGGCATCAAGAACTTACGACGCAAATCGCGACGGCTTTGTTATTGCTGGCGGCGGCGGTATATTGGTCATGGAGGATTACGAGCATGCGGTTGCTCGTGGCGCTAAAATCTACGCTGAACTGGTTGGTTTTGGTGCGACATCAGACGGCTTCGACATGGTTGCGCCGTCAGGCGAAGGCGCCGTTCGTTGCATGCAGCAAGCCTTAGAAACGGTCGATGGCCCCGTGGATTACGTCAATACTCACGGCACCAGTACTCCTGTGGGTGATGTTAAAGAACTTGAGGCGCTCAAGCAGGTTTTTAAGGGTAAGATGCCTTTTATTAGTGCAACTAAAAGTTTGTCGGGTCACGCCTTGGGAGCCGCTGGTGTGCATGAGGCCATTTATTCATTGATAATGATGAAAGAGCGCTTTTTGTCTGCATCAGCTAACATTAAAGAACTCGATGAAGCGGCTAAAGGCCTACCAATTCTACTCGAAAATGCAACTGAGAAAGTGAAAACCATGATGTCTAATAGTTTTGGCTTTGGCGGTACTAACGCAACGCTGGTGTTTCAAGGTATGGATTAAAGGCCTAGCGGTTACGATCTTTTTATGTCGAAGGTAGCTGTGATTGTGAGATTATTTTTGGTCGGCGATCACAGTCAAGCTTGAGCTTCGTATTTGTGCCGTACTTCACTACACTCAAGCTTTTTACGCCCTGGTGTTGAACAATTTGCGGCGCCTAATATCGTTTACAATTCGGAACCCGAGTACGCGCACGAAAACGATGAATTAAAGCTATGAATCAAAACTCTGAATACCAACACGCTTTGATCTTGGGGTGGTGGCTGCTTGGTTGCGCTGCGGTGGTGTACATAATGGTTGTTGTTGGTGGGGTGACTCGCTTGACTCAGTCAGGCTTATCTATGGTTGAATGGGCACCGATCATGGGCATCATTCCACCTGTCGGCGAAGCTCAATGGATGGCGGTTTTCGAAAAATATCGCCAGTCTCCCGAATATCTAAAAATAAATGCGGGCATGAGTTTAGAGGCGTTCAAAGGAATATTTTACTGGGAGTATGGGCATCGTGTGTTAGGGCGTGTCATCGGTATGGTTTATTTGTTGCCCTTATTGTTTTTTATACACAAAGGTATGGTGCCCAAAACGTGGTACCCACGCTTGTTTGGCCTGTTTATTTTAGGCGGCTTGCAAGGCTTAATGGGGTGGTATATGGTTAAGAGCGGTTTGGTTGACGTTCCTCGCGTCAGCCAATACCGTTTAACAGCACACTTAACCTTGGCTCTGATTATCTTTGCTTTGATGTTGTGGTTTGCGCTGGACTTTTTACGCGGAGAACGTAAACATGCTAAATCAACCGCAGGCTACCTTTCATCTTCGGCCATCGTGGTCATTGCGGTTTTGGTGATGATAGTCAGTGGTGGCTTTGTTGCCGGAACAAAGGCTGGGTTTATCATGAATACCTTTCCAAAAATGGCTGGTCAATGGGTTCCTGTTGGCCTGACCTCCATGGAGCCAGCGTGGCGTAACGTCTTCGAAAACCCGGTCACAATTCAATTTTTACATCGCTGCGCTGCATTTGTGGTGCTGAGTTTGGTTGTGTGGAGCTTTATTAAATCGCGAGTGCAGAGTTTTGCAACCGCCAATCATTGGGTGCTGCTGGCGGTGATTGTGCAGATAGTGTTAGGTATTTCTGCCCTCGTAATGCGGGTGCCAATTTGGTTAGGCGCGTTGCATCAAGCTGGCGCGGTAGCGCTCTTTGCTTGTGCGATTTTTGCCGCACATATTGCTCGTAAAGGAGCCACCCACGCAAGTCAATAGTACTTGGTGGGTTTGGGAAGAGAAAAATACTTAGAAGGTTAGATCCTGTGCGAGAGTGTGGTCATCAACTTGGCCGTTGCTCTCATTAAATGTTTGATTGGCGTTGGCAGTTCTGCGGCGCCATTATCTTCCGCCATTTCGGCGTGCTTGGCCTCGTCGATGGCCATTTGTGAAACGATGGCTCGACTTACGGTGTCGTCTTCAGGCAGTTGCTGTAAATGAGATTCTAAATGCTTCACAACCTGCTTTTCGGTTTCAGCAAGAAAGCCTAAACTCCACTTATCTCCCGCTAAGCCAGCAATCATGCCTATTGAAAAAGAGCCTAAGTACCAAAAGGGGTTTAAATAACTGGTGTGACTATCAAGCTCTTCTATGCGCTTAAAACACCAATTCAAGTGATCGACTTCTTCTTCGGCGGCTTCGTGCATTTTTGCTCGGACCTCCGAAGACCTAGAAGTCAATGCTTGGCCTTGATATAGGGCTTGAGCGCACACTTCACCAACATGATTGACGCGCATTAGCGAGGCTGAGCGTTGCTGCTTGTGAGGTGTGTCTGCGATTGGGTCTACTGTGATTGAGTTTGCTGGCGATTCTCTTTGGGCATCGGGCTTGGTGAACGAGCTTCGCAAGCCATTATCGAGACTACAGATGAGTTGATCCATCATGGTCATTGAGCGGGGCAATGAAGGTTTGTTGGGCATGAGCGTCTCGCTTGATTGGTTTAAAATACACGCAATGATGGAGGCGCGAGTCGGTAGCACGAGCCAGTAAAAGTTACGTGTATTAAATCTAAAGTGCTTTGGGATTATACCTTGATCGCAGATCATTTACGGTCAAATAAACAATCACTTCATTAGTGTGTGTTTTAATGTGTGTTCTATGAAGTTGTTGCAAAAAAATCATGAATATTAGTTATATCTTTAATTATTTGAAATAATAATGATTGTTAATCATGTATTTGTATTGGTTTGTGCTGTTTTGTGTTGTTGTTTTTAGCGTTGACTTTTCTGCTCTGCGAGCCAATAATAACTCTATTGAAATTAGCCACTCTTTTTGGCTACAACTTTTTCCGATCAGTTCATTTTATGATCTGATCTGCACATCTCCTCCATCCTCCTTTGGTGGTTTGGGCGCGGCGACTCAGTCTGTCCGCGCCTTTTTTTTGTGCGCTGTATACGCATAGGAGTTACAACTTTAGTGATCGGCAATAAGCCATAATGCCTATTTTCCATAACGTTGACGCTTTCGGTATCAGTGTCAATAATGGTAAGTTTTGGTGGCTAACGTTGTTACAGAAAACCTTGATAAACCCATTCAAGTAGTGGCCTCAGTGAACTGGCTGTGCTTAAGTCATACCCAAATCAATAAACAACAATTTAACTCTTATTCTTCTTGCCAATCATAAGTTACGCGGCTATGATCGCGCGTCCCAGTCAACTTTGTTGTGTTTGGGTTTGAATTTTGAAATTGCGGGTGCTGGCCATTGGTTTTTGAACTCTGGCGGCCGTTGAATAAATATAGACTAGTAGGTTTTTAACCATGAAAACATTTTCTGCAAAGCCAGCAGAGGTGAAGCGCGAATGGTACGTTGTTGACGCTACCGATAAAGTGCTTGGCCGTGTGGCGACTGAAATCGCCCTTCGCTTGCGTGGCAAACATAAGCCAGAGTACACCCCTCACGTGGATACGGGTGATCACATTGTTGTTATCAATGCCGAAAAAATTGCGGTAACCGGTAACAAAGAAGAAGATAAAATTTATTACCGTCATACCGGTTTCCCGGGTGGTATTAAAAATATCAACGTTCGCAAGTTGCGTGAACACGCGCCTGAGCGAATCATTGAAAATGCAGTGCGCGGTATGTTGCCGAAAAACCCGCTGGGCCGCGCTATGTTTAAAAAACTACACATCTATGTTGGCACTGAGCACAAGCATCAAGCTCAAGAGCCTAAAGTGCTGGAAATCTAAGGAGAATTTAAATGTCTGAAGTATATCTAGGCACTGGTCGCCGTAAATCTTCAACGGCGCGCGTACGCCTTCAGTCTGGTTCTGGTAGCATTACTGTGAACCAACGCCCTCTTGATGAGTATTTTGGTCGTGAAACAGCTCGTATGGTGGTTCGTCAGCCGTTGGCGTTGTTAGACATGCTGGAAAATTTTGATATCAATGTTAACGTTCAAGGCGGTGGCGGAAGCGGCCAAGCCGGTGCGATTCGTCACGGCATCACTCGCGCACTATTAGCGTACAATGAAGAGCTTCGCCCAACGTTGCGTTCGGCAGGCTTTGTTACTCGTGATGCACGTGAAGTTGAACGTAAGAAAGTGGGTCTTAAAGGCGCTCGTCGTCGTCCACAGTTCTCAAAACGTTAAGTTTTACTCGCGGAGCAACATGGAAAGCTTGGGGTATTTACGTCTCAAGCTTTCTTTCGACAAAAAGCCAGCTTCGAGCTGGCTTTTTTGTTCCTGCGCAATGTTTAAACCTTTTTATATTCTGGGTGTAAGGTGGTTTGAGTGCAGGCCATTAAATTGGCGTATTTGTGGCCGCTGACACTGGCTGCGCGTGAAAACTCAGCATAAAATTACGAGTTGAATGATTTCTTTACTTGTTTAGGATATTTCTAGATGAACCTAATTAAAGTCGGCATTATCGGTGGCACTGGCTACACCGGAGTTGAATTACTGCGCCTGTTGGTAAACCACCCACATACCGAAGTTGTGCTGATTACCTCACGCTCTGAGGCGGGGCGTGAGGTGGCGGACCTATTCCCCAGTTTGCGAGGGTTCACTGACCTTGTTTTCAGTAAACCTGATGAAGGTATGTTTTCTAATTGCGATGTGGTATTCAGTGCTACACCCAATGGCATTGCCATGACCCACGCGCGCCAACTACTCGAAGCTGGCGTTCGATTAATTGACCTTGCGGCCGATTTTCGCATTAATGACGTTGCCACTTGGGAGCAATGGTACGGCATGAGCCATGCCTGCCCTGAATTGGTCAGTAAAGCCGTTTATGGTTTACCTGAAGTTAATCGAGACCGTGTACGCGGGGCGCAAATAGTGGCCAATCCAGGTTGCTACCCCACCGCGACCACCTTGGGCTTCTTGCCTTTGGTGAAAAATGGTCTGGTTGATAACGGCGATTTGATTGCTGACACAAAATCCGGCGTCACGGGGGCTGGGCGTGGGGCCAATGTTGCCAACTTGTACAGTGAAGTGGCTGACAGTTTTAAAGCGTATGCTGTGACTGGGCACCGTCATCACCCTGAAATAAGCCAAAACCTGACCGCTGTTGCCAATGATGAGAGGCCTGTTAATTTAACCTTCGTGCCGCATTTAACACCCATGCTGCGAGGCATTCACGCTACGTTATACGCGAACCTTAGTCAGCCTGAAATGCCAATAGCCGCCCTGCAAGAGTTGTTTGTGAGTTTTTATGCCAATGAGCCATTTGTGGATGTATTGCCGTTGGGTTCACACCCTGATACTCGTTCGGTAAAAGCGTCTAATATGTGCCGAATAGCGCTGCATAAAGCGGGTGGTTCGGGTAAGCTTGTGGTGTTGTCTGTTATCGATAATTTAACTAAAGGTGCGGCAGGTCAAGCCGTGCAAAATATGAATATTATGTTCGGTTTTGATGAGCGAGACTCTTTGTTGAGCGCGGCTGTACTGCCTTAGATGTGATGACGCCAGTTTTTTATTGAGCGTTGTAAAAGATGTGTTGTAAAAAACGTTTAACTTTCTTATTAATATGCTGTTAGATAAAGACGTCAGGAGCTGAATCGTGCTTAGAAGATCAACGAATGACCTGTCGATAAGGCCTAAAATGTCTTCCTCCGTCGTTATGTTTTTGGTTGTAGGTGGGCTGTTCTTATTTTTTGTTAGCCTGTATTTTGCTTACAGCCAAGGCGTTAAGAATGGTCATGCTCGTTTTGAAAATGACCAGGTCTCATTAACGCAACTTAACGAAGAGTTAGCCCAACTTAAACTTGATTTGGCTAAGGCTGATGAGAGTTTGATTTTTGCTCAGCGTCAAAAGCAAATTCAGGAAGAGGCTTATAAACAAATTAATAAGGCTTATGCTAATTCAGAGCAAAAAAACGCTGTTTTAGGTTCTAGGCTGGATTTTTATCGAAGCATTATTTCACCTGAAGACGGTCAAACTGGCCCGGCTATACAAGCGCTAACGCACGTCTTTGATTCAGGCAATTTGAGTTTTGATATAACCTTAGTGCAAGCCATTAAGCACAAACATCAAGTACGTGGTAACTTGGTGGTTACCCTGTATGAAAATGATTCAGCCACTGGGCGCTGGCCAGCAAACAGCCCGCGTAGCGTGAATTATCAGTATTTTCAGCAAGTGTCTGGTGTCATAGGCAAAACAGCGTTGACTGACGATGCTAAAATAAAAGTTGAATTGGAGCTGCAAGACGGTAAAAAACTTGAACGTTGGTTTAAGTTAACGCCGTCTAATAAAGCCGCCTAATAGCTTTCATTTAACAATTGAAATACTCAAACGAGGTAAGCTATGTTTGGCCGATCTAAATCTCCTAAATCATCGGGCGCTTCTGAGCCAGTAAATGGCAAAAAGACGGTAACTAATGGTTTAGACAATAATGATAACGAGTTAGCGATGAAGCGAAATAAAGAAAAAATAAGCAAACCTGTTGAAACCATTGATACGTTGATCGGTTCTGGATCAGTGTTGCAAGGTGACCTGGAGTTTACCGGGGGTTTACGTGTGGACGGTCATATTCGAGGCCATGTTTCAGCACAAGACAGCAATAATGGGACATTGGTTTTGAGTGAATCGGGCATTGTCGAAGGCGATATTAATGTTCCTCATGTGGTGGTTAATGGTACTGTAAAAGGCAATATTGCTTCCAAAGGCCATGTTGAACTGCAAGCGAATGCGCGTATTGAGGGAGATATCCACTATAAAGCCGTTGAGATGGAGTTAGGAGCGGTGCTTAACGGCAGCTTGGTCTCCGATGCATCAGCGCCAGTGTTTGACGCTTCAAAAACAGCGGCAACAGACAAGAAAAAGCTTGAGTCTCCATCGTAAGGCCTCATATAAATAATATTGTTGTCGGCTAGGGTTGCGCTCACGCTTATCACTAAGTTTGCGGAGTTAATGTATTTGTTATCTAAGGTAGAGAAGCATGATTGAAATTGAACAAGCTGGTCCGTTAGATTTTACGGCGGCGGCGGCATTGAAAGTATCGGAACTGATTCGCGAAGAAGAAAACGAAGAGCTAAAGCTGCGCGTTTACGTACAAGGCGGTGGCTGCTCCGGCTTCCAGTACGGTTTTACCTTTGATGAAGATCAACAAGAAGATGACACCGCTGTTGATAAAGACGGCGTTCGCTTGCTTGTGGACCCGATGAGTTTTCAGTATCTAATAGGCGCAAAAATCGATTACAAAGATGATATTGATGGGGCACGTTTTATTATAAACAACCCTAATGCAACCACCACCTGCGGTTGCGGGTCATCGTTTTCGGCTTAAAAA
>CALJWL010000025.1 GCA_937974565.1 uncultured Arenicella sp.
AGTCGATCATTTAGTAAAGCAAGAAAACGAATCGAAACGCTATTTTCTCAGTTGTGTGACCAATTTATGATTCGACGAAATTACGCCAAATCATTCAGTGGCTTTGCCACTCGAATGATTTCTAAAATAACCGCGTTAACCATCATTCAATGGATTAACAAACGCAGTGGAAACAATATCAATAACTTGAAAATCGTTATTTCCTAAATGCACCACGGGTGAAGTTAATATTTTTATTCATTATTGACTCTTTTTTGTATTTCGCGGATTTTAGTTACCAAGGTCTGCCCATTTTTTTGGGGTCAGGTGCGACTAAACCAGATTTAATATCAACGATTAAATCAACACCTACCCAATTTCCAGCTTTAAGCTCGCCATCTACCATTTCTATATTCATGTAGGGCTTTGGGCTTTCATCTACTGGGCACGCTTCTATCTGCCATACAACCTCACCATCTTCATCTATCATATACACATTTCGGTCAAGCGTTTGATCACCTCTACTAATGCTTTTTCCATGATCCAAGCGCACTATGATAGTACTTTCTAAAGATAGCTTTTGTTTAACGGTGACATCGTGACTAATATTAATTGACGTATTCTTTTTAATAGCCAATAAGACTTCATCGCTAACATTCATACTATTCATTTTCGTCAATCAATCTCTTGTTTTGAAAATTGTCCTGATCAATCCTTTCAAGCAATTCATACTGGGTTGCGCCTCTCCCTCCACCGCCTTGTAGCTCAAAATTCGGCTCAACTTTGCCCGTTCTAACCGGAGTATTCGCTGGTACATTTACATCAGATATATACTGAGGTTTATTGGGTAATGAATATTTACGCTGAATCTGACTAGCATCCAATCCTGCAATTGCCTCTTGCCTCATCATCCAGCTACGAGCCTGATTTCCCTCACCATGAACAGGAACAAATTGGTCATCTGCTTTAGTTACATACTCTGTGACTCTAGTCCCTTGCTGATATGGAGGCGCCCAACCTTTTTGTTGAAACTCCAAATTCACTTCATTGGCTGCCCTGTGTTGGACGTTTGTTCTATTTGCGTATTTCCAAGATTGATTAGAACCATTTGTATTATCTCCGAGATCAACTCTAGAGCTAATGCCACTTGAATTTTCAGTAACTAGGCTAACGTTACTACCAGAGCCGTTGTTACTAGGGCTAGAGTTAGGTGTCGCGTTACTTATGAGGCTGTATGGGTTGACTTTGCTTATGGCTCCACCGGTACCGACCGTACTAATACCAGTAGCAAAATTATTTAGAGCTACAGGATCGCCATTAATGGCTCCCATAACTGTTTCCACACCCCCGCGCCCTAGCTCTGCTCTTACATCCCGATCATCTATATTCGCTAGAGTATTACCAGCTTGTTTAATAGAGGCACCGACATTCTTTAAGTGCGCACGAGAATCAGCAACAACACCGTATTCCTGAAATTCGACCCCAGCACTTTCAAGATGCCCAGCAGTACCAGCTATCCCCACATCGGCAACGGTATTAACTAACCCTACAGCGCCACCAAGAACATTATGAACACCCGCACCAACATTCATCATAGTTGCTGCGAAATGCCCTGAAAGCCCACCTTTATTGCGATATTCGATGGAACGTTGATTGATGTAGTCGGCTTGGCTAAATAAACCGTTGGTCATTTCAGCAAGAACGGGCGCTCTGCCGTCTGGGTCTACATAGACGGTTGGATTTTGATAGCTGTATAGATACTTATGAAGACTGGGTGCCGTATTGGGGTCTCCTTCCCATTCATCCTCTGATATAAATGTGCCTTGTGCTGGCAATGCTGTTAGCGCGACCAAACAGAATAAAGCCAAGCGTTTTGCGATATTTAGGCTCATTGATCCACTCCATAGTATCTTTTGTCGATTATACAGCTTTTGCAGGACAAGCGAAGAACGAGAATTAATGAATACAGCTCATTCACCAAATTTTTTTGCTTATTTCCCTTTTCTCAATACCCTGTTGCTCGCCAAGGATACAGAGCTTAGACAATACAAGTTCATAGCCCTGCCCGCGACATTTTCGCGGTCGGGATAGTGAGCTTGTTCACTGAGGTGAAACAAGCTGAATTTTCAAACCTACTGGATGAAACTCAATATCTCAATTTCTCTCATTAAAACAAGAGTTCTACAAACTATCTTACGCCACCGCAAAACCCTAAAACCCACACGAAACCTTTGGCGACTTTGTAAGAACCAGTGCCATAACCATTCACACCGCAACAGCATTTTGCCAAGAACGAGAAGACCGATACTTTTCCATCATCGAAAAACACTCGGATGAAGACAAACAGAACTTGTGCCACACGCCCTCTTACCTAGTACAAATACTCGAAGGAAAGCCTTTTGATATTCTGGGGGAAATGTACAGATTTTAGAAGATACCCTGTTTTTCGTGTTCTGGACCATTTTACGTTGGTTTTGAACATCAACTGGGTGCCTGAACGTTAACCTGTGACCATTAGTGCCGAACGGCGCCTAAGTATTTTATGGTTTTAAGCCTTGCGGCGAAATGGGTAATTAGTCGGAAGTTTTCTAGGCATTAGAGGCCAGATCAACCTCGAGATCATTTGCGGCCAGAAGCCCAACGTAGTCTTTGAGAGTGGCAAAACGCGTTACACTGCTGGCAATTGGTGATGTGTCTTTGGTTAGTAATTTCCGCAACCAAACTACGCCAGCTCGGCTCAAAAATTCTCGGATGAGTTCACGAGTATGAAGGTTATCTCGCTTGTAATACAGCTCGATCAAACCTACGCCCAAATTGTTCACTGAGAGTGTGGATAGCCGCGACATAGCCTTGCGTTCCACACGGTTCAATTCATCCAAAATAGATTGCATCTCTGTACTAACTCTCACACGACTCCCCCATCATTTCATTACCCAACGAAACATTGCTCTAAAAGACATTGCTTTACTCACCATTAAAGTAGGCATTTATATACATGTCGTAACTTTAAAAGCAACATACCCAATAAGACACAAGATACCGCTCAATCGTGACAGAACCAAGGCAATAAAATCAAAAAGCCGTCAATAAATGTAAACAGTGCAAGCTTAAGAAGCGAACAGAGGTGGGGGCGCATCAAGCGGCTTGATCAATCATCGTTAAGCAATAACACTGTTATTGCTGACATAAAATGATTGTTTTGCATTAATGCAGGGCTTGGTATCTGTTGTTTTAAGAAATCAAAGGTAATTTGGTTGGTGGCACTGGATGGGTGCAGTGCGTCAAAAAAAGCCCTGCGCTCAAAGCCAAACAGTACACATTCTATTTCAACATCAAAAGATGAAGGGTCAAAGCAGCCTTGCGTTACCGAGGTAAACCCAAATTGGTCGGGGTTATTGAGTACGAATTCAAACGCAGAGAACAGGTCGAACTCCACCAGCGTAAAACGTGAATCTTGCTGATACGCTTGCAACATTTGGCTCACTGCATTGTTGTAGAGTTGCGTGTAATTTTCAGCTCTGGCACTGATGCCAGGTTCTTGAACTTCACGCGTCAATGTTTCGGGTATGCGCCCGATGTTTGCTACGTTAGGAACAATGAAGTGTCGTGCGCCGGCGTTGACCAACCGCCTCAAATTGAAATTTAACTCCTCCACAATGGAGGCTATTTGACTTTGGGCAGCGCTCAGTGATGGTTGTGAACGCAGACCACGCAGGTCATTACCCCCCATAAAAACCAAATAGAGTGCGCTGGTATCCGCGGCATCGTTAACCCTTTGTAAGTACGCTGAAACTTGTGGGGTCAAGTCTTCAGGGTCATTGCCTAAGATATTACCGCCGGCAACGGCATAATTAAAGCCCACGGCGTTTCCAAACAGATGGCCAGATCGTTCAGCGTTGCTGCCTATTTCGCGTGCCAGCAAATCAGCCAACACTGGGCCATCAGAAATGCGATTGTCAAAGTAAGGAACTGGAAGATCAACAATGGCAAGGTTGCCGGTATCTGATAACGAGTCCCCGAATACAATCAGTCTTGAAAAGTTTGATTGAGCGTAAGTTCGATTCAACGGGGCCAACACCAGAATGACGAGCCCAATTAACCCAATTACGGTGACGGTGGTCTTATTGAAAGTTTGATGCATCGCTTTAGAGGCGGTTCCGGTTACTGGCTTCTAGAGTTTAACATCACAATTGTTGGCTTGATTCATATCCAAGTTTTGTTTTAGTTGGCGATAAAACTTAGCAAAATCTTGTTGGCATAAATCAAGGAGCTTTTCAAAGTCAGGCAGTAACGTATGATACGTTGAGAATGCCGCTAAGCGGGCATTATTGATCGGCTTCGTCACCCATGCATCGTAGTAGGGAGTGCCTTGCCAACGCTCACGTTTTAAAACTTCGTAGTCGCGACGAAATTGATCAATGAGGGCCATCTTTGCCTTTATCTTAGGGCTAATGCTCGGCTTGGTGGCATTGATTTCATTCACCCCTTCTTTATAAACATGGGCAAGTTGCTCTTTCAACTGTTCAATTAGCTTCGAAAAATCACGCCTTGCTGCTAAATTGGCTTGATACCTGTCTACGGCCTCTGGTTGCTTTTCACGCAACCAGAGTAAAGCACCTTGCTCCCCCACCACACTGGCAAACGCTTCATTAAAATTCGAGTCGCCTTTTTTGTATAACACTTGGTGTGCTAACTCATGAAACAACACTTCTGCAAAACTCGCATCACTGCCGTTCATCATGGACGGTAACAACGGGTCAGAAAACCAACCCAGAGTTGAATACGCTGAAGCGCCACCCACATAAGTTTCCCAACCTTTGTTGGTTAAACTCCTTGCGTATTTTTGCGCCGCACGTTCCGAAAAATAACCTCGATAAGACGCGCACCCGATTACAGGATAACACCACTGCCGAGCGCTCAACGACAGTGGCCGCGCTGCCACGACCACCCACACGGGGTACTCACGACCAAGCGCTACGTAACTTGAGTAACTTCGGTTGTCGGGCAAAGCCAAGCGCTCTACAGCGAATGTTTTTAGTTCCTTTGACAGTCTGAGTTTACGTGCGATGTTAGGTTGGGCCGTTGCCAACGCCTTATCCACTGGCTTACGAGCTAACATAAGTTTCGTGTGGCCAGACACGCTTTGCGCGTAATAACCCACTGACTGACACGCTGATAGCATGAGCGCCACTAAGGCGCACACTGTTATTACTTTAGCTCTGGTTTTTACTCTCATGTATTAATAGACACAACGCGTTCTAAAAAAACAGTTACGTTGGGTAGAGCGGTCTGTAAATTTCTTAGCCTGATTTAACCTTAGCCTAGATTTACACCAATCAGGTAAACACTCAGACCCAACTTACTTTTTACGGTCTTTACGCTTATTCTTTGCGTAATCCGAACCGCCTTTCTTTTTACCATCGCGCTTTGGTTTTTTCGAGTCGTAAGACTTTTTTCCATTACCGTCTTTACCACCGCCAAATTTACGCCCCGCTGGTTTGTTTCTGCTGCGGCCTTGCCCACTATCAGCAGAACCTTCGTTACCATGATCCACTGGCGCTTTGGTGTATCGCTCTATTTGCAGTGGGCGATTCGATACTCGGGCGCGAGCCAATATGCCCATAATTTCTTTTGGCATATCCGCAGGCAAATCTACTGTCGAGTAGGCGTCTCGTATCTCGATATCACCAATGTACTTGCTTTCCAAGTCCGCTTCATTGGCAATACAACCAACAATACTACCCGGTTTGACTCGATTACGGTGGCCTACATGGATCAAGAAGCGCCCCATTTCGATATCAGGAAAATCTTTCAGCGCACCGGCTTCAGTATCGGGGGCTGGTTTGTCATTGCGGCGTTCACGCGGGCGGTCTGAACGAGACTCATCTCGTTCATTGGCGTGCCGATTATCAGTGCGTGATTCTTTTTTAAGTGCTTGTTCATCTAACAGTAAACTGGAATCACCTTGCGCTAAAAAAGCACTGGCAGCCGCGATCTGTTCTGAACTGACTTCATGTTCCGCTTGGAGTTCGGTAATCAGTTGCGAGAAAACATCTAAGTTTTCGCTCGAAATTGTTTGTAAAACCTTCGCTTTGAATCGCTCTACCCGACTCTGATTAATGTCTGCAATGGAAGGTAAATCCATTGGTTCGATTGGCTGTTTTGTGGCGCGTTCTATCGCGTACAACATGCGTTTTTCACGCGGAGCAATGAACAGGATCGCTTGACCACTGCGGCCCGCCCTGCCTGTGCGCCCGATTCTGTGGATATAAGACTCAGTGTCATGAGGTACGTCGTAGTTGATCACATGACTGATACGCTCTACGTCCAACCCTCTGGCCACAACGTCGGTTGCCACTAAAATATCCAATTTATTTTTGCGCAAACGATCAACCACTTTCTCACGATTCGCTTGGGGAATGTCGCCGTTTAATGCCTCTGCCCGAAAGCCTCTGGCCTGTAGCTTATCCGCCAGTTCAACCGTGGCGTTTTTGGTGCGCACAAAAACGATTACGCCATCAATATCTTCGCTTTCAAGAATACGCGTTATGGCATCAAGTTTATGCGTGCCTCGTACAACCCAGTAACGCTGGGCAATATTAGAGGCCGTTGCGGTTTTACTGGCAATCTGGATATGAGCTGGATTGCGTAAGTGCTTATCAGCAACCTTTTTTACCTCGCGAGGCATGGTTGCCGAGAATAACGCGATTTGTCGCTCATCAGGCGCTTGCTCTAATACCCACTTAACGTCATCAATAAAGCCCATGCGTAACATCTCATCGGCTTCATCCAACACAATTGAGCGCACTTTATCTAAAGACAGGGTGTTACGGCGCATATGATCCATCACCCGACCTGGGGTGCCCACCACCACCTGCGCGCCGCGACTGAGTTGCTTGAGTTGAATGGTGTACGACTGCCCACCATAAATCGGCAATACATTAAGACCTTTAATGTTCTTTGCGTATTGCTGGCAAGCCTCGGCCACTTGAATAGCGAGTTCTCTGGTGGGCGCCAGCACCAATAGCTGCGGTGCGCGCACTTTAGGATTCACTTGACTGATCAACGGCAACGCAAACGCCGCCGTCTTGCCGGTGCCGGTTTGCGCTTGCCCAAGCAGATCTCGACCTTCCAAAAGCACCGGAATACTCTGTGCTTGAATTGGCGATGGTTGCTCATAGCCCAAATCAGACACCGCACGTTGAATCGGCTCAGGTAAGCCTAGATCGGCGAATAAAATAGGGTCAGACATGCGGGCTCCGAGTTTGATAGCAGGCGATTAGTGCAACTGCCACTAGGTAGAGATACTACGCCAGTGATTAAGATGAACATATAAAGAATAAAGAAACATTAGGCGCCAACGTGCGTCAGCATCAAGGCCGCGCGAGTATACAGGCTAGCTCATTGAGGTGCTAATAATGATGGTCGAAATTAAGAGAATCGAGTGTAAAACACGACAAAGAGACTAAAACGTAAGTTAAAACCTACTTTTCATCCAATAAATTGGCGGCTTACGATCAAAAGCCAAACTAATTCTCGTTTCTGTTGAGAGGCACTGACAATGAATTTGCACTCGAAGTTATGACTCATTGATGCCTGACACATCAAAGGTTCATCAACACAGGCTTAATAAAGATGATTTGGTTTTACCACGATGAGCCTGCATAAAAAAATGCGATCAGGATCACTCTAACTGTATTAGCTGTCAGGCCGTTGGCAACGAATCAACAGAGAATTATCTAAGGCATCAGTGCGTATGTACGCTATTTTGTGATATTGCGGGCTATTCGCAAACTGCTTAAATGCATCCCAATTTGGGTATTCTATGAAAAACACTAAGTCTGCATCAAATTCGCCAATCAAGGCACGATCCGGCACAAAACTCTTAAGCTTTCGTCCCCCCACTTCTTCGATCAACGGCGTAACCGCTTTCAAATATTCCCGATAACGTTGCTCACCACCATCGGGTTTAAACCACAATGCATTGAGCATATAAATTCGTTCGTCTTTCATTTGATACCTCATTTGTATCTATAAGTCACACCACTTATATTTGATTGCCAAAAGCCATGTTTGTATTACAAAGCTCATCGACAACTTCAATCTTTTTCATGCTATCTTCAGTTCATCAAACTCAAAACCAAGGCATCATGAATTTCTCTACTTTTTCTTCTTATACCCCGTTACGTTCGGCGCTAATCGCGTTCGCCACACTTATTTCGTTAAGTGCATGCCAAACGGCCAGCAACGTTAGCAACAATGCGTTGCACATCACCAAACCTGAGTATTATGTGTATTTAGCCGGTCCTGAAGTTTTTTTGCCCGACCCAATAAGCGCCGGGGACATAAAAAAAGCCACAATTGCCGAACTTAACAATAAGCACGATTGGCCATTCATTCTGATTGGTCTCTACCCCATGGACAACGAAATAGAGAACTTCAAACCCGATTTCGATACCGGTATGGCTATATATAAAGCCAATATTGATCTGATGCAAAAAGCAAATTTCGTCACTGCGAACATGGTTCGATTTCGTGGGCCAAGCATGGATGTCGGCACCGCGTTTGAAATGGGCTATATGCGAGGGCTGAATAAACCTGTTTTTGCCTATTACGATGCGAAGCCCTTTTATGGAGAGCATGAAAAACCAGGCGTTTACGCCGAACGTGTCAAAAAGTTTTACCCTGTGTCGAAAGACAAACCCAATACTGACGCTTTTGGTCAAAGCATTGAAGAGTTTCAAATGGCTGATAATTTAATGATGGTTGGCGCTCTGGAATCTGGCAGTGGTAACATTGCCAGCAGCTTCGAACAAGCAATTATACAAATAGCAGAACACCTTAAAAGCGCTCCATAAATCTAAAGAAAATCAGCCGTAATTCAGCACGACTAACCTCCTCAAACAGTGTTTGACCTTATTCATCATTTTACAACCGCCATGTTAAACCGTTTATTTGATCTTAAAGCCAATAGCACGTCCGTACGTCAAGAATTGCTGGCGGGATTAACCACGTTTTTAGCTATGGCCTATATCACGGTCGTCAACCCAGCCATTTTAAGTGACGCTGGAATGGATTTTGGCGCCGTGTTTGTTGCAACCTGCTTAGCCGCAGCCATTGGCAGTCTGATTATGGGATTGTACGCCAATTACCCTATCGCCCAAGCGCCGGGTATGGGGCAAAACGCGTTCTTTGCGTATGGCATTGTAATCGGCATGGGTATCTCATGGCAGATCGCTTTAGGCGCCGTCTTTATTGCTGGTTTGCTATTTATCACACTGAGTGTGTTCCCGGTTCGAGAACGGTTGATCAACGCCATTCCAACTTCATTAAAATTAGGCATGTCGGCGGGCATTGGCTTGTTTTTAGGCACCATTGCACTCACGGGCAGTCAGGTTGTAGTCGACCACCCAGTCACGCTCATTGCCTTGGGTGATTTAACTCAAGCCCCGGCTTTATTAATGTTATGTGGCTTTGCATTGATAGCCGCTTTAACGGCCCGTGGAGTCGTCGGCGCGGTCTTGATCGGCCTATTAACCGTGACAGCCATTTCGTGGAGTTTGGGTTTAAGTGACTTTGTTGGCCTTGTTTCAATGCCGCCGTCCGCCAGCGCCTTATTTGAGTTGGATATACTTGGCGCTCTTGAACTGTCGATGGTGACCGTGATACTCACGCTTTTAATCGTGGATGTCTTTGATACGGCGGGAACCTTGGTTGGCGTGGCGAATCAAGCGAATATGCTCAACGATAAAGGCCAATTACCTCGCCTGAAAAAAGCACTGTTAGCCGATTCAACAGCCACCTCCGCTGGCGCCTTACTCGGCACATCACCCACCACGTCGTACATAGAAAGTGCCGCTGGCGTTCAAGCTGGCGGCAAAACAGGGCTAACCGCGGTCACAACCGCCGCTTTATTTTTGGCGTGTTTATTTCTGGAACCGTTTGCTAAAAGCATACCGTCTTTTGCCACCGGCGCGGCACTGTTATTTGTGGCCTGTTTAATGATTCAGTCTGTTGGCCAACTGCCGTGGGATGACATCACAGAATCTGCGCCCGCAATCATCGCGATGATTGCGATGCCATTAAGCTATTCAATCGCCGATGGCATTGGGTTAGGTTTTATCAGTTACGTTGCCATCAAATTGATCGCAGGCCGTGTCAAAGAATGCCCAGCAGCGGTTGTGGTGATCGCCGCAATATTTGTATTGAAATTTGGCTTTTTATAAGCAATTGCAGCAACCTCGAGCTTCGTTTTTTAACCAATCTTATCAAGATTAATCAAGCAAACGTTTATGAGCGATATTGTAAATAAGCATTTTATTAGCGCCAATGAATTACTGATAGACTCGTTTAAGCTGGCTAAACAAGTTTACGAGAGTGGTTACCGTCCCGATTTCATTATCGGTGTGTGGCGTGGCGGCGCGCCTGTGGGCATCGCAATTCAAGAATTCTTTGAGTACATGCATGTGCCGACTGACCATATCGCCATACGCACCTCATCGTACTACGGCATCAATAAACAAGATAAAAATGTGCGTGTGCATGGTCTTGATTACATTATCGAGAACGTGAACGCCGACGATGATGTATTGCTGGTTGACGACGTCTTTGATTCGGGTCGCAGCATTAAAGCCATATTTGAGAATATGCAACTAAGAGCGCGGCGCAATATGCCAAATAAGATGAAAATCGCCTGCCCGTGGTACAAACCCAAACGCAACCAGACCAAGCACGCACCTGATTTTTACGTACACGAAACCGACGAGTGGTTGGTGTTTCCACACGAACTGACTGATTTAACGTCTAACGAAATTAAAGAACATAAGCCCGAATTAGCGGCATTGCTGTAAGGTTGGTTGCATTGCATCACAGTTGAGCGAGTGTCCGCCACGTTGCCCATCACCCACTCTTTCAGCACACGGAATGTCGTCAGCAACAAAAACGTTGGGCAAGCATGACTCTGTCCTCCGATGTTTCAGCGGTTATTGAGCAGGCTTTTCGTCTTTAAAAACTCGGCTCTTATCGCAACCTAAATAACCGGATATTTCTTCTCGATATATCTCTTGGCAACGTTCTAGCAAACGATCAAGGTCTTTGTCTGTCATTCCGGTGGTATAAATAGGGGGCAATATTTTGATTTCATGCTGCCCTCCTATGGCAATCTTATTTGGCACATCCAGTACTTCATGCAACGGTTTTGAAACCATTGGGATAATAGGCACTTGCGCCCCAATCGCCATACGAAAAGCACCTTGCTTGAAACGATTCATCTTGCCACCTTGGCTGCGCGTGCCCTCTGGAAAGATCCAAATATAACAATTGTCTGCTTGCAACCGTTCTATCGACAAATCAACAGCGGAACTGGTTTTCCCCTTACCATACCGGTCAACCATTATATTGTTAGACGCGAAAAACAATCGTCCCCACAATGGAATTTTCTTCAGCTCTTTTTTACCAATGATAGCGGCATTCTTCGGGTAAACAGGCCCTTGCAACAAAGGGTCAAAGTTCGACTGATGATTCATAATAATCACCGCAGGGCCTTCGATCATATTTTGTCGCCCAATCACATTAGTGTTAATGCCTAATACAAACCGAACGCCTACATTCAAACCTTGAGCATAAGCCCATGCCAGCCACTTACGTTTATTGTAAGGAAACGACATAAGGTAAAAGACAAGGGTGACTACGGAACACCAAAGAGCCACGAACGCCATTTTTAACTGATACTGCAACGTTCTAAGAAATTTTGTCATTTTGAAATACGGATAAAAATGAAGTGGCAAACACACGCGTAATACGCATCGTACTGCTACGCAAATGTTGAGGAAAAGTTAAGCCGCCGATTAAAGGCCAAGAAACTCAGCCTAATTTACGCCATGGGAGAATGACGGTAGTAGACCACAATGAGAGATCTGAAAGAGTGGTAATTCCCTGTCGGTTTGAATGCAGCAGAACGGAAAAATGGGCTCGGCCCTACGGCTTTAACAACGATGGTGTCATTTGTGCAAAGTAAGCCCCTAGTCTGATTCTAATTCCAGCAAGTAACTCTCGCCATCAAATTCAAACGTATCTCCAGACATCATTTTTCGGCGTTTACGCATTTCGATCTGGCCATTCACAAACACCAAACCTTCATCAATAACTGCCTTCGCTTCACCGCCGGTGGCCGTCAAGCCTTCAAATTTAAGCAATTTGAACAGTTCAACTGGCTCACGATTTATCATTACTTTATTCATGTCCGTAAGTTTAACAGACCGTGAGTCTTACCGAACCATTTGAATCCACCGAGAGGGTATGAGACAGTTTCGCATCGCCATTATTAACTGCAACAACCATGCCCAACATCATTTCAAAAGCGCTCACCGCTCTCAAACTAAAAGGCGGCCGAGAATACTCCAACATCAAACGAGATGAGAGTGTGATCTTCTTTAACACCGCCGCGTGGTTAAACGAAGAAACCAACGAGTGGAACATCCCTATTCATGGGTGGGTGTATGAGCCACAAAGCAGTTGGGCGATGCGCACTCTGGTTAGTGAGTTGCTCGTTCGCAAATATGGGCTGAGAGCCAACGAAAAAACCAAGACCAATTTCAGCCGCCGCCTCAATTTGTTTACCGCCGATAATGAACGCCGCAAACGTGTCATCATCGACTTCAAAGGCGAGCTTTACGAACTGCCCAAAAGCGAACCCAATGGCCAATTCGAAGGAATCATAAAACGACACGCCACCCAAATGTGCGATAACCAGGAAGGGCTAATTCACTTTTCAGCCGAGCTGAGCCCATCAGATAACCGAGCATTCACCGGCACCGTGTCACTCATAAGACCATCGGGAGTATCGGTGATCAGTGACATCGATGACACGGTAAAACGCAGCTTCATCCATGATCGGAAAAAGATGTTCGACGCCGCCTTTTACCAAGATTTCAAAGCGGTAAAAGGCATGCCCGAGGTTTATCGGCAGTGGGAAGCCGACGGCGCCAAGTTTCACTTTGTCTCGTCATCTCCTTGGCAACTGTATCAACCATTGGTCGAGTTTTTAGAAGAATCCGATTTTCCTCGGGCTTCGCTGTCTCTGAAAAAGGTAAGGATAAAAGACGAAACCTTTCTCAATCTGTTTAAAAGCGGCCTGGTCACGAAACCTGCCGCAATCAAAACCATTCTAGAACGCTACCCACAAAGGAAATTTATTCTCGTTGGCGACAGCGGCGAACAAGACCCTCAAGCGTACGCAAGCGTTGCTCACGATCACCCCCATCAGATCGCCAAAATATTGATACGAAATGTGCATAGCAGCAAAACGTTAAATGAGGAATACACATCGACGTTTGAAGGCCTTAACAGGCGGCTTTGGAAAACCTTTGTTTACCCTTCACAGATCAAATTGGATATCAAAGCCCTCTAAGCCATCCGTTAGAGGGTTTTGGAACCACCATTCTCATCGACTCGAGAAGACAAACGCCTCGGTGAATTACATTTGTTTGAAACACCTAAGAGGGCATTTAATGTAACCGCGTTAGGCTTTGCGCGCTTAAGCCGCTAATGCAATTTAATCTTAGGCCTAATGATTTTAGATATTTGGCTTAGAAGAATGACAAACGGGCCTTTTAAGTAGCCATGAATCGCCAGTTGGTGCATGCGGTATAAAGACAGATACATAAATCGTGCGATCTTGCCTTCAATAAACATGGAGCCTTTCATTAGATTACCCATTAGGCTGCCTACGGTAGAAAAGCGAGCTAGATTAACCAAAGAACCGTAATCGGTGTATTTAAATTCAACCAAGCTTTTGCCTTGTAGCTCACGAATAATATTGTTGGCAACCACCGACGCCATTTGATGCGCTGACTGCGCTCTGGGTGGCACCTTTTCAGCCTCACCACGCTCGTTAATCATTTCCACATGACAACAGTCACCAATGGCATAAACGGCATTGTCATTGGCGCTTTTTAAAGTGCGATGGCACTCAATCTGATTAATGCGGTTGGTATCTAAGCCCACCTCGGCTAACCACGATTCGGCACGCACACCAGCGGCCCACACCATTAAATCGGCTTCAATTAATGCACCGTCAGCGTCGATAAAACCCTGCTCCTTAGCCTCAATGATTCTGGTGTTTGTTCTGACGCGCACGCCTAATTTTTCCAGCTCACTTTTGGCAGATTCTGAGATGCGCTCAGGCAAGGCTGGCAAAATTCTTGGCCCCGCCTCAATCAAGTCAATCTCAAGCGTTTGCGCAGATTTAGACGTATCGTCGTAAACACTCACCACGTCAACCACATGATTTAGTTCCGCTGACAGCTCAACGCCAGTGGCTCCGGCCCCCACAATGGCTAGGCGAATGGCGTGATTCTCTTTTACAGAAGATTTTTTTAAGAACAAGTTTAACAACTTTTGTTGGAATCGTTGCGCCTGAGCTTTAGAGTCCAACATTGAGCAGTGTTGTTGCACACCCTGAGTGCCAAAATCATTACTAATACTGCCGATGGCCAATACCAAAGTGTCGTACTCCAACGTTCTTTGAGCTACGATCTCCGCGCCCTCTTCGTCCAATATGGGGGCCAAAGTCAGGGTTTTGGTATCACGGTCTAGGTTAACCAAACTTCCCAGTTGAAATTGGTAATGGTGTTTTTTTGCGTGTGCACGGTAAACCACACCATCGATTTCAGTATCCAATGAACCGGTTGCCACTTCGTGTAAAAGAGGCTTCCATATGTGGACTCGATGTTTATCGACCAATGTTATTTCAGCTTTACCTTTTCTTCCGAGTTTTCTCCCAAGAGTTGTGGCCAATTCAAGGCCGCCGGCACCGCCACCGACAATAATAATGCGCGGGGTGGTTAGGTGATCAACACCACTTACTTCGTTTTTGATTTGCATTTCAAATACCTAAAAAGTTGTTTCAGGCAAATGCTTTTCGCCACCCTTTTAGTAATGTGTCCTCACTCACATTTTAGGGTCATAACGTTGATTTTCGATTATTTTTCTAACAACAAAATAAAACATTCGCCTCAAATAACGCTTCTCAGCAGAGCTATTTGTGGGCATATAATGCAAACCATGGTTTTATAAAGTAATTTAAGTATAAACCACTATTTAAGCCTACTTCATAAAACCGGATCATCGCCCTTATAACTTCAGGCTGTTTCAAATCGACAATGAAGTTGCTCTCTATGCAAAGTTTATTACGATTTCGTTGAGCTGTGTGCCAATTCAGGTCAATATTTATGTATGTCTAATTAATGTTTGATAAACGTATGAAAACCTTCATCGGTCTTTGGTCACGGCTATTCGCACCCTGCTGGCCATTGGCGATTATGGCTACATTTGCATAGCCTATTGCGGGATTAACATCGCGGCCTTTTGTGTTGCTGAAAATTATGTTTGTCGGTGTATTAGCACTCTTAACAGCGCTAATCATGCTACCCACTCGATTGCTCAGGTGGCCCCCAAAAGCAACAACGACGTAATCTATTTGCTAGCCGTGTATTTGTCCCAATTAACCGAACATCGGTCATACTTAAAGGCTGCCTTGCTGTACAAATACTTACGCTATAAGGTAACAGCGTGCCTCCATATAAAGTCAATTGCCTCGATGGTTTCTTTGCGTTTAGCACGTTTGAACGTGTTTCTATGATCTTCAGGCGTTGCCTAACGTTGTTTGTATTTCAGCAATACGGAAAACGCTAAATTCATACCCACAATTAGCCATTGAATTGTGTTAAGTTTGAGCGATACGTATTACAGCTTGAATGACCCTTGATATTTTTGCATGAACGCGCACCCACTCGCCGCTCTTAACCCACAACTTAGCAAAGGTAACGATGGAGTTACTGATGTCATTTTATGCGATGACGAGAAACGAGTTCGCGGCAGTCAACTTTCCAGTTATTTGGCGATTAAAGTGCCTCAACTGCTCGCATTACCCATCGACAAACGTCTTTTTTCTTACGAACTTGAGCAGGCCTTAGACACCCCTGAACTCAAAAAAGAGTTTAACTGCGGTGCGCATAACCTATTGCAAGTCTGTGACTTTTCATCGCTACCATCTAAGCAAAATGCGTTAGATCTAACGCAAGACTTTGGTGGCACAGCTGGCCATCTTGCTCAACACTTTGACGCCGTTGATGCGATTAAATTGGACATTGGAGCGGCGCAATTCTCAGCTCAAAGATGCCAAGATTTGACGAATATCGAGCATGTATCAGCCGACATTGATCGCTTAGAACTGCCAGCAAACTACTACGATATTATTTACGCGGGTGACACAGAATCACTGAACTTAAGCGCTACCGCAACATCGAAGTTGATCACCAAACTTCGTGCATCATTGAGTGACTCGGGGGTGATGGTATTCAGTTTAAAAAACAAGGATAGGTTATCTAAGTCTTTATCCGTTCATTGGCCAAAAACCGAGAGTACCGTGCCTTACGATGACTTATATAAAGGTGAATGCACAAGCCTGTTTAATCTAGCCGACCTAGATTCTATCGCATCCGCGTTCGAGTTCAATAACGCCAACATATTTGCAAGCTATTCGGCTTCACCGAGAGTGTCAAACCTGTTTGCACGCGCTTATCTGGAAAATAGCGACAGCGCGCTGAACCATTTCTATCGAGTTGGCTCTATTCGTAACCCCAACCTAAATGAATACTTGCTTTACAAAGCACTGAAACGTCAAGGCAAAAATTTGTTTGCGTTCGCCTCGCGATTTATTTTAATTGCCAGTAATAATAGCGCCACCTCCGGTGCGTTCTACAACAATGACTTTACGCACTTCGCTGGCACTGGTCGATTGCCACAATGGCGGACAATCACCGCTAAAAAAAGCCGCTCCGACACCGTTACCAAGACTCATGTGAATCTTGAGTTTAATAAAAAAGCGTCTGATTTAATGAACTCAGATAAAACACCGTTGCTATCGCAAACCATTGCAAAACAACAATTTCAACCCGGACCACTGCTTGTTGATCAATGGCTCTGCGCACTTTTACGTAGTGACGATGGGGGTTTCACTGAGCTTGTTCGCCAATACCATCAATGGTTAATAACCGTAGAGAGCCGTGGCGAATTTAACAAACAGGCCTATGATCTGTTGCCATTCAACGTGGTCTGTTCAACGAACGACTCGCGCTCATATTGCATCATTGACCCTGAGTGGCAAATTTCAGCCGACATCACGCCTGACTTTGTCTTGTTCAGAGCCCTATTTTGGCTGGCGTTTGAAAATCGTGCCCTGCTGTCTGGGTTTGCAACGCACTATGGCTTTAAAAATATTGAAAATTTCGTTCAGCATTACCTGAACGCCGTATCTAAAGACGCATTAATCGATGACTTCATTGAGCTAGAAGAGCAAGCGCAATCAGAAATAAGCAGCACATTCAACGCAAAGTCAATCACAATGGCGATGCATCAAGATTTCTCTGCATCTAAAATAAACACACACTCAAAGCCGCTTTGCCAAGTAACTTGGGCCGATGAAAACAATCACTTTGAGCAAGCTCAGGCTGTATGCATCGAATGGAGTCCTTCTTCAGAAGCTCAAGAGCTTCGCGCCCCCATCAAATTAACTGACCCCAGCAAAGAGTGGCTGCGTGTGGACCCCATTGATAACGCAGGGCTTTTCAACTTTGAAGCAATCGTGTTGGTTGACCAGAACGACAACGTGCTTTGGCAACTGAGTTCATTCCAAGAAATCGCAGAAGCCGCCACGCTCGTTAATGTTGTGATTAGTGACCGTTCAAATACCCAACGACATACGCCAGCGCACAATTTTATCGCACTGAATGAAGACCCTTACCTGTTGTTCAATTTAAGTGGCGTGGGCAATTTGTCAAGTGTTGCTGAAGTAAGGGTGCGTTTATCACTGTGCTTTGAACCCAACTATCACAACGCGTTAAACGAACTAAGAGACATCGTTGCTAAGCAGAAAACTTCGTTGACCGAGCTTAGTAACAAAGGCCACGAAACACGCGCAGATATTGACCTACTAACCCACAAGTTACATGACGCCAACAACGACCGAGTTCATTTGCACGCCCAACTAAACGAATTAAAAACTCTGCGAAAACACAACCACGAGCTTGAGGCGGCGTTAATGCGCTCTCCAAGTGCCAGAATAAAGCGCGCAATTCAACGGCTACTGGGCCTTGTTGACCGCCAAGATAACGATTAAACCATGCTCGGCAATCAGTTGTTATTAATAAACTGAATTAACTGCTTACTGATATCATCCGGTTTATCATCCTGAATAAAATGACTAGCGTCCTCGATCAGTGCGTGAGCTTGCCCTTTTGCCCCTGGAACCAATGTTTGCCAAACCTTATCACGGCCTTTCATAATCACATCATCTGTACCAAAGACAGTAATAAACGGCTTGTCCCAATTGGCGTAAAATTCATCCATCACTTTTTGGTTCTGCCTAAGTTGACTCGCAACCATTGACGGAAATCGGCGCACGGCCGCCATATACTCATTGCTCGGGTATGGGGCGGCATAACCATCTAAAGCGCTGACACTCAGTTCGCGCTTGGTGGCTTTTTGAAACAGGTCTCTGATATCAAAGAACTCAGTATGGCGAGCGTAGGCCACCCAACGAGGAAAACTGAATTCACCATTCTTTGCGCTGAGTTCTTGAACCTTGCCTTCTCTCCAAACCGACAAACGAAATAACGGATAACCTAACAGCCCTTTAAACCCACCCATTGCCGGCAACGTTGTATTAGAGATCATAATTCGTGAAAACCGATTCGGCTTTTCGGCCACCACACGCAAACCAATCAAACCACCCCAATCTTGTGCGAATAAGGTTACATCGGTTAACTCTAATTGATCCATAAACTCGCTCATTACATCCACGTGCATCTGATAGCTATGATCGCTTTGCCTTACTAACTTATCCGATTTGCCAAATCCCACATTATCAGGCGCAATCACCCGATAGCCCGCATTCACCAAGTGCGGGATCATGTGCCTATATAAATAACTCCAAGATGGCTGACCGTGCAATAACAAAACCGTTTGACCTGTTGCTGGGCCTTCATCAAGGTAATGTATTCGATACCCCAACGAAGTAACGAAATGAGGTTTAAAAGGGTAATCTTCTAGGTTTTCAAATGCCGAGTCGGGGGTTCTAAGCACTTCTCCGCGTTGCCATGTTGAAGGCGCTTGTAAGGCGTAAAGCCCAATAAACACAACCAAGACTAAGGAGACTAAAGCGATAACAATGCTCATGAAATATGCCCATTCATAATTTATTTTCAATGAACGTTTTACTACACAAAGTGTGAATTAGCCATGTAAGTCGCTCTAAATCGACTCTTGTTCGTGATTTGTTTTCATAAAAGGAAGTATCCGTCAATAAAATAGTTCTATTTATGAAAAATTAGTAGATAATTTAATCGGCACAGTAAAACTAATTGAACTCACACAATCGCAATTCGAATGCCCGACATCGGAATCAAAGAACTAGCTCAACAGTTAGGTATCTCCACCGCATCAGTATCCAGAGCACTTAATAAACCGGAGCGGGTATCAAGTGCCATGCGAGAGCGAGTACGCCAAGCGGCTAAAGAGTATGGCTATCGTACCAATATGATCGGTAGCAGTTTACGTACCTCTCGTACTAAAAACATCATGGCTATTATTCCAGACTTGAGCGATACGTTTAATTCCGGCGTTATATCCTCAATGGAAGCCACCGCAGCCGAAGCCGGCTACTCGGTGCTGTTTGGCGACTCTCAAGGCCTGCGAGAGCGAGAGTTGCGTTACGGTGATTTAGTACAACAAAAGCAAGCCGATGGCGTGATTTTTTTCGGTCCTAAACCACCATTTGACGAACACATCTTAACATCGGAAAATCGCTCTATGCCACCGATGGTAAACTCTTGTGAAGTTACTGACCCCAAAGGGTTTATGGTCAGGGGCAATCCAGTCCCCTATGTCACTGTCGACAATACCCGTGCGGCTGATGAACTCGTCAGCCACTTAATAGAAAACGGTCATAAAAAAATAGCCGTCATCACGGGCGGAAAAAACACGCCCAGCGCTTGTCAAAGGCTGGATGGGTATCGGAATGCACACAATCGCGCAAGACTGGCAATAAGTGAACAACACATTTTTGAAGGCGACTACACGATCGATTCAGGGGAAGCCCTTACAGAGAAGATACTTAAATTGGAAGATCGACCTACGGCCATCTTTTGTATGTCGGACGAGAGCGCATTAGGAAGTATGCATACATTGCACAAACACCAGTTAAAGATACCCGACGACATTGCCTTAGCAGGCTTTGATGATATACGTTTTGCTAATTATGTAACACCAGCGCTCACCACCGTGTCTCAGCCGGTATTTGACATTGGCAGAATCTGTACCGAAATGTTAATCGCACAAATAGAAGGCAGACCCATTGAAAATAATCAAATTATTCTACCTCATAAACTCATACTAAGAGAAAGCACCAATAGAGTGTTATAGGCTGTATCAGCCACTCAAATTACAACCACTGCAAGGCAGAGTGACTGAAGTGGCTCGAACCAAAGCAATTGTTCATTTAGCTCTAATTGATAAGATATCGGATACAAAAGCTAGAATTGAACTAGTGAAAAAATCGAGTGATCATGCAATTTTTCACGCCCACCTAACCCTTCAAGCTCAATCACAAACGCAATCAGACTTACGTGCCCTCCAACTTGGCTCACTAACTCGGCCGCCGCCTTGGCTGTACCACCGGTGGCAAGCAAATCATCAACAATCATGACTTTATCACCGGGTGTAACCGCTGTCTTTTGCAGCTGTATTTCAGCCTCACCGTACTCTAGCGAATAAGACTCAGTAACGCACTCACCACCCAATTTACCGGTTTTTCGGGCCATGACAATCGGCAATTCACATTGCAAGCCTAAAGCCGCACCAAACAAGAAGCCCCTGGCATCCAACACAAGTATTTTATCAACCAAAAGTGACTCCATCGCCTTGGAAAACTCATTGATCACAAAAGAGAATGCCTCAGGGTTCTCCGTAATCGACTCAATGTCCTTAAATTGAATTCCAGGTTTTGGAAAATCGGGAATGGTTCTGATTAACTTGGCTAAATCCATAACTTCTTATAATAAAATGCGAGAACGGGGTAAATAAAAAACGGCGATTACAAACTGGAAATTCGTTAATTTTAAACAGTAATAAATGCCACGGTAAATATAAACTGTTTTTTAGTTTGATCGACTTAAATTTATCAGGGAATTCTTGAATAAACGACAATTCAATCGATGGCTTTATGTCTTAACGCTTTTGAAACACTAAAAAGTTAACACTTGAACCAATGAATACCATTACACCACAATAACTCTACTCTTCATCAATAGAAATCATTTTCAATTTTGGATTGTATTAACAGACAATCAATCTCCTGTAAAATCCTCATGTCTTGAACCTGCCCAAATAATAAATTTCAATTTTCGTATGATTCTTATCAACAGCACAACATCATGGATGATGGTTTGAACAGGACGTTTGGTGTTGTTACCGGAGCCGCCTTTGCTATGCCTTTTGGGTGCGGGCGGTTTTTTTGTTTTTGTAGGACTGTTTGCAAGGCACAATAAAACCAAGCCAGCGGCAGCAAGCACCACATTGGCTGTGTTGCCCTGACGCCTTTGAGATAATGGTTTCGATTCAAACGATTATCCGACTTCAGATGACCGATCACTGGCTCTGTTGGTGTTCTGCGTTTAAGCCACTTACGCTGCTCGCCCAGTCAGCGATTTAACTTGAGATAATGCACCTGCTAACGTATGAGCATCAAACGGGTTGCCCTGCAAACTTTGAGCGCCCACCAACCAATTGTCCTTAGACGTGGTCACAAGCCAAACTCATTCTTCTTATGCACCTTGGCCCTTAGTGATGCATTCAACTTCGGGCTCATGAATACTGCAGAGCTTGTGCTTGCTGTTTTTCTCCTTGCACGCTTGAGTTGGCGAGTCGTGGCGTAACGTCCCTGCATAATCAACGCCTTCCTACCGACCTTGCGATAACTTTGGTGCAACTTAACGGGTGCAACTTGACGCCCCGAGCCTCAGCCGCCTTGACCAGCACCTATCGCATTTGATGATACAGCCGGGCATCCGTCGGAAACGCCACCGCCTTTTCCTGCACCGTGGTGTCTACATTGACGTGATCTAATTCGCGTACACTCATCGCCTTAGTGTTCAGAGCCAATTCTAATGCAGCCCAACTAATAATCGAATCGGCAATGGTGGCTGACCCGCACCAGTGCTATAGATGACATCGTTTTGTGCCTCGAGTTTCTCCCAGTCTATTTTGTCAGATAAGCGCACCAGCGGATGCGACATATTTAGCATTTGAGATAGCTGGGAGCGGAAAAGATCAACGCTGTTATCAG
>CALJWL010000026.1 GCA_937974565.1 uncultured Arenicella sp.
CCACGACAATCATCGTTAGCCGAGTCACCTAACACCCATTACTCGGCTCGGCTAACAACACAACACTCAGAGGAATTCGATCATGTTGACCCCCGAAATTTTAAACGCACTTAAAGGCTACACGGCTGAAATGAATCAGGCATGCTAAATACAGTAATTTGAGCTGACTGAAAAACCCCGATGCGCCAGAGCCACATGATAGCCAAAAAAATTTCAAACCGTACGCAGCCATTTACATACATAAGTGCGCAATAAAATTATGAATATTGCACCGATCAAGAACATTAAAAAATAGGTATTGTCTTTCGCTGAGAAATACAACGTTTCAAATGATGACCCTGCGCCCATTCCGCCCGTAACAAAGTCCGCTGCGATAATTGGTAATTGGTGAAGCCAAAACAACAAACGTAAAAACAAAAAATTCAAGTTACCTGTTTGGCAACCCATTGTTTTTGAAAATCCACTGTCAGGTACACCGATGCTCGATCGAAAGAGTTTTTCTAATATGATTAAAACTCCTTAGATCAAAGTAACAGCATTACTCCCTATCTAACTACAGTCATTTCCACCATCAAGTTGACTTCGGCTGTCATGCGCTCGCATTTTAGTACAGCGAAACTTACGAAACCTCTAAGTCATGTCGACCAATATCACACAATAGCCAACCTATACTTGGGAAAAGGTATTAAAGATTATAAGTGACATTTTGCGTATTTAAGGTTTTTCCCCAACATTCACGCGGCCAGAAAAACTGGCCGCGTGAAATTACGATCACTGTGAAGTTAGAATTTAACTTTTGCTCCAATGTAATAAGAGCGACCAATGGCATCGTAAACACCGGCAACGGTATTCACACCAGTGTCGCTGTTGCTCAAACCAGCTGCGACAATTGGTGCTTCTTCGTCGGTAATGTTTTTCACGCCACCAAACAGTTCAACGTCATTACCAAAAAAAGACTCTCTAAAGACATAACGTGTTTGAATATCAGAGTAAAGAACGCCACCTGTCACACAATCGATGTCGGCGCAAGCCTCATCATCTAGATCTTGATCTTCAATTCGGGACTCGCCAATGTAACGAAGTTGCAATGCTACTGACAAATTATCTGAGGTATAACGAAAATCCGTTGTGAACTTATTTTCAGCGTTACCAATTTCACCGCGCTCATTGTCTGCTGGAGTATCAGGTAGATTAACAATTTCGAACTTGTCTAAGTAAGTATAGGCCGTGCTAACACCTAAAGAGCCTGGCAATGAAAACCTATCTAAACTGAAGTCAAATCTGACAGCAACGTCAACACCTGAAGTGCTAATTGATCCCACATTCGCAGAGCCAGAGTTTACTTCATCCAAAGCCCCTAAAAATGGACTGTTTGTGCCGAACCGAACAACATTATCACAAAGCGGGCTGCTTAAACCAACAGACTGGTAACATAGATTTAATACATTATTCTGAGTCACTGCAAAAATTGCGTCATTGACTTCGATATCAAAATAATCGACCGTCAATGAAGCGTTCAAGCTATCTGCAAGAAACCCTGGTACAAAAACAAAGCCAGCAGTGAACGTGTCCGCTTCTTCTTCATCCAATTCAGGGTTACCGCCAATAAAACCTGTGGTGCCTTGGAGTTCAGGCTGTGTCAGGGTGAATGCCCCCGTAGCTGCGATACGTTGGGCAATACCAGGATTCGCACGACAGTTATCGGCGACCACGCCTGCGGTTGCGGCGGTTACGCCAGCACAAGGGTCACTAACCTGAGCAAAAGTTTGACTGCCTGGGTTAAACAGCTCGCCCACATTAGGCGCACGTACCGCCCGCGAAACAGAACCACGTAATGTAAAACTTTCTACAGGGCGTATTTCTAGGCGACCTTCAAAAGTGCTTGTGCTGCCCACCGTCGAATAATCTGAAGCTCGAGCAGCAAAGCCCAATCCAATGTAATCGACAAAACCTTCATTAACCAGTGGAATGTCGAGTTCACCGTAAACTTCAGTAACATCAAACTCTCCAATCACGTTCGGGATAGCATTAGATGAATTCAATCCACGAACAGTGAGTGCATCGCTGATCGCTTCAGACTCCTCATTACGGTATTCAATCCCAGCCGCAAACCGCAAGTCACCCGCCGGTAATTCAAATAATTTACCTGTTAAATTGGCTTGCAGTATTTGCTGTGTTACTTTGGCATTGCGAGTTTGATCGGCACTGACATAATCTAATGCCGCTTGGCTAACAGTGTTGAAGCCAAAGATATTGATTGGCACACAACCGTCTGCGCGCGCAAATTCGTCCACACACCTTATCTGCCCATTATCCGGATTTACTTCAGACAATAATGCTTGGCGGAACGCTCGAATATCCACTTGACCTTGACTGCGCTGAGCTTGAGTTGTTTGGCCATAGTTAAAACTTACGTCCCATTTTAAATCGTTGGCGAGTTCCCCTTCTAAACCAAAAACAGCTCGATAGGTTTGACGCTCATTAAAGGCCCCACGGCCACCAAATTCAAACAACCTACGTGTAAAGAAAATATTATCGACGCCATTACTGTCAGCCGCTTGAATAATTTCCGCTGGCAAAAAAGGGTTGGTAATTTGGTTGCCAGCGCTGTTTGCATAACGTAATGGCAAACCGCCACTGCCACTGGTAAATATGCTATTAGATGCCAAAGGAAAAGGTTCCAACGCCGAAACGGTTTCTGTATTAGCGTAAGAGCCTTCAAAGAAAACATTCGTCTTCTCGTTTATATCGTAGCGAATATTACTCGAAATTATAAAACGCTCGGTTGGGATTGCAATGGTACGAAAAGCCGAACGATTAAAACCATCAGCACCACGCCCATCACCGCCATTGCTCGAAAAGCTGTTAACCAATGTACCATCCGGTAAGAAAGTGAAATCATCAGCAGACGAGCCGGTACCTGAGACATCAAAACGGCCCTGGGGAGGAAAGCTGGAAAAAAAAGGGCGGGTTTGTTCAAATACACCACCACCAAAAAACACACTGCTGACGGAGTCTATGGCCGTACGTTCGCGATCTCGGGAAAAAACCGAGCCTTGATCGGTGTAAATTATACTAAGAGTGGCATTACCACGATCATCAGCAAAATTACTTCCAGCTAAAAAATCAATAATTGTTTCTTCGCCATCGCCTCTATCCGATTCTTCGTATCGAGTTGAAATCTCAATACCCTCAAAGTCGTCTTTTAACTTAAAATTTACCACACCCGCAATGGCATCAGAGCCATACACCGCTGACGCGCCGCCAGTAACAATCTCAACCTGCTCAATGAGAGCCGTCGGTAGCGTGTTCAGGTCAACCGCTGAATTACCTGGCACACCCGCAACAAAGCGCCGCCCGTTTACCAAAGTCAATGTGCGCGCTATCCCCAAATCTCTAAAATTGATATTAACCACACCCGAGTTGTTAGTGTCAAAGTTTGAATTGGTGCGATTAAATAATGGGGTTCCGGCCGAAGGAAGTTGATTCACTAAATCTCCGATATTCGTCAACGCAGAAAACTCAATGTCCTCCACACCCACAACCTGAACTGGGGTGGCTGAAGTTAAATCCGCTCTTTGAATGCGAGAGCCAGTGACAACAACTTCTTCAAGGCCATCGTCTTCACTAACACTTTGCCCATACGCAATACTGTTAAGGCCACCGAACATAATGGTGGTGCCTACAGCCAAAGCGATGGCGTTTTTTTTAAATATGGTGGATCTGTTCATAACTCTTCCTTTAAAAGGTAATGTAGGGTTTATTTTCTATACGGTAAATGGTCGTAGCACTTCCTGTGTCGCCCGACTGGTAAAAAGAACTTATGGACCTTACAACCATAAAACATTGGCCCACCCAAATCACATCTAAGGTCGAGATAAGCTAACAACACATAGCTTAATCTATACCCTGAAAACACAGGCTAGCTACGCAGCTGAACTTAAGCAATCATAAATAATACTCAAATGTCCAACTCAGACCAGCTTAGTACAGGTATTTTTAAAAGACAACTCATCTACAAGTTTTAGTAGGAGAAAAGTTGAGATTTTATTTTAGATTTAGCTATTTAAACACACATTAAGCCATGATTAAGCTCCGAACTCACCCCCAACGACGGTATTGGTATTGCCTGAGTCGCGAAGCTTTTCAATAGCACTGTGTCAGAACCCTTTCAATTTTAGTTTGCCTTTGAGTTTATCTTTAAGTTGCTCACCAATAGCTTCTTTACTAGTGTCATCCTCTAACTTAACACCCAATTTTTCTGTCAAAGCTTTTTTGGCCTCTTCTTTAAGCTTCTCGGTTGCCTTGGCTTTTGCCATATTAGTAATTTCCTTGGTAACGTAAGCCGTTACTTGGCCAGATACATGCGCAACCAGTTTCTGCGTCAGCTCGTCTGAAATCGCTTGCGGGGTACCACTGATATTAGTAACCACAAAGTCATCCATTATAAAACGACGGTTACCCAACTCCAGTGATTCGCCGGCAATTTCCAAGTCACGGGTCAACAGGTTAATGGTGGCTTTTTGCAGAGCAATTTTTTTAATGGTAATGTCCGGTCCTGACTCGCTTCTGGTTTCATCTTCAGCGGCTTCTGATTTAGGCATACGGGCAAGCAGATCTTGAAAATTATTACGTTTACCTTTTTGCTCCGCATTAATGACAGGCTGGTTAATAATAATTTCTTTCACCGTTTGATCTCCATAATCCACTTCGGCATTGAAGTTTGAAAGCTCAATCGCATTAGCCGATTGGTAACCAGGGGGGTTGCTTATGGTCAACCCGCTTATTTCAGCACGGCCTTGTTTGAGATTGGTTACTACGTTTGACACTCGAACTTGCGACCCTAGCGCCGCCGTTCCTTCGACTTCGATTGTCTCTTTTATAATCCCATCTAATTTTCCTGAAAATAAGTATAAACCAATGGCAATGGCGACAATCAGGATTAACAAAACGATTAGTATTTTCTTGAACATAGTATTTTTTTAGCTGGTTAGGCGCGATTAAACGAACAGTGTATGTGAAAGCGTGTTATTTGAGTAGGGCTGTTGCTGGATAAAAAGGCGACTATCAGCGTTTATGTTTTAGCGCTAAAATTTCAACAAACCTTTATATCAAGACCTAAAAGCGTATGAATCAATTGATTGTCCAGTGGATAGAAGCCTACCCAACATTGCTTGAGTATCAAAACCTGATTATTGCCAGCATAAACACACTGCTTATCTTTATGTTAGCGGCCATAGTCTATGTGGTCGCCAAACGCATTGTTGTGGGTTTGTTAAACAAGGTTATTAGTAAAACGGATTCAAAGCTGGATGATGTGCTGGTAAAGAGGCGGGTATTCGAGCGCTTATCTTTACTGGCCCCAAGCATCATTGCCTATAAATTGATGCCGTTCGCACTCACAGCGTACCCTACCCTTGCCAATATCGCTGAATCGGCCGTACTCATCTATTCAATATTAATCGCAACTTTGGCAATTGACGCGGTCATCGCCGCGTTTACTGACATTTACCACACTTTTTCCGTCTCCAAACGAATTCCGGTACAAAGCTTTGTTCAAGTTGCGCGCTTACTACTCTACTTTTTGGCCATCATATTAATCATTTCGTTATTGATTGGCGAATCACCATTAAAGTTGTTCGCTGGCTTAGGTGCAATGACCGCCGTCTTAATGCTGGTTTTCAAAGATCCAATATTGGGATTTGTGGCAGGCTTGCAGTTGAGCTACAACAAAATGGTAAATCTTGGAGATTGGGTTGATATACCACAACACAAAGCCAGCGGCGACATATTGGAAATAGGCTTAACGACGGTAAAAGTACAGAACTTCGACAACACCATCACTACCGTACCAACTCAAGCCTTAATCAATGAATCATTTAAAAACTGGCGCGGAATGCAGGAGTCTGCTGGACGACGCATAAAGCGAGCGCTGTACATCGACATAACCTCAATTAGTTTTTGCGATGAGGAAAGAATGAGCCGCTACGCTAAGATCGACTTCATAAAAGAATACCTAAACAAAAAGCAAAGAGAGTTGGATGAACACAACGCAACGTTCAATCTGAATGAGTCACTCGTGAATGGACGACGAATAACCAACATTGGCACATTCAGGGCTTACATCTTGGCTTATCTTAAAAATCACCCGATGATAAATCAGAAGCTTACCTTGCTTGTTAGGCAGCTAGCAACCGCAGACAGTGGGGTGCCCATAGAGATATACGCTTTCAGTGCCGATAAGAATTGGGCAAACTATGAGGCCATACAAGCTGACATTTTCGATCATTTATTTGCCGCCGCCGGGGAGTTTGACTTACGCTTATTTCAGCGTCCAAGTGGCGCTGATGTAAGCGCTATGACTGATAACCTACTCCGCCAGAGGTAATGCACTTCACGCCACGGCGAAATAAGTCAACTTAGACGGAGGAATTTAGAGCCAAACGCACCGCTGCTTGAGCATGGATATCCGTTGTATCGTAAAGCCTAACGGCGGTGTCAGAGGGTCTTATGAGCATTGATATTTCAGTACAACCTAAAACAATCGCTTGCGCCCCTTGCTCGCTTAAGTTGTTTATTATGCCAAGATATTGTCTACGAGAAGCATCGGAGATGTGATTTAAGCAAAGTTCGTCGTAAATAACCCTGTGAACAACTTCGCGAGACCATTGATCTGGTGTCATGACGTTCAGTCCATGCACATCGCTAAGGCGACTTTTGTAAAATGCTTGCTCCATTGTAAACGCTGTTCCCAACAGCCCTACGCGAGTCATTCCGTGTTCTAATAATCGATCAGCCGTTGCGTCTGCAATATGCAGCAAAGGGATGCATACCAACGACTGAATCTGGTCAGCCATCTTATGCATTGTGTTAGTGCAAATGAGAAAAAAGTCGGCTCCCGCTGATTGCAACGATATCGCGGCTTGTATTAATAGTTCGCTAGCTTTCGACCAATCACCACAAGTCTGTAATGCCTCAATCTCAGCAAAATCAACACTGACCATCACAATTTTGGCTGAATGCAAACCGCCTAGCTCGGCTTTTATGCCTTGGTTAATCAATCGGTAGTACGTTGCTGTCGACTCCCAGCTCATACCACCGATCAAGCCTATGGTTTTCATCGTGGTATCGCCTAGTTAGTTGATAACGGCATTCAAACCGCGTTTAATGCGATTAATATCAACTTTTGGACGATATTTCAAAACTCAATTTACCACCGGCGACTGATATCGTAGCAACACCGCCTTTTTGCAATTTCCCAAACAGCAATTCATCCGCTAAACCGCGCTTAATCTCTTCTTGGATCAACCTTGAGAGAGGCCGTGCGCCCATCGCTTCATCGTACCCATTTTCAGCAATCCATTCTCTAGCACTTTGATCGACATCAAGTTGCACATCTTTATCCAGCAATTGCCGTTCCACTTCCAATAATTCTTTGTCGACAATTTTACTTATAACATCGCGCCCTAAGGGTTTAAACCTCACAATGGAATCCAAACGGTTTCTAAATTCGGGCGTAAACAGTTTATTAATCGCTTCAGTGTCATCCGTACTGTTATCTTGTTTGGTGAACCCAACCGAATTACGTGACACGGCCACGGCACCGGCGTTGGTTGTCATAACAATAATGACATTGCGAAAGTCAGCCTTGCGGCCATTGTTATCGGTTAACGTTCCGTGGTCCATCACTTGTAAGAGCAAATTGAAGACATCTGGGTGTGCTTTCTCAATTTCATCAAGCAACAGCACCGCGTGTGGGTGTTTGTTAATAGAGTCGGTGAGTAATCCACCTTGATCGAAACCCACATACCCAGGTGGCGCGCCAATTAACCTAGAAACAGTATGACGCTCCATGTACTCAGACATATCAAATCGAATCAACTCCACCCCAAGTGTCAGTGAAAGCTGTCTCGTTACTTCAGTTTTACCCACGCCTGTGGGGCCTGAGAATAAAAATGAGCCAATGGGTTTGTCTGGCTTACCTAAACCTGAACGTGACATCTTAATGGCAGACGCTAAATTGCTAATGGCGTCGTCTTGCCCGAACACCACCATTTTGAGGTCACGTTCTAAATTTTTCAGTGCATCAACGTCTGAAGCCGACACGTTCTTGGGTGGTATGCGTGCGATAAATGACACCACCTCCTCAATCTGCTCAACATCAATAACAGGAACTTCGCCTTCTTTTCGGTCAAAAAGACGAGTACGAGCGCCGGCTTCATCTATCACGTCAATGGCTTTGTCAGGCAGAAACCGCTCATTAATGTAACGATCCGCTAATTCAGCCGCTACACTCAGCCCTTCACTGGTATAGGTTACCTCGTGATGTTCTTCAAAACGAGATTTCAAACCTCGCAAAATTTGCACTGTCTCATCAACCGTTGGTTGTTCTACGTCTATTTTCTGAAAGCGCCGTGCTAAAGCGCGATCTTTCTCGAAAATGCCACGATATTCTTGATAGGTTGTGGAACCAATGCATTTAAGCTGGCCGCTAGACAACGCAGGTTTAAGTAGATTAGAAGCATCCATTGCACCACCGGATGCGGCGCCAGCACCAATGATCGTGTGGATTTCATCAATAAAGAGTATCGCATGCTCTTGTTGCTCCAACGCTTTTAATACAGCTTTCAAACGCTTCTCAAAGTCTCCACGGTATTTTGTGCCCGCTAATAAGGCGCCCATATCAAGTGAATAGATCGTCGCGTCATCCAACACTTTAGGTATGTCCTCTTCGACTATTCGTTTTGCTAAACCTTCCGCGATGGCGGTTTTGCCCACACCGGCTTCACCAACGTACAATGGATTGTTCTTACGGCGTCTGGACAAAATCTGAATGGTTCGTTCAACTTCTTTATCACGACCAATCAGTGGATCGATCAAGCCATCAATAGCACGGTCATTTAGATTAACCGTGTATGCATCTAATGGTCCTTCTTTTTGTTCTGTATCGTCTTGCGTGCCTTCTTCGCCAGGGAACGGCAAACCGTCAAGCTCTTCGTCACCTTTGGTAATGCCATGAGAAATATATGAAACCGCATCGTAACGAGTTACACCCTGCGCCTCGAGGAAATAAACCGCAAACGAATCGCGCTCAGAGAACATGGCAATCAATACATTTTCGCCCTCAACTTCACTTTTTCCTGAACCTTGAACATGCACGATAGCACGCTGCAAAACACGCTGAAACGCGATGCTGGGCTGCGTTTTAAGGTCAATTTCGTGTCCTAAAGACTCAATATTGTCAGCAAGGTGCAGCGACAAATCGGCTCGCATTTGATCAACATCGGCCGAGCAAGCTTGCAAAACAACCAACGCCGAATTGTTATCCAACATGGCAAGTAATAAGTGTTCAGTAGTGACGAATTCGTGCCGCGCATCGTGCGCCAGTTGAACGGCAAAACTAAGGGTTTTTTCTAAATCTTTCGAAATCATATTTTTTGTATTACACCAAATGCTTATTGATTTACACAGCCATAAGGAAGCACGATAGAGGGCATATCGGCAACTAATCGATATCCGGCTCCATCGTACATTGCAATGGATGCTTTTCAGACTCGGCGTATTGTTTAACCTGTTCGACTTTGGTTTCGGCTATTTCACGGGTGTAAACACCACAAATGCCAGCGCCTTTTTGATGCACGTGCAACATTATCTGCGTGGCTTTTTCTTCACTGTGACCAAAAATGTGTTTCAAAACTTCAATCACAAACTCCATGGTTGTGTAATCATCGTTTAGTAAAAGCACTCGATATAAAGGCGGCCTTTTGAGCTTAGGCTTTGAGACCTCAAGGGCAACACTTTCGTCGTGCAATGGTTCAGGAAAATCACTCATACTTAATCTGTTGGAATCGCCAACGCGTTGATGTTTATACATATCGTCCAATAGGCTCTCCTTGATATCAACAAAGAGCCTTAAACCCAACGGCCCTAAAATCCAGTGGCCCTGAATCAGTTTAAGAGTTGCAACCAAATCACTTAGCCACTACTTAAAAACCATTAGATCGTTATATAGCAACCATTCAACACGGCGAAGTGGTTGTTTTTACTAACTCTAACTTTGCGCCCACAAAGATAATTTTCAAGGGCAAAATTGCGTACAATTGTCAATTTACACAATATTAATTCTTTGGCAAGCTTGACGTGACCAGCGGCAACGGGTTTACTTGGCCAATCAAATTATCCCAGATAGTTTGGTGCTGGTTGTGAAGTAGTGTAACAACAGCAAAAACAGCACTTCACAGTTATAAAAAAATACCTGAAAAAATCAGGATAAAAATACCAAAGTGAGGAATTAAAATGCCAACAAGAGGAACCGTTAAATGGTTCAACTCGTCTAAGGGGTTTGGATTTATAGAACCAAGTGAGGGTGGAAACGATGTTTTTGCTCATTACTCCGAAATCGAGATGGACGGATACAAAACACTCAACGAAGGCCAAGAAGTTGAATACGAACTAGAAGATGGAGACAAAGGTCCTAAAGCGGCAAAAATTCGTGCCGCGTCTTAATGACTGTAATCGCTCGAATATAAACTTCTCAGATCATTTAAATCCATAACAATAAAAATGAGAAGTGGCTCGAAGTTTTAGCGATTTCTTTAACAAGCAAGTCAGATGAACATTAAAAAGGCACATACCTAAATTGGCATGTGCCTTTTTGTTTTAACAACTTGTTTGAACAACACTTTCTCTATATCAATGATGCCATTGCCTCACCGAGCTAAAAACAGACCATCTACCCACGTGAGTCAAATAGACTGCTGACCTTTTAAGTTGAAAACCCGTCAATAATGGCATTCAAGGTAGCACTAGGCCGCATGGCCGCATCCGCTTTATCATTAGAGGGCGAATAATAACCTTCAATATCAACCTCGATACCTTGAGCCGCGTTTAACTCATCAAGAATCTTGGATTCATTACTTACAAGTTGATTCGCCATGTCCGTAAATTTGGCTTTTAGATCAACGTCTTGATCTTGTGTTGCTAGTGCTTGCGCCCAATACAAGGCCAGATAAAAGTGGCTACCACGATTATCCAACTCATTAACTTTACGCGACGGCGACTTACCTTCGTCCAGAAGTTTACTGGTGGCTTCGTCTAATGTGTCCGCTAACACTTGAGCTTGAGCATTACCTGTCACATCAGCCAAATGTTCAAAAGAAGCCGCCGTTGCAAGAAATTCGCCCAGAGAATCCCAACGCAGGTGCCCTTCTTTATTAAATTGCTGAACGTGTTTAGGAGCAGAACCACCAGCACCGGTCTCAAATAAACCGCCGCCATTCATCAGTGGCACAATTGACAACATCTTAGCACTGGTGCCCAATTCTAAAATTGGAAACAAATCCGTTAGATAGTCACGCAGCACATTGCCCGAAACAGAAATCACGTCACGGCCTTCATTAATAACCTCTAGACTGAAACGTGTGGCATCGGCCGGTGACATAATTAAAATATCTAAACCATCTGTGTCATGATCTTTTAAGTACTCATCAACTTTAATGATTAGCTGAGCTTCATGTGGACGGTTTTTATCCAACCAAAAGACAGCAGGGGCACCGGTTTTGCGAGCGCGAGAAACGGCCAATTTAACCCAGTCACGAATTGGTTCATCTTTCACTTGGCACATACGCCAGATATCGCCTTCTTGCACAGCATGTTCAAACAAAATACGGCCAGACTCTTCGTCGATCACTCGCATGTGGCCATCGTATTCCATTTCATATGTTTTATCGTGCGAGCCATACTCTTCAGCTTTTTGCGCCATCAACCCTACGTTAGAAACACTGCCAATTTTAGTCGGATCAAGAGCGCCATTCGCTTTACAGTAGTCAATGACTTCTTGGTAGATATACGCGTAGGTACTTTCAGGAATAACCGCTTTAGTGTCTTGCAGCTCACCTTCCATGTTCCACATTTTTCCAGAGTTACGAATCATTGCGGGCATTGAAGCATCAACAATCACATCACTGGGCACGTGCAGATTCGAAATTCCTTTGTCAGAATCAACCATGGCAATCGCCGGCCGGTTCTCATAGCAAGCCATAATGTCGGCTTCGATTTTTTCTCTCAAACCACCCGAAATTTGTTCAATTATTCCATACAAATTGCCCAGGCCATTATTGGGTTGAACATTGAGTTCTTCGAATAATGTGGCGTATTTTTCATACACATCTTTATAAAAAACTTTAACGCAATGCCCAAACACAATAGGATGAGACACTTTCATCATCGTCGCTTTGACATGCAAACTAAACAGCATATCATTGGCACGTGCATCTTCTATCTGCTCTTCATAGAATTTACACAAGGCATTTTTGCTCATAAACATGGCGTCGATCACTTCACCAGTTTGCAACGCCAAACCGCTTTGTTTAATCTCACTATTACCAAAACGGTCAGTAAACTCGATTTTAACCGAACACGCTTTTTGCAAAGTCATCGAACGCTCACTTGAGCGAAAGTCACCGCCATTCATGGTTGCAACATGAGAACGGGACGTGGGTAACCACGCCCCCATAGAGTGAGGGTTTTTACGAGCGTAATTCTTAACAGCCGCTGGCGCACGTCGATCAGAATTACCCTCACGCAATACGGGGTTAACATTACTCCCTTTCACTTGCTCATACAGGGAGCGAACTTTCTTCTCCTCATCAGACTCTGGGTCATCTGGGAATTCGGGCAGGTTGTAACCGTCGGATTTAAGCTCTTCAATGGCCGCTTTTATTTGCGGAATTGAAGCACTAATGTTGGGTGTTTTGATTACATTTGCGCTGGGCTCAAGTACCAACTCGCCTAATTCAGCTAATGCGTTATCAACTTGTTGGTCTTCTGGTAAGTATTCGCTGAAAGTGGCCAATATACGGCCCGCTAACGAAATATCTTTAGTGTCGACTTCAATGTCGCACGCTGAGGCAAATGATTGAAAAATTGGCAATAGCGAGCGCGTGGCTAACGCTGGCGCTTCGTCGGTTAGGGTGTAAAAAATCTTGGACTTAACGTTACTCATAGAATATGTCGCCTTTCTTGCAATTTGAGCTGTATGACTGAATGGGGTTCAACCCGGTGATAGCAGCAGCACACCGAATCGAGGAAACTGACGAACGAAGCCGACAGCCTTCGAAAAGTTGGGCAAGGATATCATAAATAAGTGTACACAGCATTGTAAAACCGCGGTTCTGGCGTCACACTACCGGTTATTTTTTTAGGGTTGGCCCTAATTTCAACCATCCATTTATAATGCCTTCGCGCGCAATGCACTTTGAAAATCACAGCTTGGTGAAACTCACCGGTAATCACTTCGATTTCCTCAGCCGGTTAGTTAGGCAACAAAGCCGTTGGGGTAAAAACAACTCAATATTCAAGCACCTTGCCGGTAAAAAACAAGCTAACACCGCGACAACTCGTTTAGAACAACAAACACAGACATACTACTCACCAGCAATAAATTATGTGGACACCTGATGTAACCGTAGCCGCCGTTTGCGAACAAAATGGGCGCTTCTTACTTGTTGAAGAACGCTCCAAATCAATCAATAACATTGTCTTTAATCAGCCAGCCGGGCACATTGAGATGGGAGAGTCGATTTTAGATGCCGTTGTGCGTGAAACGCTGGAAGAAACTCAACGCCACTTCACCCCGCGGGCATTAGTTGGTTTTTATCGACTTCAGGCTCAAAATGGCAAAACATATTTACGATATACTTTTTGTGGAGATGTAAGTGACGTGGACTCCAGTCAAGAGCTTGATAGTGACATCATTCGCACCCATTGGCTAAGCTTAGAAGAACTTCGGTCACACACGCAATTACGCAGCCCTTTGGTTCTCACGTGCATAAATGACTATTTGGCTGGTATGCAATACCCATTAGAGATATTACGCGAGCTGTAAATTAACCTCTATCAACCTCCTCATCCGAATTTATGAACTCGTCAACAACATCACGCACGCAGAACATTCCTGCGGTTACAACTCGACACACACCCGAAGAGACTCACGTTGTCGTGGGCATGTCGGGGGGCGTGGACTCTTCAGTAACCGCTCACTTACTAAAAAGCCAAGGCTTCAAAGTAAGCGGCATGTTTATGAAAAATTGGGAAGAAGACGACACACAAGAGTATTGCTCAGCCGCACAGGATTTAAACGACGCGACGCAAGTCTGTGATCGCATCGGAATAAAGCTGCACGAAGTAAACTTTGCCCATGAATATTGGGAGAATGTATTCGAGCATTTTCTGCACGAATATCAAGCAGGCCGCACTCCCAATCCAGACATCTTGTGCAACAAAGAAATCAAATTCAAAGAGTTTCTTTTGCAAGCCGAAACCTTAGGTGCCGACTACATTGCGACTGGTCACTACGTGGCAAAGGGGAGTAGCAACAATGGAAAAGCCACCCTGCTTCGCGGCGCCGATGCTAACAAAGATCAGAGTTATTTTCTTTATACGTTGCAACAAAACCAACTCGACAAAAGTTTATTCCCATTAGGCGAAATCGAGAAGCCTCTTGTTCGCGCCATCGCTGATGAACAAGGCTTTGTCACCCATAACAAAAAAGACAGTACCGGCATCTGTTTTATTGGGGAACGTCGTTTTAAAGACTTTTTAAGCACCTATCTAAAACCAAACCCTGGCAATATGGTTGGCGCTGACGGACAAACAGTGGGGCAACACGATGGTTTGATGTACTACACGCTGGGGCAACGTCAAGGTTTGGATATCGGCGGGCCTGGGCAGGCTTGGTACGTAGCCGGAAAAGACATTGAACGTAATGAACTGTTGGTTGTTCAAGGCCATGACCACCCTGCCATGCTAACTCAAACTGTAGTCGCACACGGCATGGATTGGGTTAGTGGTGAAGCGCCTAATATCGGTGACAAATTGACCGCGAAAACACGCTATCGGCAACAAGATCAAAGCTGTAGAATTACGTCTCTTGATGATGATTCAATTACAGTTGTATTTGATCAACCTCAGCGAGCTGTCACTCCAGGGCAAGCGTTGGTGTTTTACAACAACAGAAGTTGCTTAGGCGGAGCAACCATTCACAGTTCCTGTTAGGCTCGTAAAACAGATCAAAATCGAACCGAACGTGTTCTTTTTTGCTCTGTTCCAGGACACAGTCATAATTTAACCCTTCCAGTCTGAAAACCCTTTCTTAAGTTCAGATGTCTGCGCGCCAGCTGAGCAAATGTTCACCACATTGGGCTTATTCAATGGCACCCTGTAGTCACAATAAGGGTACTTTCGACACATCAAAAACCGTTCCCCGATGTGCTTGCCTTTGACCGCAACTTTTGTAATCAGTTGACTATGGCAATCGGGGCAAGTTTTCTGCCCAACGTGTTCGGTAACCATCGACTGGCTTGCGCTCAACTCTGACATTTCCATAGACGAATGCGACTCTCGTTTTTTCTTTTCTACGTTTTTCACGCATTTAGAACTGCCCGTAATCAATCGACGAATATCCACGCCAAGATAATCTTGGCGTGTATCAAAATAGAATAACCTGAGATTACTGACTTTACAGAGT
>CALJWL010000027.1 GCA_937974565.1 uncultured Arenicella sp.
GTGAGGTCAGACCTCCCTGATCCTAGTCTTCTTAAAGGGCCAGTCAGGAAACTCATGACTATCGCGGAGAAGTGCACCGATGATCTTGAGCCTTACAGTCGATATTTAGGTCGCAACGGTAATAGTCCTGACTCAATTGAAGCACATGCACTTCTTCCAAAAGATTTGCTTCAAGCGGTTCCTAATAAAGTATTTGATGAGTTAAAAGCTTTGCTGAGCGAACAATGTGAGAAAGCGAATGGTGTGTTGGAAGTCAATAAATTTCTAAAAATAATAGGACAGGATACGCTGCCGAAGATAAATAAAAAGGAAGCGCTACAAATCGTTAACATAGCTGAATCTGCGGGGTTTGGAATAGCACCGGATATTCGCTTTCATGGCGAAAAGCCTGAATTAGCTGGGAAGCTTGTGATCTTTAATAAAGGCCATGGAAAAGACTTCTCACCTTCTTTAGGCTTCGATCAGATTAAAACAATTGTTCGTTTAGGGGCAATGGTTGCGGTCGCCGATGAGCATGTCGCAGTCGAAGAGTCTAATACACTAAACAGTTTAATTTTTGATGATCGAGATCTTAGCGGCATTGAAAAGGACTCCTTAGGTGCATATCTTAAGTGGAGGCTTAAAACTCCGCCAAACACGCTTGGTATCAAAGCATTGTTATCCAAAATAGCTGGAGCAGAAAAGGCGGCTATTAGTGAGATTCTAGTCGGGGTAGCTTTAGCTGATGGCAAGGTTCAGCCTCAGGAGGTCGTTCAACTCGAAAAGCTATATTCTCAACTTGGCTTAGATAAGTCCCTTGTTACTACAGACCTCCACAACTTGAAATCGGGTAGTACTACTCCCTCTAGAAAAAGTGGTGCTCAGGAGAATGGCATTGATAATGATGAGGTTCCGTTTGAGTTTAAGCTCGATAGAGAGTTTCTAAAGCAACGTCAAACTGAGACAAAAGAAGTGCAATCAGTTCTTGACGCCATATTTACTGAAGAAGAATTAGTAGAGATGCAAGAAAGTGAAGTCTCTGAAAAGACCCAAATCAATAGTGTTATCAGTGGCTTAGATATCGCGCACAGAGACCTTTACGGAAAACTAATTTCTCAGGAGGAATGGCCAAATCAAGAAGTTCAACAGTTTTGTAAAGACTTAGATTTGATGATGGATGGCGCTCTTGAGGTGATTAATGACTGGGCGTTTGAACTAGTTGATGCCCCTGTCATTGAAAATGGTGACTCTATATTTGTTGATTTGGAAATTGTCGAAGAAATTAACCAGCTTTAGGAAGTAACAATATGTCGAACAAGAAGCTTCGCCCCAGAGAGCGTGACTCAATTATTCAGTCTTTAAAAGCGGGTGTGACCCCCAGGTCTGGAATTCAACACATTCAAGTTGGTCGAGCCAAGGAGGTCGAAGCGCTTGTTCGCGACATAGACGGAATATCTGAAGGAGGAGCGACGTTTAGACTAATCATTGGCGACTACGGTGCCGGTAAGACTTTTTTTCTAAGTGTTATTAGAACCATTGCCCTAGAAAAAAAACTTGTAACCGTTAATGCAGATTTGTCGCCTGATCGAAGAATTCATGCGTCCGCAGGGCAAGCTAGAAACCTTTACTCTGAGTTGATGAGGAATTTGGCTACACGGAATAAACCTGAAGGCAATGCGTTGACTAGCGTAGTTGAGAAATTTGTCACACTTGCTCGTCAGCAATCTGACCAATCTGGTGAATCCGTTGACGCGGCAATTCAGAGCCGACTTGCTCTCCTATCTGATTATGTTGGAGGGTATGACTTCGCTAAAGTAATTGAAGCTTACTGGCGTGGCCACGAAGCCGATGATGAGACGTTAAAATCTAATGCAATCAGATGGCTAAGAGCGGAGTTCGCGACCAAAACTGATGCACGTCAAGCTTTAGGCGTTAGGACGATTATCTCGGACACCTCTTTTTACGATAATCTAAAACTCATGAGCTTGTTCGTTAGACAAGCAGGATACGCAGGGTTACTCGTAAATCTGGATGAGATGGTAAACCTTTATAAATTGAGTAGCACTCAGGCTCGAACATCAAATTATGAACAAATTCTGCGAATCCTAAATGATTGCTTACAAGGTGGTGTTTCATGCCTCGGTTTCTTGCTCGGGGGAACTCCCGAGTTTCTTTTAGATCCGCGCCGAGGTTTGTATAGTTACGAAGCTCTTCAATCTCGTTTGGCTGAGAATAGTTTTGCGCAAAAAGCAGGGGTTATTGACTACTCTTCCCCATCATTGCATCTAGCCAGCTTAACGCCAGAAGAGCTTTATATACTTCTAGAAAACATTCGTCATGTTTACGCATCCGGAGATGCGAATAAATACCTAGTTCCTGATGAGGCGCTGGAAGCTTTTCTGTTTCATTGTAACAAAAAGATCGGCGATGCTTACTTTAGGACTCCCCGTAATACAATTAAAGCGTTCGCGGACCTATTGGCAGTGATAGACCAAAATACGGAAATTTCCTGGAGAGACCTGATTGAATCAATAGATATTGGTCTCGAGAGAGCCAGTGATATGTCGGAAGTATCAGTTGAAGCTGACGATGATCTGGCTAACTTTACTTTGTAAAATGGATTCCGTTTTCGAACTATTAGACCCAACTGTACAAAAATGGGTCTACAAACAAGGCTGGCACGATCTCAGAGACATTCAAAAAAAGGCTATCAAGCCTATCCTCTCTCAAGACTTCGATGTTGTGATTAGCGCATCAACTGCAGCGGGAAAAACTGAGGCCGCATTTCTCCCAGCATGCAGTGCCAGTCTGGGCAATGATGACGGTTTTAGCATTTTGTATATCAGCCCATTAAAAGCCCTGATCAATGATCAGTATAGACGTTTGGAAGGCCTTTCTGACATGCTTGATATGCGTGTAACGGCCTGGCACGGCGATAGCTCACAAGCTGAAAAAAAGAAAGCGAAAAGAAATCCTAACGGAATCGTACTAATAACCCCTGAATCATTAGAGTCTCTACTGATTCGAGAATCAGGTTGGGTGCAGACTGCGTTTGAATCGCTTAATTACATTATTATTGACGAATATCATGCATTTATAGGTTCAGAACGAGGACATCAGCTTCAATCTCTAATGCATCGCCTTGAAGGCCTTGTGGGGCGCCATAGCACGCCAGTGCCCAGAATTGCCCTAAGTGCTACTCTGGGCGATATGGAAAGCGTCATGAGCTCGTTACGGCCGAATAGAAGCCTTGATTGCACTCTGGTTAAAGGTTCAGGAAGCGGTTCTCCCTTAAAGTTTCAATTGCGCGGGTATGTTAATTACCAGCCAGCAGAAGAATCGAGCGACAATGAGTATTTCAATACTGACATACCCGCAGATCAGCAGGTAGCACAGGACTTATTCGAAACACTCAGAGGTGCTTCTAACCTTGTATTTGCAAATAGTCGACGAAGATGCGAACACTTCGCTGTTATGTTGAGCGACCTGTGTAAAAGGAATCACTTACCTGAGAATGAGTTTTTCCCGCACCACGGTTCTTTGTCTAAAGAGTTAAGAAGTGATCTTGAGTCCCGGTTGCAGAAAGAACGGTTGCCTACAACAGCTATATGCACAATGACGTTGGAGCTCGGCATTGATATCGGCAAAGTTAAATCTGTCTGTCAGGTAACAGCACCACATTCAGTTTCAAGCTTGCGGCAACGACTTGGTCGATCTGGGCGTAGAGGTGACCCAGCTATTCTGAGGATGTATATCACTGAAAATGAGCTATCACAAAACTCTAATGTGGTGGATAGCCTGAGAGTAGAATTGCTTCAAACGGTAGCGATGACGCATCTCTTGTTAGGCGAAAAATGGTTCGAGCCTGCCGACAAAGCGCTGCCGCATTATTCTACATTAGTTCATCAGATTTTGGCCGTAGTTGCTCAATGGGGCGGTGTTAGAGCGGATCAACTTTGGCAGCTTCTTTGCGTATCTGGCCCCTTTGGTTTGGTTGAGATAGATAACTACAAAGCCTTACTTAAATATATGGGAGAAAACCGATTAATCTCACAGATATCAAGCGGAGAAATCGTCATAGGACTCGAGGGTGAAAAGCTGGTAAGCCACTATTCGTTTTATGCCGTGTTTAAGACTCCTGAAGAGTATCGAGTTGTTGTCGGGAGTAAAGCAATAGGGACACTTCCGATTGATTCAGCTTTGTTGGTCGGCCAGTCTATTATTTTTGGTGGTCGCAGGTGGAAAGTAGAAGAAATAGACGCAGAGAGAAAATCAATTCATGTAGTTCCATCACGAGGAGGTAAGCCCCCTAAATTTGGCGGGGGTGGGATTGGCGTGCACGATAGAGTACGTCAAGAAATGTTTAAAATATACGCAGAAGAAGATCATCGAATACCTTCGAGTGATTCGAGAATCGAATTTATGGACACTGATGGTAGGAGCCTTTTCTTAGAAGGTTTAAGTATTTTTAAAGATTTAGATTTGAAAAGTACCAGTATTTTTAAGCACTCAACATACGTCTATGTGATTCCTTGGATGGGTGACAAAGTTGTAAATACTATCACCGTATACCTGAATCATTGTGGCTATAAGGCCAGCGCTTACGCTGGTGTGATAGAAATCGACGATACGGATATTGTAGCAGTGAAGAACTGCTTAACAAATGTCGTCAGCTCGGGCTTGCCATCGAATACTGATCTAGCTAAAAAGATTGTCGACAAACATGTTGATAAATATGACCGTTTGCTCCCGGAATCACTTCTAAATCAAGGTTATGGCGCAAGATTTTTTGATTCAAAAAGAACTTTATCCTGGCTTAAAAATGCGAATCAACACGGTAGGTTATGATGAAAACAACGGATTTCACTCGAGGTAAATTGTGGAATTAGAAAATGAGAAAGAGTACGCAAGAGATAACTACGAAAAGTTGATTTCTCAGTTGCCAGAAAGCCTTATAAAACTTGAGGGTAGTGCATCGGAGAGAACCTTAAAGTCGAAGAAGAACTCGCTGAATAAATTACACTCATTATATTCGGACATGAGTAAAGTTGGAGATTACCTTCAGCGCTTCACTCCTTGTAAGAAAGGGTGTTCAGCGTGCTGTCATTACCCGGTTACCATCTCTGAAATCGAGATACAGTACATTGAAAAATACACCAGGTTTAAAAGGGCAAAGAAGGCCTTGTCGGTAAAGACCCCACATGGAAAACCTTGCGTATTCTTACATAACAACGCATGCTCAATATATGATGCTCGGCCTTATGCATGTCGACGTCATACGGTTTTAACTGAGACTGCGTACTGGTGTGAACCAGAGCGATCAAATAGCGAACAATTCCCCCTTTTAAGGCTTTCTGGGTTTGATGGTGCATATGATCATGTCCGTCGTGAGAGCCTCTCATATAAACTAGTTGATATTCGCGAAATTTTCGATATTTGATTATATGGGCATTCCGAACTTTTGGTGCCGATGTTTCTGCGGCGTAAAGTGTATGCTATCCTTTTTGTATCAAGTTGAATGGTCTGCTTGTAAAGTTGATCCACTTGATCAAGCTCGGCTGGAGGCTGTTGCATATTGATGACGAAAAATTTGGCTAGTACCGCACGCAGGGAAATTAGGTAAAAGCCAACAGCGCCTTAATAATTTTAAGTTAGGTGGCTTTCGATGGATTGACTATTCTTTAACAAGCGCAACACGATAAGATTACATAATCTCGTTACGTGAAGCGGACCCCAATATAAGTAATAAGGTTTGAGAATGAGTATTATATGATTGATCGGTTGATAGTTTGGGCAACTTCTAAAACTTGGTTTTGGAATCTACGAACAAAGCTTGGAAAAGTTCACTTTAACTTCGAACGCAGCCTTTATGTGGTGAATAGCTCAGTCACTAAAGCAAGCGCAAACGTACGAATTTTTAACTCTTTCACATGGATCGGGATGAAGAGTCTTTTTTGGGTTATGTTGTCTATAACCGCTCTAATTTATGTTGAAAGTTATGTAATTGAAGACCTGTTATGGCTTAAACCTCTCAGTGACGGTGACAAAAAGTATAACATCGACCAGCTCCGGCTGTACGCTCAATTGTTAACCGCAATATTCTCGATCTATTTCGCCACAATAGGCATAATATTAAGTGCGGGTTACACTCGGCTTCGCAGAGACATTATCCAAATGCTCACTAACGAACAAGTGGGAAGCGTGTATTCTCGGGTTTTGGTGCTAGCAGCGATGTTTTGTTTGGCTGCAACTGCTGTGCCAATGTTCGGGTATGAGCCGGGCATCTTCGTTTACCTCTGTGGCACAGTAATGACTTTATTGGGCGCTTTGGCATTATTTCCACTGGGTCAGAGGCTCTTTAATTTTTTTGACCTGAATCAGTTGGTTCGTAGTGAGGTTCTGCCCAACATTGCACGCCACATCGAAGGTGCGGCAAACCCTAAGAATTCTATTGCATTAGCTAACAACCACTCGATGCTTGCGCGTAAGGCTCTTGAGCAACTTTCGTACATTGATGATCGTGTTAAATCGGATAATCAAGGGTTAGACGACAGACTTCCTGCATTAAGCGATGACTATATGGCGTTACTTTTGCACTATCTGCAAAAGAAACACAATATCGAATATGAAAGCTATTGGTTTCCGAGAAGATTAAAGCATAAGCAATGGTTTTTGGCTGGCGATACTGTGACGTCTATGGCACTGAATATGAGCAGTCAGCAGTTCCTAGTTGAGGAACAGCCAGATCACCAATGGTTCGAAACCGAGGTCTTGGGCAGATTGGCAAGCCACATTGAACTTGCATTTAAAATTGAAGATTTTGATCTTGCGTTTAAACTCATCGGTCGTTTCTCAACTCGTATTTCAGCATATACAGAACGGTTTCAGTTTGAGGTCGGCATGCAAGAGCTTGAAAGTCTAAGGTGTATTATTGAACAGGCTTTCGATTCATCGAATGCTGTCGTGGATAATAAAACAGCGAAGGTAAAGATGGCTATAGCAGATACATGGGCTGCACTAGGGAACAACCTTTGCTTAGAAACTCTGCGTCGAATGATGACCTTTGAGAAAGAGCTAATACATTTCTTTGAAGCGGACGAGTGGAGCCAAAAGTCCTTGCATCGTCTACCTGCCTTTTTGCAAGGGGAGCTAGCCTTTATCGTGGAACGTATTGAATTTGAGCTCGAGATCGAAGGACAACGTCTATCCAAACCAAAATACGTACAACAGTTGGCGGTCCGAAAGCTTTTACAACACTACGCGAAAGTCCTTCCTGCGATATGTGATTTCTACAAAGATATGGTTCCGAGTTTCGTGGCTTCACTGGTGAAATTGGAAATGTCAGAGGCTGCAACGCAGGTTATCCTAGCGAATTTACATTGTCATTGGAAACTGCCAGGCTGGTTTGACAATATCGCTCAGCTAGTCGATAGGTATCAAAAGTATACGCACTATACTGACGAGCAGTACACACTGCCTGTGATCAATGCCGTCGAAATGTCTAAACAAGTTGCTTCTGTACGAGATGATGCGATTGCCATGCTCGGCAGTGGAGGCATAGTCAAACATATCTTCAATGCAAAACAAACTAATGAACTGCCGGATCATTTTGGGCAAATCTATTTCGAGCTGGCCGAAGCATGCATAAGTGCGCTTGAAGAAAATGATGAAAGTAAGCTAGGTAGAGTCTTTCCTATGTTTTCAACACTCGCGCTTTTAGCTGCAGATTCGAAGTTTACAGATCCCTTGCTCGATGTCACTGAAGAATTCCGATTGCATCTTATTTCAACGGTGATTAATGACTTGGCGTCAGTTTTAGGGTTTGCCATGCTCTACGGAGCATACTTCGATAACGAGAACTTGTCGGAGAGAGCTGTTGCTATATTCGATACTTGGATTGAGAATGCAACTGATAAGCAGCAATACTTAAAACGAATGGTGCTTCTATCAAATACACACAGTTTCAGCATGAGCGCGTCGCCGCGAAATTTAATTCGTCTTAAGTGGAAAATGTCGTTTGAAGATCAAGCGAGGCAAGATGGTTTTGGGGACCGAATAAGTATGGGGCGAGATAGGCAACATCAAAATAAAACCGTAAGGGAGTTCCTGAAGTCGAATTCCGATGCATCTCACCTGTTTTTCGCAAAGAAAGTCGTACCGCAACTCGATCCAATCGACTTCAAGGTAGACCACCGGATAACCACTCTGGCTCGCCGATTAAGTGACGAAAATGGAGATTTATCATGAAAATATCTAGAGCCGAACCTTCACCACAACGCAACAGTCATGGCATGCATTTAGGATTTTTCGATAGATTTTTTTTCAAAAGCTACCCAGACAGAAATGGCTTCAATCGTAGGATGTTTGACGAAGATTTTACTGGGTTGTTTTCTTTAGGGAGCAATGAAGACGGTAATTTGTTCGAGATAAAGTCGAATGAAGACGAGACATTGCGCAAGCTGCTTGGCAACGTAAAGACGAGATACTCAGTAGGTTGGGGCGACGAAACAGTGTGCGAGTTAGTGGAGGAAATAGCTCAATCGCTGATTTGGTTCGGGAGATCTTACTACTTTCTGCATGATGATACCGAACGAGGAGAAGTCCACGTAACCTCATTTGGTTCACAAGGCTTCTTTCAATTTTTTGGTACGCATTTTCAGTGGGTACCTAAACGCAGAGAGAGACTTTGGAGTCAAGATGATGAGGGACTCCAGAGAGAGATACGTATCCTAAATACAGCTAAGTTAATGCGCTTCGACATGCCTAAATCAATCGAACGCATGCTATCCGCACAGAACAAAATTTTGGCTGTCATCGACAAAAACGAATATAGGATCACCGATTTCCAATCAGAATCCACATATGAGAATCCCAACCCTGCTAACCATTTCGATTTCAGTTTGTGGAGAGATGCGCGCGATCGCGTTTTATATCGTGTGACGCGAGGCACTGGCTGGAACGGAAGAAAGTATGATTCATCAAAGCGCTCAGATTTCTTCGATTGCCTCCGAATGATCCGTTTTCGGCGAAACCAACTTTTGCTAAGAGATGATATTTTGAATCAACTCAGCATTGAGCTCTCGAGGGTTGGCAAACGTTACAAAGCTGGATTCTCGGTTAAAATAACTGGGGCTAATGAATTAGCAAGTGTTGCAAATCTAAACCAACTGGAGGAGAGGTTGCTGCGTGAAGATGTGGAGTTCAACGAAGTTATCGATTATTGCTACAAGAATTGAATCTCCGTCTACGGCCAAGGCTGTGTGAAAGCTCGATTTTTAGAGTTTCGTTGATTATGATCCAAACCACTAACTAATTTAAGGTAAATAGCCCTTGATCTATTTGCGCGAATGTAAACTAGACTTTATAAGAAGGCCGAATAGTTTTTTATTTACATGATGCTCGATTCGCCTGCAAATAAAGGCTTGTTAAAGTTAACAGAAGAGTTTTCACCAACGTTATCTTCCAGGCTCTTAAAATCATATAAGCCTGTATCAGCTAGTTGAGACGGTGAGACGTTGGTTAACGCTTTCAGCATGTTGTAAATAGCCTTAGGGTGCTCTTTCTCCATCTGCAGGAGCATTTGCTTTGTGGCTTGGCGTTGAAGGTTTTCCTGAGATCCACACAGGTTACACGGAATAATCGGGAATTCTCGAGCCGCAGCGTATCTCTTGATATCTTTTTCTCTGCAGTAGGCTAATGGACGAATAACGATATTTCGTTTGTCATCACTAATCAGCTTGGGTGGCATAGCGCTGAGCTTCGCACCATGGATCATGTTTAGAAAAAGTGTTTCAACTATGTCGTCAGCATGATGACCTAGTGCTATTTTCGTAATGCCCATATCTTCAGCAGCGTTATAAAGAATACCACGGCGCAAACGCGAGCATAACCAGCATGTTTTCTGGCCATCATTTAGCTTCTCCTTGACTATGGAGTAAGTGTCTTTCTCGATTACTTTGTACTCGACACCAAGTTTGTCCAAATACTCGGGTAATACATGCTCAGGGAAACCAGGCTGTTTTTGGTCAAGGTTTACAGCAACTATGTCAAAGTTGATTGGAGCTACTTTTTTTAGATGAATGAGCACATCTAGCATTGTGTATGAATCAGCTCCACCGCTTAGACATGCCATTACTTTATCGCCTTCTTGAATCATGCTGTAATCTACAACAGCTTTACCTGATTCTCTAAAAAGAAGTTTGCGTAGTTTCTCGAAATTTCTAGAAGGCATGAATATGGACAAATTACAGTGTATTAGACGGCGGTATTTTGCCTTAAAATGAGTTCTTTTTCTTGTTGAGAAGTGCTTGTTTTACAAAAAGCTGATTGAATGTAAGATTAGGCAATGCAACCTACTGATTTGAAAGTGAAAAATTTCAACTGGATTTCGTATATTGAATATAAGGTAAAGACAGTTATGCTTTGCTTACTGTTTTGATGAATTTGCAGGCACGTGCGCCCATCAGTTTTAGTTTGGTGGCGGTTAATCTTGACCAAAAGCAACCGGGCTTTCCTGAACACGTGTTACCCGATTATTTGAATCAATTGGGTGTTGAATACCGAGTCGTTGAGGAAGACACTTACAGCATTGTGACTGATAAAATTCCAGAAGGAAAAACCACCTGCTCTCTTTGTTCACGTTTGCGTCGAGGTATATTATATCGAACCGCCACTGAACTTGGAGTGACCAAAATTGCCTTAGGTCACCACATGGACGATATGGTAGAAACCTTGTTTTTAAACATGTTTCATGGCGCCCGCATGAAAAGCATGCCGCCTAAACTGGTGAGTGATGATAAGCAGCACGTTGTTATTCGACCATTGGCTTACAGTCGTGAAACAGACATTGCCCAATTTGCAGTTAATAATGATTATCCAATCATTCCGTGCAATTTATGCGGGTCACAAGAGAATTTACAACGTAAGCGAATTAAGCAGATGTTGGCCTTGTGGGAGCAAGAGCAACCTGGGCGAGTGCAAAACGTTTTCAAATCAATGTCGCGTATCACCACATCTCATTTACTAGACCGAGATTTGTTTGATTTTGAAAACTTAACTGCACAACGTGCTGACGAATTGAGTGAGCTTGATACCGCTTTTGATGTGTCTCCTATGGAAACGCTACTGCAACGCTCTTCAATGAACCGTGATTTACTGAGCGAATCGTTGAAAGAATCTCATTAAAAGCCATTTCATCATGGACGTACAATTGGAATGCTTTGTGATACCTAAGAAGTAGGCTAAAAAAGAGTAGGTTGTCTAATTGTGGTGCGTTGGTGCATCACACAAGCTCTGGTTTGGCGTTTAAGGCCCCTAAACACTACGATCAGTTTGAATTGAGAGTGTGGACCGTGTGTGCAATTGATTTAACGGGTTTAATGATGTTGTTAAACCCGTTGAATGAGATCAGGATCAGTGTGGGGCTAAAGCTTTCCAGCGTTAGTTGGCAGCCGATTTAGTTTTCTCCCCACAGTTCGCTAACTCGACGGTCACGCCCGCAGCCATTGCGATAAAAGCGGTATCGTATTGGGTTTTTTTTGTAGTAATCTTGGTGATACTCTTCGGCCAAATAAAATGGTTTTGCTGGCACGATAGCGGTAACAATATCGCCGTCAAACGGTTTATTTTTCTCTAAATTGGCAAGCGATTTGCTAACGATGGCTTGCTCGCTTTTGTTGCCGTAAAAAATGGCGGATTTGTAGGAGCTTCCTTTATCACAAAATTGCCCACGAGGGTCCGTTGGGTCAATATGACGCCAAAAATACTCAACCAAATCCGAATAGCTCACCTTGGAAGGGTCGTAAGTTACTTTTACGGCTTCATAGTGCCCAGTTTCAGTGTATGTCACGGTTTTGTAATCGGCCGTACTTTCAGCACCACCGGAGTAGCCAGAAACCACATTAGAAACCCCTTCAAGCTTTTCAAAATCGGCTTCAATACACCAAAAGCATCCGCCCGCGAAAACGGCGGTACGGTATTGGCCTGCTTCATTGGCTGATATGTTGCTTGAAGATAATAGCGTTAAGCCGGTGCTAATGGCAAAAATGAGCTTGGAGGTTGTGTTCATTGGCTGGCTAAGTAAAGTTATGTGTTGGTTTGAAAACCGTTTGAACGTTTCAAACGGCTCGATATTGATGCGAATGAAGGCGGTTCGATGTTTAACCCGCATTAATCGCTTGCTAATACGGCGACTTCAGGGTTTTTAATTGGATCGCAAAACAGTGTGTTTGTCAGCGCTTGCTGCTTCAATCGGTCTATAATGCGATATTAATGAATTCGTAAATTTACACAGCCTTCGAGGAATATGACCGTGTTAGCCAGTAAATTATCACTACCGACACCCGATCAAGCGCTGCCTGGACGTCCAGATAAGATGCCCGTGCCAGAGAAGCATTACGTGACTGGTATGCCCCTGTATGCGCCTTTTTCTGAGAACGATTCAACGCTGAAAACCATTTATTTAGGCTTAGGGTGCTTTTGGGGGGCGGAACGAAAATATTGGCAAATGGAAGGGGTGGTTTCCACCGCAGTGGGTTATATGGGTGGGTTTACTCCTAACCCAACGTATCAGGAGGTGTGTACTGGCCTAACCGGTCATAACGAAGTTGTGATGGTGGTGTACGACTCAACGCTCGTCTGTATAAAAACTTTATTGGCCTCTTTTTTTGAACTGCACGACCCAACTCAAGGTATGCGCCAAGGCAATGATCAAGGCACTCAATATAGGTCTGGCATTTATTACACATTGGATGACCAGCGTTGCGCTGCTGAGCAATTGAAAGGCAATTATCGAGTTGCGTTAAGTGCTAGGGGCATGCCGGAGATCACTACTGAATTGTTGGCGGCACCTGAGTTTTACTATGCAGAGGATTATCATCAACAATATTTGGCTAAGAACCCCAACGGCTATTGCGGTATTGGTGGCACTGGCGTTAGCTGCCCAATTTAACGTGGTGAAATTTCCGATAATTGCGGGCGGCCTGCTTTGCTTTTTCGCTGTGGGTATAGGGGCTTTTGGGGCTCATGCGTTGTCTGAACTGTTGGTATTGAACCAGCGTACGGCTGTTTTTGAGCTGGCAAATCGGTATCAGTTTTATCATGGCTTAGCGCTAATCTTGTTTGGAGTATTGGCTAAGTTATGCATAGTAACTAATAAATACGTAGCGACTCTAATGTTGATCGGAACATTGATTTTCAGTGGTTCTTTATATTTGTTGGCGATCACAAGCAGTACTTGGTTGGGTGCAATCACGCCTATTGGCGGAGTTTTTCTATTACTGTCTTGGTTATTGTTTGTGCTGTCGACATTGCGCTGTGCCTGTAGTGAAGCAGATAAAAATTGATGCGTTTGACTTTTAGCTCATCGAACGTGTGTATACAAACGAAATCATAAGTTGGGCAGTGATCGAATCCTTTAAATTTACCTAATTAAGGCGAGTGTGTAGAGAAAGGCGAGCATTGCAGATCAATTAGAGGCACGCTATGTTATTGTTTATTATTCCAACTGGTGCGGTTTTTAGTTTATTGTTCATCTTGATACGGGTTTCACTGAAAGCTTATTTTTCAGCGCCTTTCTTTAATGCCTTTGAGTTCGTGCATTGATGTTGATCGGTTTCTGTTCAACGGGTTTTTGACACAGTCTAAAATTCTAAATTAAAACCTCACTAAAAAGGTAAGCAATAGTAAGTTCTCTAACGTTATTAATAACCAACTCATCATGAATCAGCCTGTCTCAAACAGTCAGTACCCAGATATTGTCGATGCCAGCGATGAGGTAAGTATGGAGAGTCGAAAGCGCGTATTAACCATGCGCTTTTTAGTACTCGGCATGATCGGCATCTTGTTGATTTGCGTGTTGATGTCCTTAGGTGGTTACTATCGTTTGCAGGTCAATGAAGTTGAGGCGCTCACGGAGCGAGTCCACGAGCAAATTACAGCGAATGCGCGCGCGGTTTCTAACGACCCTGAGTCAGTTGATCAGTCGGGGTTTGAGGTTATGACGAACCTAATCATGAACCGGGTGGTTGAGGCCATGGCTGTTAAATTGTTTGACTCTCAAGGCGTTTTGGTTGCACGCGCTGGGGATCACACGAGTTTGCCTGAAAAGATATTGGATCTTAGTTTGTCAGTGAATCAACCCAACGTAACGTTAACGCCTGTGGCGTTTGATAAAGCATTTTTTTCAAGCATCGTATCGGGTGATTTTGATCCCATTACGGTGGCCAGTATGGTGCCGCTTCAGGGAAAACGGACTTTTGTGTTTTCGACAATAGATAATGCTTCAGGGTTTGATCGGCAGCGTAATATTGCTTTGCAGTTGGTATTATTTTTATTGATAAGTACTTGTTTGTTGTTTGTGCTGTTGTACGTTACTTTTTTACGTGGCATTCGAACTATTGATGAACAAGAGCAACGGCTTAATCAGCAGATTGCAAGTCTGTCGAATTTGCTCATGATTAATAAAAGTATGCAGCGTAGTATTCGTACTGCCAGTGCCAGAGCGGTGGAATTGAATGAGCAGTTTTTACGCCGAGTTGGCGCCGATTTGCACGATGGCCCAGCGCAAATGATTGGTTTTTCTGTTATGCGTTTAAATCAAACACTAGAGAAGGATGAGAGTGGTTTGATCGGGCCCGAGTTCCATGCCATTAAACAAGCACTGGAAGAGTCGCTTGAGGAAATACGAGGTATTTCTTCTGGCTTGGTGTTGCCTGAGTTAGAAACCATGACGCTTGAACAGTGCATGAGAAAAGTGGTTTTGCTGCATACCTCAGTTCATACAACTAAAGTGGGAGAGTTTTATCAAGACATTGAGCAGAGCATTCCTCTGCCAATAAAAATTTGTGCGTATCGATTTGTGCAAGAAGGGCTGAATAATGCACACCGACACGGGCAGGCCGAAAAGTGTCGTTTGTCGGTAAGTTTAAAAAATCACGTTTTACAGATTTCGTTGAAAGATAACGGCATTGGCTTTCGTAAGTCTCAATTAAGTAATGATGGCAATCATTTAGGCTTGATTGGTCTAAAAGATCGGATTGAAAGTTTGGGCGGTCGCTTAGCCATCAACAGTGAACTTGGGGTAGGAACATCGTTAAAACTCAGTGTCAGCTTGGTTGACGAAGAATAAAGGGGTTCTGAGAGCATTCTTGAGGCTGTCAAAGCAACTGAACTTCAATTTATTAACAGTTTGATCTCTTACTTGTTTAACGTGTTTGATTCTGAGCCGTGAAATCACCCGTGTTGTGTTATGGACATCGGCTGTCTATTCTTGGGTAAATTAGGTAGCATTACCAAAATGTGTAATATTGAGGATCAAAGATCATGACCATAAAGGTGATGAAACATTAGGGCTTGTGAGGTTTAATTCAATAGCGTTGGATTAATTGACCTCTAGGTTATTTAATTTAGAAATAGAATAAAAGAAGTGGAACGAGAGTTAATGCATGTCTGATAGGATTTCGATTGTGGTTGTCGATGATCACCCATTATTCAGAGAAGGGGTTGTCACCACTCTTCTTGAGAGTGGTTACTTTGATGTGGTTGCGCAAGCTGGTAGTAAAGAACAAGCCTTGATGTTTGCCGAAAAACACATGCCTGATTTGATGCTGGTCGACGTTAGTATGCCAGGAGGAGGCATCGAAACCGCGGGTGAATTGGCCACCCGTTGTCCGGCTATTAAAGTCATTATGTTAACTGTCTCAGAGCAAGAACCCGATGTTCAAGCGGCACTGCGAGCCCAAGCGCGTGGATATGTGTTAAAAGGGGTTGCGTCAACGGAGTTAATTTCGATTTTACGTGACATCTATAACGGGGATTCGTACATATCGCCCAACCTTGCAGTGAACTTATTAATGCGAAGTCAAGAAGACGCAAAGAAAGACACGGTTGAAGACTTTGACTTGAGCGAGCGCGAGCGTCAAATCTTAGAAAAATTGGCGCAAGGCCTTAGCAATAGAGATATTGCCAACGATATTTGTTTGAGCGAAAAAACGGTCAAACATTACATGACCAACATTATGACTAAACTGCATGTCAGTAATCGTGTTCAGGCCGCAATCAAAGCCTATGAAATGACCAAATCCTAAGGTTTTTATGTGTGAATGCCTGTTTTGCAAGAATTTTTAGACTTTAGTCTGATGTAAAAGGTACTTTTGGCAATATGAATCATAGCGCTGCCTGCTTATGATTATGTCATGGTTAGGTAGGGCGTATAAATCAGCTCTGGCAATGACAGTTTTGGGTAGGAGTTGGGTGATTCCTTTCATTGTTAGGGTATGATTTTTACACTTTCCAAAAAACTTTTTAAGGTTTTTAGAGGCTCCGGGGGCGGAGCCTTTTTTGTGCCCGATGCATTTGTTTGAGCGTACCAATAAGGATGAACGTAAAAGGGACATGCACGCAATTGGGGCCATGATGAGTGCGTGTTGACTTAAGTTAGTCAGATAATACGCCACCGCAACTGCTGCCCGCGCCGGCGGTGCAGCCGAAACAGTGCCGATTAGTGGCAATAGGTTGACCGGCCACTCCGTCAATCTCAATATCCCAAAGATAGCGGGTTTGTTGGCCGCTCATTGGGATATCCAACATTTGGTTGAAATCACAGTCGAACACTCGGCCTTCCCAATCTAAGTTAATCAAGTGCCGGCACATCAATTGGTCTATGGTAGACGCATTAAAGTTACTAACCAGCAGGTCTTGGTAGTCGTTAATTTCGCCGTCGCGTTGTAAAGCATGGGCAAAGCGGTTGATTGGAATGTTGGTGATGGCAAGCAGATTGGAAAAAGTAATGTTGAAATTGTCTCTCAACATGTTTCGATAATCTTGCTCTAAACTTGATTGCGGAGGCGGCAGAAATGCGCCTCCTGGGTTATAGACAAGGTTCAGACTTAGTGCGTCGTCGTGGCCATAACCTAAACTGTTCAATAACTGCAGACCTGCAATACTTTTATCGAATACACCCTTGCCGCGTTGAGCATCAACATTGTCTTCGGTATAGCAGGGCAGAGAACACACTAAACGTATTTTATTGTCTGCATACCATTGGGCTAGATCTTCTTGCCCCTGTTCATACAGTACCGTGATGTTGCAGCGCGATGTTATTTGCACCCCCATATTCAAAAGGGCGTGGCAAAAGTCGCGAAAGTGCGGGTTCATTTCAGGCGCTCCGCCCGTCAGATCTACTTTTTGGATGTTGGCCTGTTTAGCCCACCTTAAGATTTTTTGCATCGTGGCCCAAGTCATGATTTCGGTGCGCTTAGGGCCAGCGTCTACATGACAATGGTGGCAAGCCAAATTGCACAGTTTGCCTAAATTTATTTGCAGTTCATTCGGTTGAGCGTGTTTTAGTTCTATGCCAAGCGCGGCTAACGTCTCATCGAACACAGGGCCTGTTTGTGGAATTGTAAATTGGTCTGCCACTTGGTAGGTGCTGCCCACGCTTGGATGATCTGGGAGTTGGCCGTTCTCTAAGTGAATTTCAGCAGTTTTCATAGGTGTATTGTCTGTGTTTCTCGTTAACGACATTGCTGGTTGTCAATAAATGCGGGTGATCGATCTAAAGTGACGATTAACCAACGAAATCAAGCTTATGTAAGTTGATGCCTAGCTTAGACCATGAGCATATGACATTTTTAAGACCCATTCCTGACATAATATCATGCAATTTTTTGCGGTCTTTATGGCTGTGCGTTTTTATCGCAATAGACCGCAAGAACGGTTGAGTAGCGGCGAATCAAGCCTTTGTTAGACACGCCTGGCGTGATTTCCCCATTTCCATAAAAGCCGATCAATGGCGTGTCTGGGAATGCGGCTTGAAAGCAATCGAGGTCTTTGTCCGAGCCATCAAAAAATTCAGGCCCTCGACCAATATTAGGAAACATTAAACCAAATAGAGGTTGATTAGTCAGCGTTTCTTGCAGCTCCGTTACCTGTCGTCTAATGGATTGCTCTGCTTCTTGTGGGTCTCTAACGGCCCAAAATAAGTGCCGCCCAGATTTTGGTCGGCCTGAGAGTTGTATCTCTCCGGTGTTGTTATTGGCAGACACCACGTGATGCAGTTTAAAGTGCCCGCTTTCCAAGCTCTTTATGTCGCTATTCTCTGAAATTGCACACAAAAGGTTATACGGTTGTTGTTGTGCTGTTTTTTGTAATTCAATTGGCAAGCTGTCTAACGCGCGCCGTTCGTTTACTTGTAAAAGTGAATGAGAGTTAGTTAAATTTATGCGTTGATTGTTAGACAGACGTTTGATGCTGTTGGCGACAATGATGTGTGTCTCCAGATTGTCGGGAAACGCGGAAAGACTGAACTCGTGTTCCTCAACTCTCCCGCTTTGCCACACAGAATAAGGCCCATGGCCGTACTCATCACTACTAATAGCCCCAATTTGACGATGACTTGTTGAATTTACGGCAATTGTTGAAGCGTTGGGTGAACTTAAGGTAAGCACGCAACTTGGGGCTATATTCAGTCGTTGCATTACGGTTAGAGGTTGTAATGCTATGTCTCGTGGAAACACCATTGCCACCGCGCCTTCAACATCCATCAGCCACTCCTGTTCAGTAAGTAAGTGCAGTGAACAGCACCCGAATATTTGAGGGGTTCCGGCGGCTTTTGCGGCGTTCTTAATGGCCTTTTGTGGGGCGTGTGCGTAAGCGCTGGTTAGAAACAGCAGCACGCTTCCAATGGACTCATCGTCCATTTTTTTTAAGGCTTGTTCTACCGCTAAATAGGCGTGTTCATCGTCTGGTGAAGCACCATAGCTTGAGCCAGTAGCGACTCGTTGCGGGTTGAGTGAATAATTAATCATCAATCACTTTGTCTTTGTATTCGCATAAATCTGAAATAAGGCATGAGCCACAACGAGGCTTACGAGCTACGCAAGTGTAGCGGCCATGTAAAATTAACCAATGGTGCGCATCGACTAAAAATTCTTTGGGCACAAATTTCATCAGGGCTTTTTCCACCGCTAAAACCGTCTTGCCCGGCGCTATTTTAGTTCTGTTTGATACTCTGAAAATATGCGTGTCAACGGCCATCGCAGGGTGACCAAAAGCCGTGTTTAAGACCACATTGGCGGTTTTTCGGCCGACCCCTGGCAGTGCTTCAAGTGCCTCTCGATCTTCTGGAACTTCACTGCCATGGCGCTCAATTAATATTTTACAGGCGGCGATCACGTTTTTGGCCTTGCTGTTGTATAAGCCAATGGTTTTTATATACGTTGTAAGGCCTTCAACGCCAAGTGCGTAAATGGTTTCTGGGGTGTTAGCAACAGGAAACAGTTTATCGGTTGCTTTGTTCACGCTCACGTCTGTGGCTTGTGCCGACAAAGTGACCGCCACCAGCAACTCAAACTCCGATGAATAATTAAGTTCGGTTTCAGGTTTAGGATTTTCAGCTCGCAAACGACTGAAAATTTCATGGCGTTTGGTTTTATTCATGGTGTAATTAGAGTCATCTTTATTGAACCGATGGTGTTCATAATTGGAACTCGGTTACGTTCAGTCATTTTGTTTGTGTTTGACTCTAGCAAGTGCCGCAGCGATGTCGCTCTTAATTTGATCTGAGCCTTTTTCTTTACGTAACTCTTTCAGTTTACTCATTGAACTTTTTGCTTGCTTACGCAATTTTTCGCGAACTAACTTTTGGTTGGTTTGTTGGCGGGCGCGCTCGGTTGATTCAGGCGAGTAGTCTGGCCACCGCCAGTCGTCAGCGCTTGCTTGGCGATGAGGTAATAGATCGATGCAATCCACAGGGCAAGGTTCAATGCACAATTCGCAGCCAGTGCAATCGCGTTCTATGACGGTATGCATTACTTTTGCGCTGCCTAAAATTGCGTCGGTGGGGCAAGCTTTAATGCACATAACGCAACCAATGCACACGTCTTCGTTGATGACGGCAACGTGTTTCTCTTTGTGTTGTCCAAACGCGGTATTTAATGGCTTTATTGGCTGCCCAGTTAATGCAGCCAGCCCGCTAATGGTAATGTCGCCCCCAGGCGGACATTGATTTATGTCTGCATCACCATCGGCAATAGCCACGGCATAGTCGTGGCAGCGTGGATAGCTGCATTGGGTGCATTGCGTTTGAGGCAACCATTGATCAATGGCGTTAATGCGTTCGTCTCGATGCATAATTCTGGCTGGCGTATCTCTTATTAATTTAACGATGACTATTTAACGCGCATGCCGGGCTTCGCGCCGTCTTCAGGGTTCAGTATGTACAAATCAGAGCCACCAGGGCCTGCGGCTAACACCATGCCTTCAGAGACGCCAAATCGCATTTTCCGTGGGGCCAAGTTTGCCACCATTACCGTGAGTTTACCTTCCAGTTGTTTGGGCTCATAAGCCGATTTGATGCCGGCAAAGACGTTACGAGTTTCACCGCCTAAGTCCAGTGACAGTTGCAGCAACTTATCAGCCCCTTCAACGTGTTCGGCTTTGGTAATGCGAGCAATTCGCAGATCTACCTTAGCAAAATCATCAAAGTTTATTTCGTCTGAAATAGGGTCTTTGCCTAAAGGTGATTCTGCATTGAGCTTGGGGCTTTCATTGCTTGACTTTTCACTGGACGCCACCTCTAACGACTCTTTACTCTCTTCGATCATTGAGTCAATCGCCTCTTTTTCTATGCGGATCATTAACGGTTTGAATTTATTTATCTTGTGAGAAAGTAACGGTTGCGCTAAATCTGACCAGCCTAAAGGAGCTATATTTAAAAATGCCTCGGCTTGCGCTACCAAATCTGGCAAGACTGGTTTTAGATAAACACACAGAGAGCGAAAAGCATTGATGCCAGCGGTGCAAACTTGTTGCACTTCATCTAACTTGTCGTCCTCTTTGATCAGCACCCATGGTTTATGTTCGTCAATAAACTGGTTGGCTTTGTCCGCTAATGCCATTATTTCACGCATGGCTTGCGAGAATTCGCGTTTTTCATAACGCTCTGCGATGCGGCGGCTGGCTTGAACAAATTCATCGTGCAGCTCTGGTGCCGCACTTTGCTCAGCTAATTGGCCGTCAAAGCGTTTCACGATAAAGCCAGCGCAACGCGAGGCAATGTTGACCATTTTGCCTACGATGTCGGAATTAACCCGAGCAACAAAATCATCTAGGTTTAAATCCATATCCACGACATTACTGCTTAGTTTTGCCGCGTAGTAATAACGTAAATACTCTGGGTTTAGATGTTTTAAATACGTGTCGGCCATCACAAATGTGCCGCGCGACTTAGACATTTTGGCACCATCGACGGTTAAAAAACCATGCACAAAAACCCCACTGGGGCGTCTGTAATCGGCGGCTTCCAATAGGGCCGGCCAGAATAATGTATGAAAACGTACAATGTCTTTGCCAATGAAATGATACAGCTCCGTGTTTTCACTGTTGGCACTTTCCCAGTAACTTGCCCAATCGTCACCAGAGTGATCGCAGTGGATTTTATGGCTGGCCATATAGCCGATTGGCGCGTCTAACCAAACGTAGAAATACTTGCCCGGGGCATCGGGTATTTCGAAGCCCCAGTAGGGCTTGTCACGGCTGATATCCCAGTCAATAAGTCCAGACTCAAACCACTCTTCAAGCTTATTAGCGATTTCGGGTTGCAACGCATCGGACTCTTTCCACTCGCTCAGCGTCTGCTCAAAGTCGCTGACCTTAAAAAAGTAGTGTTCACTTTCTCTTTCTACCGGTGGTTTGCCAGAGAGTACTGAGTAAGGGGCAATGAGGTCGGTCGTATCATAAGTCGCACCACAAACTTCGCAATTATCACCGTATTGGTCTGGCGATTTGCATTTTGGGCACGTGCCTTTGACGTAACGGTCGGGTAAGAACATGCCTTTTTCTTCGTCATACGCCTGTTTAATGGTGCGAATGTCTATGTGCCCACGCTCGCGCAATGTCACGTAGATCTCTGACGCTAAGGTTTTGTTTACGTCGTCGTGAGTGCCGGTGTAATTGTCAAATCCAATGTTAAAGCCGCTCAACGAATTTTTGTGAGCGGCCTCGGTTTGCTCAACAAGCTGTTGAGCGGTTAGCCCAAGCTTTTCGGCGCCAAGCATAATGGGGGTGCCATGTTGGTCATCGCCCCCTACGTAGGTCACGTTATGACCTTGCAACTTTTGAAAACGCACCCATATGTCGGCTTGTATAAACCCCACCATGTGCCCAAGATGAAGAGGCCCATTTGCGTAGGGCAGGGCATTTGTTACAAGGATGTTGCGCCGTTTTTCAACGTGACTTAGAGGGGCGTTAGGCATAAGAAATTAAGTGGTTTTTGGTCTTTGGACTAATCAAAAGAGTTAGGAATACGTCGTTAAAAGGGGTGTTTTGTGCCTTTTGAACCGAATATTCAATAATGAATCAGAGGCGGTCAAATTAGTTTGCTACTTTACCTTTTTTGCTGTTTACGCTCAATGGATCAAATGACATCGAGCGCTGTATTAGGCGTGGCCCGTTGGGTCATTACTGATGCATTAACTCTTCCAATTCTAAGCCCGTTAGCCTCTTGATATTCTTGAAAACATAAATCATTGCACACACGGTGATAACCATGCAGGGCAATACGATAACGGGATAGCTGTATAAGTTCATTGTGCCAAGTTCTGAGTTAAATGCGTCGGTTCCTGATTCGCTCACCACAATCCATTTGGCTAACAGAAAATTCAATATGGCCGATAACAAAAATGAGCCGGCCAATAGCCAGGTGGCGTTTTTCATTACTTGGTTAAATCTTTCTGTTTGGTTGTTGGCAATGAGGGATCGTTCCACTTGTGTGGTGTCCATAAAAGCTTCATTAAAGAGAAAGGTCTTAACCAGAGGGAACCTAGTGTAAGCGGAAATCACCGTTGCCAAGCCGATAACAGATGGAATTAGTGCCTCTTTGTAGGCAATGTATTCCTTTGGAAGTTTCAAAATTCCGATGCTGCCTGTGAGTAGAATGCTAATAAAACCAAGCGCAGGAACGAAAGCAATTTTCTTCTTTTTTACAAATTCGGCGATGCCAAAACTTAATGGTAATGTCAACGCAGCAACGAGTGCCCATGTAGGACCAAGCATGTCGTCGCCACTGAGTTTCTTTAAAATGAGAGTGGGAATGAGTACGCAAAAAATGAGTTCGACAAATACGCCTCCCGGTTTTTGTTGGCGTTGAGCTGTGGGGCGTTCGTTGGGCGTTGAGTTTAGGGAGTTAGTGCTTTTTTCTGACATGATTCTGATCGTGGGTTCTAAGAACAGCAAGGTTGCGCGTAGTGTAATTACAATGGCAATCTTCGCCAACACTAACATTGACGAAAAACGAGGATTAGTGACTGTTGTTAGATTATAATCGAGTTCAGTTTAACGCGTTCTTGTTATTCTCTTTGATGACATTTATTTATGCCTGAAGGTACTTTTTTAGATAAAAAACACATCGTTATTGAAGGGCCTATCGGTGTTGGGAAATCCTCCTTAAGTAACAAGATTGTGGATAGGTTTGGTGGGCACCTGTTGCTGGAAAAACCGGGTGAAAACCCCTTTTTACAGCGCTTTTATAAAGCGCCTGAGTGTTTTAGTTTACCAACACAACTGTTTTTTTTGTTTCAGCGAGTAAAGCAGTTCGCCGAATTAGTGGAACATGAGAGTCATGTCAGTCGGCCGGTCGTGGCCGATTTTATGATTGATAAAGACCCCATTTTTGCTGAACTTACGTTGAACAATGACGAGTTGCCCATATATCGGCAGGTATACGAAAGCTTAAGTGTTGATCACGTGCAACCAGATTTGGTGATTTATTTACAGGCGCCGGTCAGCGTTTTGCAGCAGCGTATCAAAAAGCGCAATATTGATTATGAGTTAAAAATCGCAGACACCTATTTGCAAGCCTTGTCTGACTCTTACACGAACTTCTTTCATCGCTACAATGCCGGGCCTTTATTGATCGTTAATGCAGCGCAATTCAACCCCATTAATAACGATGGGCACTTTGATGCTTTAATAGATCAAATGTCGAAAGTAGAGGCTGGCAAACATTTCTTTAATCCGTTGGTTTAATCCTGATTATTTAAATTTGGCTTCTGTAGCGTCAACGGCTTAAACTGACTGAAATATTGCGGAGATACCCCGCAAATAATTTTTATCGTAAAAATACAATCGACACGTTGGGAGTTATGCATGGCTGTTACAGTCACCACAATGAAAAAAATGAAGGCCGATAAGGATAAAATCACTTGGCTTACTGCGTATGATTACAGTTTTGCTTCCTTGATAGACGGGCAGGGTGTTGACGCCATTTTGGTGGGCGATTCATTAGGGATGGTCATGCAAGGCCATGATACGCCCATACCCGTGACCATTGAGCAAAGTTGTTATCACACCGAGTGCGTTGCGCGCGGGGTGACCAATACGATGGTGGTGGGTGATCTGCCGTTTGGTAGCTATCAAACCAGTAAAGAGCAAGCCTATGAAAACGCGGTTAAACTGATGCAATCGGGTGCGCATACCGTGAAACTCGAAGGCGGGGAGCTGCAGATTGAGACGATTCAATTTCTGGTGGAGCGCGGCATTGCTGTCTGCGCCCACATTGGTTTAACGCCTCAATCTGTGCATCAATTGGGTGGCTTTAAAGTCCAAGGCCGAGGGGCGGCTGCCAAACAATTGATCGAAGATGCATTAGGGGTGGAGCAAGCCGGTGCGTTTGCTGTGGTACTTGAGGCTGTGCCGCAAAATTTGGCGCAAGAAATTACCGAGCGATTAAACATACCAACCATTGGGATCGGAGCAGGCCCGGCTTGCGATGGCCAGGTTTTGGTGTTGCAAGATATGCTGGGCATATACCCCAAAAGGAGCCCCAAGTTTTCTAAAAATTACATGCAAGGAGCGGAGTCAGTGCAGAACGCAGTTGGTCGCTACGTTTCTGAGGTAAAAGAAGGTATATTTCCAGCAGAGCAACACAGTTTTAATTGATGGTGTGCTTGTTTGTTCACTGAAATTCTTAGCTAGGAATGGCTAAGGGTTGATAATGATTAAAAGCCGAGAGTGATTTAAGTGTTAAATCGATCTTTTGAAGTAGCTTAGGAGTAGTTTTGAATAAGGTTCAACGAGTTTCTTCTCTTCGAGCAGCGGTACAGGCCGCGCATAAAGACAAAAAGACCGTCGGGTTTGTGCCTACCATGGGAAATCTTCATGAAGGGCATTTGGCGTTAGTGCGGGCCGCTAAACTGCGTGCCGATTTTGTGGTGGTCAGTATTTACGTGAATCCAACTCAATTTGGCGCGGATGAGGACTTAGACAACTACCCATCGACGCCTGACGAAGACGCGCGCTTGTTAGCGGAATTGGGGGTGGACGTGCTTTTCCTACCGGAGCAAGCCACCATGTACCCTGGTGAAATAAGCGCCCAAACCGTTGTTTACGTGCCAAAAATTGGTGATCTTTATTGCGGAAAAAATCGACCAGAACATTTTTATGGCGTTACCACGGTGGTCAGTCGATTGTTTAATATGGTGCAGCCAGACGTGGCCGTGTTTGGTAAAAAAGACTATCAGCAATTAGTCATAATCAAACGAATGACGGAAGATTTGGCTTACCCGATACAAGTGGTGGGGGTGGACACGGTTCGAAATGAGTCCGGTTTAGCATTATCCTCACGTAATGGATATCTGACCGAATCTCAGCTTAAGACGGGTGCTAAGCTGCAAGAAACACTGCGTTGGATGCAGTCTGAGTTGAGCGAACACAAATCGGTAAAGTCAAAAGCTGCCTTAGCTCGGCTTGAAAAACAGGCGAAACACAGGTTAAAAGAATTAGGGTTTGAACCTCAGTATATCAACATCGTACGACAAGTTGATTTGATGCCGGCTGAAAAAGGCGACCAAAGTTTGGTTATTCTGGCCGCAGCGCCCTTAGGTAAAGCACGTTTAATAGACAATCTTGAAGTAGAATTGGCGGTCGACAATTAGAACGTTTTCATACTGATTAATTTAGGGGAAGGTAGATAAGACCGTCCCTGCCTCACAATAATATAGACGGAGAGAGTAATGCCAAAAATCACATTTATTGATTATCAAGGCACAGAGCGAGACATTGATGCTACTAATGGCGACACGGTTATGGAAGTTGCAACTGGTAACGATGTGCCTGGAATTGACGCGGATTGTGGTGGGGCCTGCGCATGCGCTACGTGCCACATTTACGTTGACGCAAAATGGGCGGGTATTGTGGGCAAGCCCGGTGAGCTTGAAGCTGAAATGTTAGAGGTGGCTGACGAGGTCAAAGATAACTCAAGGCTGGCTTGTCAAGTGTTCGTTAGCGATGAAATGGACGGCCTTGTTGTGCGCACTCCGGAAAGCCAGTTTTAATAAAGACAGCCAATGTCACGAACAATTAAGGTCGAACCGTTGTTGCTGCCTTTGAGGTAATTGGGCCTTGGGGGTGCGCTGGAATGGGCGATAACCGACACATACTTTGTGAGTTGTTTTCGCAGCAAGAGCGAATTTGTTCCACACTTTCAGCGTAAATGGTGTTCCAAGCGCGTTTGCTTAAATCATGATTGGGCGGCATGCCATGGCTTAAAGGGAAGTGCAACGCCTGTTGGTCGGCGCCTTCAGGCTTTTTAATGCCCGTTAACCATTCGGTCAAGCTAGAACAGGTCTTATTCACACCGATACGGTGGCAACCTAAACAGGTATTGTCACGGAGGTTCATCGCGGTGGTGGGCCATGTTGAAAAACCCATCTCAGGGGCAACATGAAAGTAAGCGCCGAGTGGGTTGACTGGCACATGTTGCCATACTTGCCCAACAAAAGGCGAATACATAAACGGATCGTTGTCGTGGCAATTTCCACACCCATCTTTAGCGACAACACTGGGTGAATTCCAAAACGTGACATCATAGACGGCCGTAGGCGAAGGCACTTGCTGGCCATTAAGCGGTTCGTCTGGGTTTTTTGCGTCCGCTGAAAACCAACACGTTGCCCCTGTGGCTGGGTTATGCGAGATCACATCTAACTCATCGTATTGTAAGCTGTCGGCAGCCCGTATGCGTTTTTGACGGCACATCGCAACGGCTTGCATAGAGTCAGTAGACAGGTCAAGTATTCTGGAATACGGCACGCATTGACCATCTGAGTGGGCCCCATTGTTTAATAAGGCTGGGCGGTCACAGTTCATGTTAGGCGTATACGCTTCTGGGGTTTCACCGTTGACAGTAACCGGCACCAAGGCGCCATCGGAGCATGAAAAGTCAGGCAACGGCCCAATTTGGGCGGTACACTGTGCCGCGTAAGCTCGGTGTTCGTTAACATCGTGTTCGTATTTTTCGCCATCCTTGAATACAATCACAGCAAGGAGTAGTGCGGTTAAAATAGCGATTGCTATAAGAATGCTTTTCATGATGCGTGTTCCGTGCTTAGGCGGTTGTCTGCTGGGTTGCCGATGATCGCTAGAGCCTCTTGTTTTAGTGCTTGGTAGTAACGCACGTACCCCGTACACCGGCATATATGCTCACCAATGGCGTTTGCAATTGCCTCATCCAGCTGTTGCTCGGTCATTTTAGGTGCGTTTTTTAACCAACCTAGAAAGACCTTAGATGCCATCACAAACCCTGGTGCGCAATAACCACACTGAAATGAAAAATGATCCAAAAAGGCTTGTTGAATGGGTTGCAAATTTTCTCCATCAGACAGGCCTTCAACCGTTGTAATGCGTGTGCCATTAAGCGTTGAAAGAGCCGTTGAACAGGCAATAACCGGCTCTTCCACCGTACTTTGGCCTTTCGCGACGGATACCGTGCAAGCTCGGCATACACCGATTCCGCAACAGAATTTGGTGCCGGTTAAGTCCAGCGTTTCGTGCAAGAAGTCTAAGAGCTTTTCTTCGCCTTGAGTATCATCGACGTTATATTGGTTGCCATTAACAGTAAATGTGATGCTCATGATTGCAAACCTCTCAAAATTTTGCTGGGTGTGATAGGCAGTGATTGGTAACGTACGCCCACGGCGTCTTTTAACGCGTTAGAAATGGCTGGGGCGATGGAACACATCACGGCTTCAGCAATACCTCGCCCTGGCACCGTGGCATCAGGATCAATTAAAATCAGTTCTTGCGCTCGGCCCTCGGGTGTGTACTGGGTATCTAAAGGCATGTCCAAATACCTGGCCACGTGGTACTTGTTAAGGTTCCAGAGACCGTTCGCGGGGCCTTGCATGCCCGGTGGCATATCTTCCAGCAACGTATACCCCATCGCCATAGCGATGCCGCCCTGACTTTGCCCTGAGACCAATTCGGGTACGTGGATACGCCCTGCGTTTAATACGCTTAACACGTCTTCAAGTCGCACGTGCCCAGTGCGTGTGTTCACCGTTAAGCCAATGACGTTTACGCACGGTGCCCATACGTAGCGTGCGTACCGAGAGGTTCCTGGTGGCGGAAAGCTGATTACGCTTCGATGCAACGGCGTGGGCTTTTGGGAAGCCGACGCATAGACCGCTAACCCATCAAGCTCGAAGGTAAGTGGGCCTTGCTGGCTTGCAAACTCGGACTTAACCCAAGAGTTTTGAAAAAACGCATGCCCGAGTGTGCCCATAGGCAAATTTGCATCGTGTGCTTTTTTTGCCAGCACTTCCAGTGTTAAAGGTGGGTGGTTTTCACCCTTCAGCGTCATTCCTTCTTCTCGCCACTCTATTTGAGGTGCGGTTAACTTATCAAGTTTCCAAAGTAGGGCGGCGGCCGGTAGTAATGATTGCTCCAATAGAGCTTGAGCGGTTTGCTGCACCACATGAACTTGATGTAAGCCAGTTAAACAAGCGGACGATGAACCAACGCTTTGCTCGGTGAAAATTGGGTTTGAGTAATCGGCCACGTCACCTTTTGATAATTGATATTTGGTTTTTAAGCCTGACCGCCCAAACAGAGTGTGGTCACCCATGTCGACGGTTGTCGCATTAGCTCCTAGAATTGGTCCAATCACAACACCGAGTGTGGTGGCAGAGCCATTGCCCATATCAACCGCATCCGATTTAACGGTAAAACGACCTTTGCGATCCATTTGAACGGCGGCAATAACGCCGTCACCTGAAGTGCCATAAGCCTGCAGCGACATTGCTACCCCGGTGCCGTATTGAATGTGGTCGCTGCTTTTCTTGGCTTTAATGCGTTCTCGATTTGACCAGAGTGGGTGGTTCTCGACTTTGTCTAACATGGTCTCTAATTGTAAAGACTGGTCGATGGGGCCGCCGGTGATAGAACGGTCGCCCATTGAGATTACGTTTTTGCGGCGCAGGGCGATTGGGTCCCATTTTTTGTTGTACGCCACTTCATCAAGTGCCGTCTCAATAGCGAAAAAGGCTTGCGGCCCACCAAAGCCACGTTGCGATCCGCCTGAAATGTTTTGCGAGTGTATGGCGTTAGCGTGAATATTCGCTTTGGGTATTGAATACGAACCGCCGATACACAACGCGGCCAATGATGCGACATAGGGGGATAAGTTTTTTCGACCGCCACCGTCAAATTGCATATTGCCTTCGATGGCCAAAATTTGTTGTGAAGTATTGAGTAATACATTCCCATGGACCTTGGCTGCGTGACGCTTAAGCCCAACCCTGAATTGTTCGAAACGGTCGTACGATAACTTTACGGGGTTACCCTCACAAAAGCCTGCCGCTAACGCAAGCATCAACGAAAAGGGCGAACTGTCACGCCCGCCAAAGCCGCCGCCAGGGTAACAACTATTGAGTGTCACGTTTTTCAGTGGCGTTGGCGATCCCTCATCGTTATACATGCTAACAACGGATGAGACATCGCCATCAGGCGATTGTGTGCCTAGCACTAAGTGCATGTTGGCTTTGCTGCCATTGACGCCGCTGTTTAGGTCCAACCACGCCAAACCCGACTCAGGCTCCATAAACATGGGATCCATGGCTAACATGTCGGACGCAAACGATTGCACAATTTGGTCTGGGTTTGATTTACCGTTATCAATAAATTCCGTGACTTCTTGACCAACCGATTTGGCTTGTTTGTTGTACTTTGGAGGGGGCGTTTGTGCGTAGGAAAAATCCGACTGACAGTGGTCCGTTGCCTCTATTTTTACATAGTGCGTTTCTGGCGAAAACGGCTGGCCCTCGTACTTATTTGGCTCAGAGTTATTCCCGTAAGTTTGAAATTGACTGTCTTGGAATTGCAAAGCTCGGTGCGCCGCTTTGTAGCCGGAAAGGGTGTCAAAGAGGAGTAAGGCAACCGGTTGACCCAGGTAATCAGGTTTATTACCTGGTAATACAATGAGATCGAAAACCACCGCACTGGGGTGATTAAAACTAACTGGGTCTTGCTCTAATACCTTGTCTTTTAGTGAAGTTGATGCGGTCTGTGTTGGTTTTGTCGTGTGGATAGGGTCGGCTGTGGCGTATGACTCGCGTATTTTATCGTCCATAATGAGGTCACGAGAAACCTGCATTGATGGAGAGCGTTGTGCCGCCGTCAACTGATTGCCTAAAATAACTTTAGCTGGTTTGGCGTGGTTAGGTAATGACGTAAGGTTTAGGCCTTGGAACTCGGCGTTTGTTTTCAAGGCGCGGAGATAGAGTGCATGCCATTGTTGTTGTGGCCACCCGCGCATGCTTTTAGCGCTGAAGTCTCGAGCGTAGACCTTTTGACCTGTCACCTTAGCGAAGCCATCTATTCTTCGCTTGGCGTGGCCCGCAACGTCACCCATATTACCACTCATGGCATTGGAGTGAGCGCGGCTTAATTGTGGTGTACCCAATATCGATACAGCAACAACGCCACTGGCCGTCTTTAAAAATGTTCGTCGAGTTACGCCGCCTTCACTTTTCGGGCTGGTTACAAAAAAATCAGACATGCCTTTCTTCCCTTGCTTTTTGTCAGTTAGTTAGTGCGCCTAAATGCGTTGGTAGTACTAACGCTGTTATTTTTAATAATCTAACATGCTGGCGGACAAATAATTATTACTCGAAATTACAGAGCTAACTTACTAGGCACCGCTACTTAAACCGCACACAGGCAAAAAAGTATTTCAGTGAGGAAATTCATTCGCGTTTGTGTTGAAGAACAACTTGAAACGATAAATGAATGCAGGACAAAGTTCGACCGTCGATTCCATTCTAAACCCGGCACTTATGGTTGAGCTGTTGAGGCAAGGTGGCCGTTTATGACGTCAAACTTGCAGATAAATTTGATTGCCGATTGGAGTGCTTATAGAGAGAAAAGTATTGATAACAGCATTGAAGGAAATGCTGTTCTTGTTAATAATAAAACAGGTCAAGAAATGAATAAATGATGCTCAAACTAACTGGGCCAACGCTCGACGTAATCTTCGATGACAAGCTCAGGGACTTGTTTGCATGCTTTCACCGTCCCCAGGTAAATAAAACCAACCAATTTCTGGTGATCCGTTAAGCCTAAACCTGTGTGCATTTCGCGCGTAAACATCAGGCTACCAGATCGCCAGATAGCACCCAAGCCTTGTGCAAAGGCCGAGGTCATCATCATTTGTGCGGCAGCCCCAGCGGACAGAAGTTGTTCTATTTCTGGTACTTTTTCATGTTGTTTGATATCAGCGATCACCGCAATGATCGTTGGCGCACGTAAGGGTTTTTTTTGCAATTTAACCTTGTCTTCTTCTGATAATTCGGTGCCTTGGGAAGTGGCTTGTTTCACTTGAGCCATGAGGTCACCAAGCCTATTTCTAGCATCGCCTTCTATCAGTAAAAATTTCCACGGCCTTAAATTCTTGTGGTCACAAGCTCTTAAACCTGACCTGAAAATATTCTCCAGTTGACTCGAAGTGGGAGCCGGGTAATCAAGAAGATTGACGGAAATGCGATTGTGTAATGCGTAAAGTGCTTCCATTGACGATTGTGATAAATGTTCTGAATACGGATTATGACCTTATTCTAATCCATAGCGGGGGACAAAGCATTTTAGTAATAGCCTGAGGAGGCTAACATTTTTGCTAGAAGGCTCTTGGCCTTCATAGACACTTCACAAAAAGCACCTATTAACGGCAAAACGTGTTGTTGGGCTTAGGTGGTTAGCATTCAGATTTTTGCTCTAAATGAGGCTTATTTTTGAATATTCTTGTAGAAAAAGACAATAAATTTATTGTATGTGGGGTGATTTTAATTGACATGTGTTTAATTTAAGTGCCAATTCCCATTTTTTTTGTCGACTGAGCGACTATCCCATTAACACCAGAGTTTTCTTGTGCTATCTTATGTTTATGCGTTTGACCCGCGCATACCCGCTCGGAATCGTCGCCACAAAAGCATTGAGGCGACGCAATGTGATTTGACCCATCACTGAACACCGAGCTTGTCATTCAAAAGGATCTTGATGACGAATCTGGAAAGAAAATGCTTGGGGGCTTTTTCTTTCCTCGAGGCTCTTGAGTTACCCGCTCAAGGGCCTTTTTTATGAATATTGCTTTTGCGTTTACTGGCTCTGTTACGACCAACTTCATAACGACAACTAACAGACTTATGGTCACAAGGTTCAGACACATGGTCCACCGAAAACATTCCGCTTACCACCCGATGTGTTTTGGCTGTATTGTATCGCTGTGACTCAATGTAATGTAATCAACCTTAGCAATATTAGTATTCTGCACTTCAATGGATGCAATATCAACTGTCTATTTTTCGCACCATGATTTTAAGTTGTTGATTTTAAATTATTTTTTTTGTCTTAAATACGACATTGAAAAAAATGTATGGACCGTGAGTTTGATCGTAACTCATCCATATTAGTTATGTTCTGAATTAAGTAGCAGCCTTACGTTTGAGGTTGCTTGCTCTGACTTTTATCCTACTAAGCCACCATTAAAAACTTCACTGAGGCACCTTTAAAGCGTTGATCGGACGTTTGTTTAAAGCGCGTGTGAGTGAGTGCAAGCTCGCGCTTATTCATTAGATTGAGAAAGCCAGAGTGATATAACAGAAAAGCAGTTCGCTGTAATAAGAGAAAAGGGGAGGGTCGGCTGGAACTTAAAGGCTCAAATAAAGCCGCTAGCCACTGGGTGAGGCCAGTAAACTATAAAATCGATAAACTATAAAAATAGTCAGAAGGTATTATTAAGTGTGGAAAAGTAAAGGAGGGAAACTTGATTGGCTCCCCGAGCTGGACTCGAACCAGCGACCCAATGATTAACAGTCATTTGCTCTACCAACTGAGCTATCGGGGAACAACCTCTCAAGTGCTGCGCATGATATTGATTTGGATTGTCTTGGTCAAGAACTTTTTTATTTTATTTTAGTGTGTGAAAACGATTGTATTTTTGAACTCGGTTTGTGCAGTTTAGAATGTCTTTTTGCAGACGTCGTGTGCTTTCTTTGAGGCTTTATTGACTAGGCGTACTCGGCCTGTATGAAGTAGTTTTAAATGAGTCGTATCACCCAGCTTGGGTCCGCACAGATAGAATCCAGCGCTTCTGGCCGAGCCATTAGGAAAAAACCTCAGTTGGCCATTTTGATTGAAAACTACGGAAATAGAAGGGTCAGTCCTCCCTGTAAATAGTAATGAATCTCTGACATCAAATTTGTTGTTATTGTTTTCATCCACAAAAATTTGCCAACCTTGATTCCATGCATGATTACGCGTATTCGAGACCACGCATTGTTGGTTTGGGTTTAGACGACATACAAACACTGTTTTACTTTGGCTGATGGCAGTGGCGCGTGCCAAAGCCAGTGACTCAAGCACTCCTAATGACGATGTTCGTAATTTAGAGCGTTCGATTGCCGCGCCGAGACTGGGCGCGGCACCGACGAGTAAGATGCCAAATAACGCCACACTGATAAGCAACTCCAAAAGTGTGTGCCCCAATAGGTAATTTAGCTTAATCGAATAAACATGAGGTGTTAATTTACTGGTTGCCATAAACCCTCCGATGGTTGGCATAAATTATTCATTGCTTGACAGTAACGATGGTTTGACAGTAACGATGGTTTGACAGTAATGATGGTTGGTCATGCCAAAATCCAAAGCGTCAATGGGTGTCCTTATTCCCATATTATTCTTACATTCTATAAGAGTAGATTAGCTAAGGCAGTTTTGCAAGCAAGTCGTTTTTGGTTTAATCGACTTTACCTTTGGTGAAGTGTTGGGTATTCGAAGTAAGGCTTTTGCGAGTTAGGGCTAGTTGTTCTCATGTAAAAGGTCGCTTTTAACAGTTTGGTTTTAAGGTCACTCCCCCATTGTGTCATGCTGAGGCAGGCGAGTCTTGCACACTGACACTGGCTTGAATGACGATTAAAACGCAAAATAAAAGCTAACGTTGATTAAATAAAAGGTGATTTAAATATTGCCGTAAATTATGAGGTCGCTGATCTATAATATGAAAAGAAACTCTCTATTGAATGCCTGACTGTTAAGGTTTTATTAAGGCCTTATAAAAGACTGTGTCCATGCAAGTAGAGATGTAACCGTTCCATTAGCTCATAACGTATGCGAATTGCCGCGCACTTAAATAATGAAAAGAGAATTTCAACTCGTAAGTGAATACACCCCAGCTGGTGATCAACCCACGGCCATTGCGTCATTGATCGGCGGTTTGGAGGACGGCGAGGCATTTCAAACGCTATTAGGAGTGACCGGTTCAGGAAAAACGTTCACGATGGCTAATGTGATAGAGGCCGTGCAGAGGCCAACGATATTAATGGCCCCTAATAAAACCCTAGCGGCACAGCTTTATTCTGAAATGCGTGATTTTTTCCCTCATAACGCCGTTGAATACTTTGTTTCGTATTACGATTATTACCAGCCAGAAGCCTACGTGCCTAGTTCTGATACCTTTATTGAGAAAGACGCCTCAGTCAATGAACATATCGATCAAATGCGCCTGTCGGCGACTAAGGCTGTTTTAGAACGCGATGATGTCATTATTGTTGCCACTGTTTCAGCGATCTATGGTTTGGGCGACCCGGGGTCTTACCATGAAATGATTCTTCATCTTAGTGTCGGCGATATCATGGATCAGCGAGCCATTTTAAAACGGCTTGCGGAATTGCAATACACTCGAAATGACATGGAACTCAAACGCGCCACCTTTCGGGTGCGCGGAGACGTGATTGATATTTACCCAGCTGAATCTGAACGGTATGCGATTCGAGTAGAATTGTTTGGTGACGATGTGGAAAAAATTTCTCGGTTTGACCCTCTTACCGGTGCTGTCGAAGAAGATTTAAAACGCGTGACTATCTTTCCTAAGTCTCACTATGTGACACCCAGGGTTAAGGTGCTAGAAGCGTGTGAGCAAATACGCGAAGAGTTACGGGATCGTTTGGCGTACTTGCGAGAGCATGAGAAGCTAGTGGAAGCTCAGCGCCTAGAACAGCGAACGTTATTTGATTTGGAAATGATGCAAGAGCTTGGGTATTGTAATGGTATTGAAAACTACTCACGCTTTCTGTCGGGGGCTCAACCAGGCGAAGCGCCTCCAACGTTGATCAACTATCTACCGCCTAACGCCCTGATGATTCTCGATGAGAGCCACGTCATGGTGCCGCAGCTTGGGGCTATGTATAAAGGCGATCGTTCACGCAAAGAAACCTTGGTTGAGTATGGTTTTCGTCTGCCTTCGGCAATGGATAATAGGCCGTTAAGGTTTGATGAGTTTAGAAATATGATGCCGCAGACGGTGTTTGTATCAGCAACGCCTGGGGACTACGAAATTGAGCAAAACCCTGATACCGTAGATCAAGTGGTCCGCCCCACCGGCTTGGTTGACCCTGAGATAGAAGTGAGACCCGTTGCCACTCAGGTTGACGATGTTTTGTCTGAAATTAATAAACGGGTTATTAAAGATGAGCGTGTATTGATTACCACCTTAACTAAGCGTATGTCTGAAGATCTAACTGACTACTTAAGCGATGCTGGGGTCAAAGTTAGGTATTTGCATTCAGACATTGACACCGTCGAACGTGTTGAAATTATCCGAGATTTAAGAGCAGGTGAGTTTGATGTGCTTGTGGGTATTAACTTACTTAGGGAAGGCTTGGATATGCCTGAAGTGTCTTTGGTGGCGATTTTGGATGCCGACAAAGAAGGTTTTTTGCGTTCGACTCGCTCATTGATTCAAACCATTGGTCGCGCGGCAAGAAATTTAAACGGGCGTGCGATTTTGTACGGCGACCGTATTACTAAGTCCATGAAGATAGCCATTGACGAAACTGAACGGCGACGCCAAAAACAGCAGGCTCATAATATTGAGCATGGAATTACGCCAAAATCAGTGCGTAAAGCGGTGCGAGACATTATTGATGGCGCCACCAGTGATGCTGCCCAAGAGTTGGCGAAAGCCAAAGTGACCTTAGACGGTTTGCCTGATTTGAATAACCCCAAGAGTCTGGCGAAAGCGCTTAAAGACTTGGAAAAAGAAATGTTTCAATACGCGGAGAATCTTGAGTTTGAAAAAGCGGCTCGTGCTAGAGACCAGCTAGAAGAAATTCGTACGCAGTACTTAAAGAGCGCCTGATATGTCGGCCTACGAAAAATCTCAAGAATTAGCAGCGCTGAGCTTAGGTAAGCCTACGGATTACGTTTCGTATTATACCCCCAGTCTGTTGCAAGCCTTACCACGGGCATTAAACCGTTCTGAACTTGGGATAGTCGAAGAGCAACCCTTTTTTGGCCTGGATGTTTGGAATGGTTATGAACTGTCCTGGCTTAATAGTAAAGGAAAGCCCGTGGTGGCATTGATGCGGTGTTTTGTGTCTGCGTCTACGCCTAATATTATTGAGTCAAAGTCTTTTAAATTGTATTTAAACAGTTTTAATCAAACTCAATTTAGCTCACAAAATCACGTGTGTTCGGTTTTAAAGAAAGACCTTTCCGCGGCGGCTGGCGGTGATGTTAGCATTGAACTGTTTGCGCCGGGCACGCTCGAAGAGTTCTCACCCAAAGCTCTGCCTGGGAGATGCATTGATGATTTGGATATCGAAGTGGATCAATATTCATTAACCGAGGTCGCTGTCGCTGGGCCAAAGGTTGGCGTGAAAAATGATGAATTTAATAAATCAGATGAAGTGGTTGAAGAGGTGTTGCACAGCCATCTATTAAAATCCAATTGTTTGATAACAAATCAACCTGACTGGGCAAGCTTAATCATCAATTATCAAGGTCAGAAAATTGATCATGAGTCTCTGTTGCGTTACTTAATTTCTTTTAGGATGCATAACGAGTTTCACGAACAGTGCGTCGAACGAATATATATGGACTTATGGCGATTTTATCGTTTGAAAAGACTTTCAGTGCAGGCGCTTTACACCAGAAGAGGAGGGCTTGATATTAACCCGTTTCGCAGCAGCGAAGATTTGTCATCAGCACCAAATTATCGTATTAATCGTCAGTAGCTACGTTTGTCAATTTTGTTCATTACTCACGAATTATTTTAGGCCAGTTTTTTTCGGCGTCGGCTATAAACCCTTCCTTATTTTTCATCCACTTTTTATGCACCGAATTGCTAAAGTTTAAATACAGTTTATTGTCGTGAATGGTAAAAAATTCCGGCCGAATGGACGCTGTTGTATTCCTGGATACCGCGTAAGCACAATAGCCACCAAATTGTGGTGTGTATTTTTCAGGGTTTGAAATAAAGAGATCGCGATTCTCAGCACTGGAAAACATCCACGTTGCGCCATTAGATTTGTGAGTAAACTCTTTTAGTCCTTTAACTGGTTTATTCTTGGTGAAATACGCCACGGGGTCGTAACCTTTTATTGCGGCACGGTCTCGGCCACCGCTGTATATGGGCTTGGCCGCGAAAGCGATACTGGATGCGATAATTGCCCCTAGAGTTAGTAACAAAACTAAACTCTGTCGTAGCTTTCTTGAAATAGTCATAGTCAATATTTTTGTAACGCAATAAACAAGTTTGAGATGCTACCAAATAAATTTCGGCACTTGGTGAAACAATTAACCAGCCGTAACCAATCGCGCCTTGTTAGTATGAAACGAATACCGAGAGGCTGGTAATTTTTGATAGCTCGAATAATAAGACTTTAAGTAATCAACCCCTTTGCTAATGCACCGTTAAGTAGTCGCGTTATTAGGTGAACCAATCCAACGGCTAAACATTTCTTGTATTCCGGCCACTACTTTGCCTTTGGTTTTTTCAACCTTATAACGTTTTTGTGCTGCTTTATGTTTTTTTAAAAAATTGTGTCTTACAAACGCATTTTGAATGGCGTTTTCAAATCCACCTAAGTCAATCGGCTTAGCTAGATACTTAAACACTTGGCCTTGATTAATTAAGTCAACGGCGGTGTTTGCATCGTACTCTTCCGTTAACGCAATTGTAATGACTTCAGGTCTTGCTTGCTTGAGAAGATTGATGGTTTGTAGAGCGGTTTCAGTGTTTTTAGAGAGTTCAATCACCGCAACACCGATGTTTTCTCTGGATGCGGCTGCGGCCACAGCTTGCTCGATATTTTGTGTGCCGTAAATCATAATGGATCGATCACTGCAAAATTTTCTAATTTGGTGCCGTATGTCTTTAGCTTGCTCCATCATCAATAGCGCATGATCGCCCAAGTTCTGTGCGATATTGGCTTCTGTTTGCGGTGAACTTGGCTGGTTTTGTGCTTCCGTCTTTGCTGTTGCTTGCACCGGCGTATCATCAATCTCTGAGGCCGTATTTGGAATAACTGGTATCTCTGAGGCTAACGCCGCTTCAGCAATCACTTCACGCATCTCGTCGTTGCGCCAAGGCTTATTAATGAACCGGTAAACCTCACCTTCATTAATAGAATCAACAATGGCTTGTTTGTCCATAAAGCCCGTCAGTAAGATACGCATGGTTTGCGGGTAACGCTTAGACACTTGTGCGAGCAGTTGATTACCCAGCATTTTAGGCATGCGCTGGTCACTTACAATGACATCGAATTGGTTTTCATCCATCAGTTTTAGTGCATCGGCACCGCTGTTAGCGATAGATACACTGTACTCGCGGCGAAATATCGCTTTTAAAGCACTGGTTACTCTTGGCTCATCGTCAACAAACAATACTCGATATTTTCTATTAAGGTCGCTCATGATAAAGGATATTTTCCGCTAATCAGTCGATCGGTAAGTTAATTGAGATAGTGGTGCCCAAGCCAATTTCTGACTCGACATCAATACTACCTCGGTGTGCTTCAATAATTTTGTAGGCTATTGACATACCAAGACCCGTTCCAATGCCAATATCTTTCGAAGTAAAGAAAGGATCGAACATTTTTTGTTTTGTTTCTTCATCCATACCCATGCCTTGGTCTTTAAAGCTTAAGCGAATGTGGTTGTTATTAATTTGGGTTAATACCGTTAGTGTTCCGCCATTTTCACTCATGGCTTGGCAAGCATTAGTGATGACGTTTAAGAATAATTGATTAAGTTTGGATGGGATACAACTTATTTTGGGCAGTTCAGTGTAATGGCGATCGATTTCCACGTTATTTTCGCGAATATGGTTGCTGGCAATGGTCAATGAACTTTCTATGCAGTCGTGTAAATCAATTTCCTCAGTTGATTGGCGATCAAGACGGGCAAAATCTTTCAAGCTTGTTACAAGTTTAGATATCTCAGTTAAGCCATACGAACCATCACCAAGCAACTGCTCGCTTTCAAGCATCAGTTCATTGGCTTCAACCTCTTTGTATTTGCGTAATGTCTTCATCACTTGCTGAGTGATGGTTTTATTGTCGCGGTCGCTGCGAACTACTTGAGATAGCAGTTTGTCAACTTCGCCAACAACCTCAGATATATCGCCAACATTAAGCTTTAGCGTCTCAATATTACTGGTTACATAGCCTAATGGGGTGTTAATTTCATGCGCCACGCCAGCCACCATTTGGCCTAGTGATGCCATCTTCTCAGATTGAATTAACTGCTCTTGTGATTCTTGCAGTTCTTCATATGCGTTCTTGATTTCATCTGTTCGATCAGCGACTTCTTTCTCTAGAAACAAATAGTTACGGCGAATTTGTGCCGCAAAGAAGATCAGCGCACCTAACAAAATTACACCGTAAACAATCAATGCGTTCCTAAATTGTGTGGAGCCTTGAATCGCTTGGTTATGGTAGTTTACATACTCATTTTCTATCGAATCAAGCAATGAGCCGGTGTCTAACGAGGTGAGTGTTGTGAAGCTGTTTGTGGCGTCTTGGTTGTTATCAATGATGGTTTTAATTGCCGTTTTATAATCATTGAAAAACGAGAGTTCTGAGGTCGGCGCTTCTACTTGCAGATCATTAACTCGATCTAAAATAGCATTGTCACGTTGGTCGGCTTCCCCTAATGTTAGCGCAAAAATTTGCGCGTTGATTTCGCCTATTAAGCCGTTTACAGCAGGGGCTGAATCGCCCAAGTTGGAGTTCTGAATGGCTCTGGTCCCAACGTTGATTTCTTGCAGAGCTTGCGATACCGCTGAATTAGTTTCCACATAAATTTCCAATTCTTGTTCACGAGAGGCGTAACTGTTATCGAAATTTTCAATGGCGGTACTGAGTGTTTCACTGCTCTCAATTTCTTCAAACAGCGCGTCGAACCTTAAGTTTGAAAACTCTTCACTTAGTTGGTAGCTAGTATCAGTCAGCAAATCGTGATCAAACTCACTATTAAAACGAGATTGATGCAATAACACCAGCAAATTTTTGTCCAGCGTCTGCAAGTTTCGAATTGATTCCGTGGTTTGTAGAAACACCGTTTGGTCTAGCTTTTCGTCTTGAGTAAACAGTAACACGGTAAGCCCAATACCGATTAGTGTAAGAACGAGTAAGGTTATGGCGTATTTTTTCATTTTCTTTTAAGCTTGTTTTTTGTGACGCACAGCATTCATAGCTGGTTTCCCCAAAATGTTACTGTGGCTCACTGTTTGCCATGGTTGATTATTAGTATATATGGCAAATGCCCCTAAAGGTTTCAGCTTTGGAAGCTCTCGATGCAAAGCAAAAAGCCACAAAGGTACAAAGCCAAATTTTAAGTTATTGATTGCGTTTATTTAAATAACTTAAAATGTGAGAAAATGAGCTTAATAAAAACCTTGAAAAAATCATTCAAAAAGTTCTTATTAATAGATAAAGCCCATTGATCATAATCTACTAGACCCAGTAAGCCTTATTTATCTCTCAAAGAAAAAGTATTTTTATAACGGAAATAGTTTCTTCGCTTGTCTAAACTAGCGCAATACCTCAACTTATCGCGATAATGGTTTCTCACATGGCTGACTTTTTAGGCTCAACGCACAGTGAATTTACCGTGTTGACTGTTTGTATTTTAGTGTTCGCGGCTATCGTTGCTGGTTATATTGACACATTGGTAGGCGGAGGCGGGTTGATTACTATTCCTGCGTTGTTGGCGGTAGGCGTGCCGCCGATTGCCGCTTTGGGCACTAATAAGTTGCAAGCCTGTGCGGGCACCGCCACTGCTTCCTTAACGCTGCTAGTAAAAAAGCAACTTAGATTTTCTGATGTGTCGTGGTCTATGCTGACAGCCTTTGTCGGAGCATTGGTGGGAGCAACGGCAGTACAAAGCTTTGATGTGGTCGTGTTGAATTTTTTAATACCGGCGGTGATTTCATTGATTATTGTGTATTTTATCTTCTTTGCGAAGCCCACCCCCGACCGTAATAAGCCTAAAGTTACCCACCTGCTGTATAGAACGACTGCCGTGCCAGCGATAGGCTTTTACGATGGCATGTTTGGCCCTGCCACAGGGTCTTTCTTTGTGTTGGCGGGTGTCAGTTTGAGAGGCCAAGCGGTAATAAAAGCGAGCATGGTTGCGAAGGCACTCAACTTTGCCACAAATTGCGCATCACTGATGATTTTTATAGCGTACGGCCAAGTGGTTTTTTATATTGGTTTGATCATGATGGTTGGACAATTCATCGGGGCCAGTTTGGGAGCAAGGGCGTTGATGAAAATCGACCCTGACGCTCTCCGCAGTTTGGTTGTTGTGGTGAGTGTGGTGATGCTAATCGTTTGGTTTGTTAGAAGCTAGAAGGCAAAAATAACGGCCTTGAAGGCCGTTCACGTTAGCCATAAAGACTATTTTTGAGCGATTCAGTTAATTTTTTGAGTGGGTGCAAGTTTTGTAATGATCATTTTGTATGTGTGGTTGACGAGTGTCGTTGTATGCCTCAATTAACCCCAGCTATTGTGTTGATGCAATCCGATGATTTTATGTGTCATAGTTTGCATTATTTGACGAACGATTCAGGCAAAATAATAGAGAACTTGTTGCCTCTGTTTGCTCTATTGAAAAACAGAGGCAACGAGCCTTAGGGTTTCTAAGATATAAAACGACACGATTTTATTTGAGGAGGAGTCATGTCATACAGCGATGAGAGTTTTTTATCATCCGTCGAGCGCATGTTTGATCGAGCTGCAGAACTGGTGGGTATTTCGGATGACCTGCAACACAAAATTAAGATATGTAATGCCACCTATACAGTCAGGTTTGGTGTGCGATTGCGCAATCGGCTTTATACTTTTACGGGTTACCGGTCGGTGCATTCTGAGCATCGCGAGCCAGTAAAAGGGGGGATTCGTTATTCGCCGCACGCAGATCAAGATGAAGTCGAAGCTTTGGCTTCACTCATGACGTTTAAATGTGCTTTGGTTGAAGCGCCTTTCGGCGGTTCCAAGGGCGCATTGGTGATTGACCCTGCACAGTGGGAGCCCCACGAGTTAGAAAAAATCACACGCCGTTTTACGCAGGAACTGGCTAAGCGTGACTTAATTAGCCCTGCGCAGAATGTGCCTGCACCGGATATGGGAACCGGTGAGCGTGAAATGTCATGGATGGCTGATGAATACAAGCGTTTGTATCCGAATGACTTGAATACATGGGCCTGCGTAACAGGCAAACCAGTAAGCAAAGGCGGTATTCGGGGGCGTGTTGAAGCAACGGGGCGCGGCATTCAATTTGCCTTGCAAGAAGCGTTCAGACACCCTAAAGACATAGAATGGGCTGGCCTAAGTGGGGAGTTGGCGGGTAAAAAAATAGTAGTTCAGGGCCTGGGAAATGTGGGTTACCATGCGGCCCAATTTTTATCGCAAGAAGACGACGCCATTATCATTGGCGTTATGGAACGTGATGGTGCGGTGGTTGATCAAAGTGGCATCGATATAGATGGTTTACATCATCATATTCATAGTAGTGGCGGGGTAAAAGGCTATAAAGGCTATACTTCTGACACTCACAGCGTACTTACGATGGATTGTGATATTTTCATTCCTGCGGCAATGGAAGGCGTTGTTACTGTTGAAAACGCGGCGCAAATTCAGGCAAATATCATTATCGAGGCGGCCAATGGGCCCATCACTTTCGGTGCTAATGAAATGTTGAGGAAGCGTCAATGTTTGATTATTCCTGATCTTTACGCGAACGCCGGTGGAGTAACCGTGTCGTACTTTGAATGGGTAAAAAACATAGGCCATATTCGTTTTGGGCGTATGCAGCGGCGTCAACATGAACGTCAAACTAAGGACATGATATTGGCCATTGAAGAAATGGTGGGCGCCAAATTCCCCGAAGCCCGTTTGGCTAAGATCATAGAAGGCCCAAGCGAACTAGATTTAGTGCGTTCAGGCCTGGATGATGTAATGCGAGAAGGTTATCAAGTTATGAGTGAAAAGTGGAATCGTGATGCACGCATACCTGATTTACGAACGGCTGCGATGATGATTGCAATTGAACGTATTCAAGATTCATATTCATCATTAGGCATTTGAAAGACACTCAAAAGTTTATGGTGCAGCTTAGCGAAAGCCAAATCGCTAAGCTGCCAATGTCGATCAATAAGAAGCGGGCGTGGCTACTTTTTTATTGCGCCTTATCATTAATATGAATTTCCTCTAGGTGACCTGCGTCTGGGTCATTGAATACGTCCATATTCAATTTGCCTTCACTTTTTGCAACAATAGAGGTAACAACGGTGTCGCCGGTAACATTAACTGCTGTGCGGGTCATATCAAGCAATCGGTCAACGCCCATAATTAAACCAATGGCGGCAACAGGCAGATTTACTTGTTCAAACACCAAGGTCAACATCACAAGACCCACGGATGGAACCGCCGCTGTCCCAATGGACGCTAATACGGCCGTTAGCACAACAACTAAGTAGCCCGTTAGGCCTAAATCAATGCCATAAAGATTAGCGATGAATACGGTGGCCACACCTTGCATAATGGCCGTGCCATCCATGTTAATCGTAGCGCCGAAGGGCACACTAAACGACGATATAGCACGATCAACACCAATTCTGTTTTGCACGGTTCTCAGGGTAACCGGAATGGTGGCACCCGAGCTGGATGTGCTGAAAGCAAAAAGTTGCGCGCTTCGAATTTTGTGTAAAAACAATCCGATATTCATTCCTGTAAACGTCTTTAAGATAAACATCTGAGTGACAAACGCGTGTATTAGTAACGCCGCAATCACGACAACAAAGTAGCCAATCAAATCCAAAATAAGGTTAACGCCCACGTCTGCGATGGCCTTACCGATTAGGCAAAACACCGCGTAAGGTGCGAACCACATCACCATTTCGACCATCTGCATAACGATTTTATTCATTTGCTCGATGAAATTTACCGTTTCTTTGGTTTGTTCTTTAATACTCAACGCCGCGATGCCAAAGAATATTGAGAAAAAGATAATGGCCAGCATGTCACCAGACGCAAAGGCTTGAAAAATATTGGTCGGAACGATGCCGATTAAAATATCAAGGGTATTTTTTCCCGCACTACGGCCTTCAAAAACGATGTCGGCCGGCGGTGTGCCGCCTTCACCAATACCAAGCAGTGCCGCCAGAGTGATCGCGGTGGCGATCGCGATGGCGGTGGTTGCAATGTAAAGAGCGATGCTTTTGCTTCCCACCTTGCCTAGCAGTCTAATGTCTCCAATGGCGAAAACCCCAGGTATCAGAGAGAAAATCACCAGTGGAACAACGAGCATTTTGAGTGCATTAACAAATAATTTACCACCGGCATAGAGGGCGCCGTCGACAATGTACATGTCTAGCCAAGCGTTATCCAATGCATTTAATAGAGCACCAGCAAGCGCCCCTAATAAAAGTCCCCATAATACTTTCGTGGTTAAATTCATAAGTTTCCTATTATTGTTTTGCTTTCAGGTTTTGGTGAGATTTTTTGAAACAGTAAGTCTTAAGTTTAACCTGATTATCAATTAGTCTATAACATATTGGAGAGAAACGGTTTGTTATTCCTTTACGGCAAGAAGTCTTTAAATTCGCTCGATTTATAAAAAATGCATGGCTTACGAGTATTGTGTTTTTGGACAGGCAAAAAAAACGACCGCAGTGCGGCCGTTTTAATAAAGCAGTCAGCAGGTATAACTATTTGAGAAACTTGCTGGCTAAGCTGGCTAGGCCGCCTATGCCGCCAACGGAATCCAGTAAATTTCCACCACTCGATGATTTGTCTACCACTTGAGGAATCATCTCTTGCAAACCTCGTAGTAAGTCATTTTGATCTGTGCCCAGTTGGCTGGCGGCCTCTTGGACTTTGTCTGAGCCAAGAAGGTCGGTGATTTGAGAGCGAGATATCTGAGCATTATCGCCATCGCCTAACCAAGATTGAGCTATATCGCCGAGCCCGCTGTTTTGTAGGCCGCCCACTAAGGCACCCAAGTCAATTCCTTGACCACCGCTATTGCCACCGCCAAGCAGGTTGCCAATTACCGATGAGAGTAGGTCATTATTTGCGCCAGCAGAGCCCCCAAGTTTTGCGCCCAACATTTGAGTCGCCATTTGCATTAGATCCATGCGTTTATACCTCGCTAGTGAATGGTTAATCAGTGTCCTTGAAAGCAGGACCAGAGAATTACTGAACAACATAGTAAACAAAAACGTCGACAATTCGAACCTTCAACGGGTAAAGAAACGTTAAAAATCATTGAAATGCTCATTTAGGTTGGCTAGAATCGCGCTCCTGCTTAAAAGCGCAGGCGCGTAGCTCAGTTGGTTAGAGCACCACCTTGACATGGTGGGGGTCGTTGGTTCGAATCCAATCGCGCCTACCAGAATTAGAAAAACGCCAGATACCCACGTATCTGGCGTTTTCCATTGTTTTTTTGACTTTTTTACTGGTTTTAAGTCGATTTATTGACGCAAGCTATTGAGGGGATTGTCTTTCCCCATTAGAATTCGCGCCCTAAACGCGTGTAAAGTTACTGGTTTGTCGTGATTGCTGAGCCAGAGTACTTAAAATCAGCGAATTTTAACTAGATATTTGTTTGAGGTAATACCATAGCCACTAAAAAGCAACAGCGCATGAATCAAAAGATTACTGCGCCTACCATTCGACTTATTGATCAAAACGGCGAGCAAGCAGGTATCGTGAGCCGAGATGAAGCCTTAAAGTCAGCGCAAGATGCTGGCTTAGACTTGGTGGAAATATCCCCCAATGCTGATCCGCCGGTATGTCGAGTGATGGACTATGGCAAGATGCTTTACGAAGACAGTAAGCGAAAAGCCGCTGCTCGAAAGAATCAAAAGCAAACACAAGTTAAAGAAATCAAGTTTCGCCCCGGAACTGATATTGGTGATTACAATATTAAACTCGGTAGGCTCAAGAAATTTCTTGATAATGGCGATAAGACTAAGGTTACAATTCGTTTTCGTGGTCGTGAAATGGCGCATAAAGATCTCGGCATGAAGCTTCTTAAACGAGTTGAAACAGATTTAGAGGAACATGGCGCAGTTGAGCAGTTCCCTAAATTGGAGGGCCGTCAAATGGTGATGGTTCTTGGGCCGCTAAAGAAAAAATAAATTTTTCTCTGTAGTGTGAGCTCACTTTACAGCTAGCGAGTCAACTTTTAAACTTGCGTAGCTAAATATTAATTGGCAATGGTGTATTAGACACTGGAGTAATCATGCCTAAAATTAAAAGTAATAGTGGCGCAGCTAAGCGCTTTAAAAAAACGGGTAGCGGTAAATTTAAACGCTCTCAATCTCACTTGCGTCATATTTTGACCAAAAAATCGACCAAACGTAAACGTCATCTGCGTGGTACTACTACCGCGAAAGATTGCGATGCGCGCTTGATTCAGCGTATGTTGCCTTACAGCTAAGCGTACACAACAGATTATTGAGATTGTAGGAAAGCAGCGTTGCGCTTCTTTCCAGGAGAAAAAAAATGCCTAGAGTAAAACGTGGTGTTACCGCCCGAGCTAAACATAAAAAAGTTATCAGCCAAGCCAAAGGCTATCGCGGACGCAATAAGAATGTCTTTCGCGTAGCTAAACAAGCTGTTACACGCGCTGGTCAATATGAATATCGTGACCGTCGCCAACGCAAGCGTCAATTTCGTCGTTTATGGATCACTCGTATTTCAGCCGCGGCTAAGCTAAATGCAATGAACTACAGTACGTTCATTAACGGCTTAAGCAAAGCAGGTATTGAGCTTGATCGTAAGGTTCTTGCTGATATCGCTGTACACGATTCAGCGGCTTTCTCGCAGTTGGCTGAGCAAGCAAAATCGGCACTTGCAGCTTAGTTTTACTTAGCGGCTTATTTGTTAAAAGCCTGCTAATGCTCGGTTTGTCTTTTGTCTAAGCAAGAGTTTTAAACAAGCGAGTAATTAAAAAGGAAGGCCTTGGCCTTCCTTTTTTGCGCTCTAAGGGCAGTGACTTTTGCCAGTGATGCTGGGTTTTAAGTGCGCTGAAAAGTTTCTGCTTTAAAGTTTTTAATTAGAGTCAATTCAGTTGAGTATGATCGAAGTCCTTAATTCGGTTTCTATTCGCTTTTGTTACTACTGACCGTGTGTACTAACTGAATTGGCTTTACCGTTATAACGAACACACCTTTGATAGAATGACTGAATCACTTGATGGCAACCTCCAACGTATTTTGGAGCAGGCCAAGGCCGCGATAAGCGCGGCTGAAAAACCAGCCGAATTAGAAGAGATGCGGGTGCGCTACCTTGGTAAAAAAGGAGAGCTTACGGCACAGCTAAAGCAGATTGGCAGCTTACCGCACGAAGAGCGTCCTAAGTTTGGCGACAAAGTCAATCAGGTGAAGCGCGAGGTGGCCGAGCTTATTAATCTCAAAAAGACCGCTTTAGATGCCGCTGAGTTAGCCGCCGCAATTGCCGCTGAGGAAATTGATGTCACTTTGCCCGGGCGAGGTATTGATTCTGGTGGTATTCATCCTGTCACACGCACTATGCAGCGAATCGAAGATATTTTTATTGCGATGGGCTTTGGCGTGGCAACGGGGCCTGAAATTGAAGATGATTTTCATAATTTTGAAGCGCTTAATATTCCACCTGAACACCCTGCGCGTGCCATGCATGATACGTTTTATGTGGCGGCTGATAGTGACTCTGCCGATGAAAGCTACTTGCTCAGGACTCACACCTCACCGGTGCAGGCGCGCTACATGTTAAAACAGAAGCCGCCGATTAATATTATTGCCCCGGGCCGCGTGTATCGCTGTGATTCTGATGTTACTCATACGCCGATGTTCCACCAGGTTGAGGGTCTGATGGTTGATGAGGGTATTTCATTTGCAGATTTAAAGGGCGTCTTGACGCATTTTCTACAACAGTTTTTTGAGACCGAGTTAAAAATTCGGTTACGCCCTTCGTATTTTCCGTTTACTGAACCGTCGGCTGAAGTGGATATTTCGTGTGTTTTTTGCACGAATGATCATGGCGAAGCTCAAGGTTGTCGTATTTGCAAAAACACGGGTTGGATTGAAGTACTTGGCAGTGGCATGGTACACCCTGAAGTGTTTGCAAAAGTCGGAATTGACTCTGAAAAATACACCGGCTTTGCGTTTGGCTTAGGGGTCGAGCGTTTAACCATGCTGCGCTATGGCGTTGATGATTTGCGTCTATTTTTTGATAATGACTTAACTTTCTTGGAGCAATTCAAATGATCATTAGCGAACAATGGCTGCGCGATTGGGTGCGCGTTGACCTAAACGCCCAAGAGATTGCCGACTGCTTGACCAACGCAGGTTTGGAAGTGGATGCCGTGGAGTCAGCGGGTGGTTCCATTGAAAAGCTGCTGGTTGGTAAAGTGTTGGAAGTTGAAAAACACCCAGATGCCGATCGATTGAGCGTCACCAAAGTTGATATTGGCACTGAGGTACTGGATATTGTGTGCGGGGCGTCGAATGTGCGCATTGATTTAATGGTGGCGGTGGCCACTGTTGGTGCCAAGCTGCCTAACGGCCTGAAAATTAAAAAGGCCAAGGTGCGAGGAGTGCCGTCGATGGGCATGTTGTGTTCTGCTTCTGAGCTTGGCTTGGAAGAAGAATCGGACGGGTTGATTGAACTTAACGCTGATGCTGAGATTGGTCAGCGAGTGGATGAATACTTAAAGCTTGATGATAATCTCATTGATATTGATCTCACACCCAACCGCGGTGACTGTTTAAGTGTTCAGGGCATCGCCAGAGAATTGAAAGTATTGGCTGACGGTGAGTATCAAGAACAGCAACCCCAAGCGATTCATGCCAGCACTCAGCGATCGGTTGAGGTTGAGCTAAACGACAACGTAAATTGCCCTCGATACCTTGCTCGAGTCATCACTGACATCAATGCTTCTGCTAAAACGCCGATATGGATGCAAGAATGCTTGCGCCGCAGTGGTATAAGGCCTATAAGTTCAGTGGTTGACATCACCAACTACGTGATGCTTGAACTCGGGCAACCAATGCATGCTTTTGATCTAGCCAAATTGAGTGAAAAAATCATTGTCCGGCAGTCAATTGACGGTGAAAAAATTAAACTACTTGATGACTCAGAAGCCAAACTTGACGCAGAGACACTTGTGATAGCAGACGCCAAAGGCGCCATCGCCATTGCCGGTGTAATGGGTGGCTATGACAGTGCCATTGGTGATGATACACAAGACATTGTGCTTGAAGCCGCTCACTTTACTCGCGCTTCGGCCAGTGGCAAGGCTCGTCGGTACGGCCTTCATACCGAAAGTTCACACCGTTTTGAACGTGGTGTAGACCCGCAATTACCGCCCGTTGCTATTGAGCGTGCGACTGAGCTGGTGCTTGAAATATGCGGTGGTCAAGCTGGCCAGATTACGGAACAAAAAAACGCGCAAGGCTTAGCCACTAAGCCTGAGGTGTCTATCCGTTTAGATCGCCTTAAAAGCCTTCTGGGTATGGAATTAGAAGGCGCTGAAGTTGACGGTATCTTAAATCGCATAGCCGACTCGGTTGTGCGTGAGGGTGACACATGGTCTGTTACACCACCAAGTTATAGGTTTGATATTGAACGTGAGGCTGATCTTGTTGAAGAAGTTGCTCGTGTTAAAGGTTACGATAATATTCCAACGGCCATGCCCAGAATCGCACCACGTTCGAATGCGGCATCGGAATCAGCGGTCGGTTTAAGGCAAGTGCGCAATTCATTTGTTGCGCGGGATTACCGTGAAGCAATCACGTACAGTTTTATTGACGCCGATTTACACAAATTATTCAGTGATGAAGCGCCAGTGAAATTAGCCAACCCTTTGGCGGATAACATGGCTGTAATGAGAACCAGCTTGTTGCCAGGATTGATGAGCGCTTTGCAATTTAATGCGAATCGCCAGCATTCTCGTATTCGTTTGTTTGAAACAGGTGCAACGTATCACAAGACCGAAAAGGGCTACGTCGAGCGGCAAACAGTTGCCGGAGTGGTAAGCGGATTGCAGAGCCCCCCTCAGTGGGGTATTGAGGCGGCCCAAAAGGTTGATTTCTTTGATGTTAAAGCTGACTTAGCCGCAGTGCTTTCCTTGACCGGTCAAGGAAATGACATTACATTTAGTAAAGCCAACCATTTGCCTATGCACCCAGGCCAACTTGCGCGCGTTTCTAAACAACTTGATGGGCAAGAGTTCACGCTGGGGTATCTGGGGCGATTACACCCGAATATTGAAAAATATTTTAGTGTTGGTCAGGTTTTTGCTTTTGAGCTTGATCTTGATAAGTCGCTGAGTGCGAAACTGCCAGCATTTAAGACGGTGTCGCGTTTTCCTAATGTTAAACGTGATTTATCTTTACTCGTTGATGAGGCTGTTCCCGTGTCGGCTCTGCTTGATTCGGTGCGTAGAAGCGTCGGGGCCGCCTTGGTAAAAGCTGAAATATTTGACCTCTACAAAGGCGAAGGCGTTGCTAATGGCCAGAAGAGTGTGTCATTAAGTGTGGTTTTACAGCACGCTGATGCAACGCTTACTGACGAAGAGTCTGAAGCAATAATAGAGCGCGCGTTATTGGCTTTAGGCAATGATTTGGGCGCAACACTGAGAGTTTAGTTGGTGGTAAATTAACAGAGCATAGAGTGCTGAGGCGAACTGTAAGTGTTCGGCACTCCATTGCTTTAGATGGGTTAAAAAGGGGGCGACCATAAAGGTTTAACGCCACCAGGAGAAAAAATGGCAGTAACAAAAGCAGAGTTGGCCGTCTCGTTACACGATGAGTTAGGGTTGAATAAAAGAGAGTCTAAAGAGTTTGTAGAACAATTCTTTGAAACAGTTAAAGTTGCTCTTGAGGACGGAAGCTCGGTTAAATTATCTGGCTTTGGTAATTTTGGTTTGCGAGATAAGCCCGCTCGACCCGGGCGTAATCCTAAAACAGGCGAAGAAATTCCCATATCAGCCAGACGAGTTGTTACTTTCAAGGCCAGCCAAAAGTTGAAAGAAGCCATAGATCAAAACTCCGTTGCATTAAAAAAAGTACTGGCAGGCTAGCTGAGGCGGGCTGAGAACCGTGGTTTACAGGCCTGTTCTTGGGTCAAGCGCTGTTGTTCGTAGTAAGAGATAACCCCGCGTCGCTGGTTTAGGGCAAGTTATTGGTTTGACTGATAATTGCTAAATTTATTTTTAATAAACAATTGCAAGCCATTATTTCCAATGTTTTTTTTACATTGAAAATGGTACGTACACGTATTTTTTCCTGTACCTGCGCTTCAGTTGACGTTAAACTCTGCGTTAACAAATTATACGTAATTGCCAATCACTTTCTAACCACGGGGACTATCGTCAAGTTATGCTAGACCAAGGAGATAACGCAACTCTGCCTCCCATACCCAGTAAGCGGTATTTCACGATCGGAGAAGTCAGTGATCTGTGCATGGTGAAGCCTCACGTATTGCGTTATTGGGAGCAAGAGTTTTCTCAGCTTAATCCCGTTAAGCGCCGTGGCAACCGACGGTATTACCAGCGTCATGAAGTTCAACTCATTCGTCGTATTCGTAGTTTGCTTTATATTGAGGGTTTCACCATCAGTGGTGCAAAGAACCAAATTGAAATGGAAGCTGGGGGGCAAGCCGTGCCAACCACTCAAGTAAATCGTAAGGTTGTAGCCGAACTCATCTCTGAAATCGACGAAGTTGTCTCAATTTTGTCAGACTGACTGCGTTCCATGCTGTTTTTTTCAGGTTAATTTTTCTTTGTGGGTTAGCTCTGCGGCTAAACCGTATTTTCGGCGTACCTAATTAATAAGCCAGTTGAATTTAAAGCGGTTGTCATTTGCAATAATTTCCAAGAAACTCTTTGTAGAATTCCCCAAATCGTATATATTCCCCAACCTGAGTGATCGGGGTGTAGCGCAGTCTGGTAGCGCACCGTGCTGGGGGCGCGGTGGTCGTAGGTTCGAATCCTATCACCCCGACCAACTCAATAAACGAACTTGATTTTACCGTTGGTGTTTTTCAACAATAAAACTGGGTGATAAGCTCAAACTGGGAGGCGGGCCTGTAATTTGCATGGAATGCATTAACCACCGCTTGCATGAAAAATCCTCTCTATTTGCCCTAATCTCATGCGCACTTTTTAGATACAATTACGTCAAATAAAAACAGATCATTAGTAGGGTGGCATTTCCGTGCATATTCTTTTAGCCAATGATGACGGTTATAACGCGCCAGGGCTTGAATTGCTCACCGAAGCGTTGGCGGCGCAGCATCATAAAGTAACGGTGGTTGCACCTAAAGAAAATAAGAGTGGTTGCGGTATGGGACTTTCTCTGAGGCGAGACATTGAGGTGCGTCAACCACAAGAGCGTCGATTTATTGTTGACGGCACTCCCGCTGATTGCATATACATCGGCCTGAATAATTTGGTTGACGAACCCGTTGATTTGGTAGTGAGCGGCATTAATAATGGCCCTAATTTAGCCGATGATATTCTCTATTCAGGCACTTTTGCTGCGGCCATGGAGGCGCGTCGCTTACCAGTACCTGCAATCGCCATGTCCATCACTGAACGACATGTAAAGCATTATGATACGGCTGCACGTCTGGCCGTTGATTTGAGCAATTCGATTTCTCGTTTAGCATTTAAGTCGTTAATCGCGGTGCTGAACGTCAATTTACCTGACGTACCTATGATGGATTTGCGTGGTTATAAATCGACGTTAATGGGAATGCGGCACGAACCCCTTCCTCCCGTTATACAAAGTGGAAATCTGAAAAACGGAGTGTATCAACTCGGCCCTGCTGGCGACTTTGTGCGCCGAAAACGCAATAAAATGCAAGACTTTGAGGCGGTCGAGCAGGGTTATGCCTCAATCACTCCACTCAGTGTTCGATTTGAAGACAGTGCGTATGTTGACGATGTTCAGCAGTGGTTGGATACGATTTAGCATGCACCAAACTCAGCACAACAAACCCAACCTAAACAGCATTGGGATGACGTCAGAGCGCACTCGGCGGCGCCTGATAGATCAAGTTCGAAAAATGGGTGTGACGGATCAACGTGTTTTGGATGTTATGTTCGCTTTACCTCGTCAAGCTTTCATTGACGAGGCCTTGTCAAACAGAGCGTATGACAACATCTCTTTGCCTATCGGGTTTGGTCAGACCATTTCACAGCCTTATATTGTTGGCTTGATGACGCAGACGTTATTTAATCGTTCGCGTTCCAAGATACTTGAAATTGGCACCGGTTGTGGTTATCAAACCGCCGTGTTAGCGCCGTTGTGCGATGAAGTGATCAGCGTTGAGCGAATTTTAAAGTTGCACCGTCGCGCGCGTGACTTGCTTTATGATTTACGGGTTCGAAACGTTAAGTTTCGCCATGGAGATGGTTTTGCTGGCATGAAAGAACACGCCCCATTTGATGGTATTTTAGCGGCCGCTGTGTCTGAGAATGTGCCTGAAGAGCTGATTGAAGAACTGGCGGTTGGTGGGCGAATTGTCATGCCGGTGGGCCGCGATGATCATCAAGTGTTGATTGTCGTTGACAAAACATCGTCAGGTACTGTCCAGCACGAAATTGAAACCGTTCGTTTTGTGCCTCGCTTAGCTGGCCTTGGTTAGCAGGCTTTGATTAGTAGTCCCTAGATTACACTTTTTTCCACTTTACATACCCTTTTTACAGCGCTTACACACCACGGGCTTTGATTACATGAAACTTTTTGAACCAATTTATTCCATGATTTTGAAATGGGCCAAACACCCCAAAGCAGAGCGATACTTGGCCGCTGTTAGTTTTTCTGAATCGTCTTTTTTCCCTATTCCAGTTGATGTGATGTTGGCTCCGATGGTGTTGGCCGATAAGCAAAAGGCGTGGCGATTAGCCGCGGTTACCACTGTTATGTCGGTGCTTGGTGGGGTCTTTGGTTACATGATTGGGGCTTATTTCTTTGAGGCTTATGGTGATCAAATGTTGACCATTTTGCATGGTCACGATAAATTTGAGCGCATCAAAGAGCTTTTTATTGAGCATGGCATGTTGATTATTTTGGTTGCTGGTTTCACGCCGTTGCCTTATAAAATATTCACCATCGCATCGGGTGTGATGGGGGTTGCCTTTTTGCCTTTCGTATTGTTGTCTTTGATTGCGCGAGGGGCCAGGTTTTTTCTGGTTGCAGGGCTAATAAGGCTCGGGGGCGATCAGCTAGAGGAGACAATACACAAAAAAATCGAGGTGATTGGTTGGGCAACGCTGGCGGTGGTGATAATCGGTTTGGTTCTCTACTTTCAATTTAGATAACGCTTTATGCGCTCGTTTTCTTTATTTTTTGTTTCGTGTTTATGCGGTGCGTTGCTCGTTGGCTGTGCGCCTCGTCATAAAGCGCAGGTGGTTGAGAGAACAGTGTTAACTCAGCGACAACAAGATGAACGTATTGGTGGCCAGTTTATTCGCATCGTTCAACCGGGAGACACCCTTTACTCTATTGCGTTTGTTGCCGGTTTGGATGTGAATAAGATTGCCACCTGGAACGGCATTGATGACACAAGCAAGTTACAGGCCGGCCAGCGAATTCGGCTCACAGAACCAATAGGGTTTACGTATCCAGTCATCAAGCACGCTGGTGTGAAAACGCCCACACACAAAAAAAACAATGATCAGTTGAGAAAACCAAAAGTCTCTATCGATAGAACTTATTCCGAGCCGCAAAACAATAAGAGGGTTGACCATGATCAACCCAGCGCCGCTAGAGAAGCGAGTACGCAAACACAAAACAAGAGTGCCCAGCAACCTAAGCCATTTACCCCCAAGGGTTCAAATGCCTGGGCCTGGCCACTGCGCGGCACCTTAGCAAACCGTTTTAATCCTTCACAAGGGCAGCAAGGAATTAATATTCAAGGCCAGCATGGGCAAGTGGTGAAGGCGGCCGCGAGCGGTGAAGTGGTTTATGCTGGTGACAGTCTCAAAGGGTATGGAAACTTGGTAATTATCAAGCACTCTTCAATTTATCTAAGTGCTTACGCGAATAATCAATCTATTTTGATCAAAGAAGGGGATATTGTTGAGCAGGCGCAGCCTATAGCAACATTGGGGCAGAACTCCGTTGGGGATGCAGTAGCACATTTTCAAATTCGCAAGCATGGTAACCCTGTTGATCCAATGACCTTTTTACGCTAAAGGGTTCATGTGGGCGGGTCTTTAAAAGGCCATTAGCGTTAATGTTTATTAAAGTGAAAAATTTCGTATGGACCTTTTTCTCGTTTTACGCACTCCAATTTGGTGAAATTTTCTGATCTTTAAAAAAATTTAGATAAAGTTTCTGTCACACTGCCTTTTACTCTACTTTTTACCTTAAATTAATTAACTTTGTCGCGACTTTGCTAATTCAGATCGTTACAATATGTGTTTCGTTAATTTTTTGATGTGCCCCTTTTTTGGAGCTGGTTCTCATGGCCTTGGATGACTTTTCGCGTATCAAGCGGCTGCCTCACTACGTGTTCAATATTGTCGGTGACCTTAAAGCCGCGGCAAGGGCCAGAGGCGAAGACATAATTGACTTCGGTATGGGGAATCCTGATCAGCCGACACCGCAGCCTATTGTTGACAAACTATGCGAAGCGTCACAGCGTGGCCGCACGCACCGCTACTCTGTTTCTAAGGGCATTCCGAGACTTCGTCAAGCCATTTGTAATTGGTATGGTGAGCGCTACAATGTTGATATTTGCCCTGATACTGAGGCTATCGTTACTATTGGCTCAAAAGAAGGGTTGGCGCACTTAGCGATGGCAACAATGGATAAGGGAGACTCGGTGTTAGTGCCCAACCCAGCTTACCCTATACACCCGTATGGATTTATCATTGCTGGCGCTGACATTCGCCATGTGCCAATTGGGCCTGGTATTGATTTTTTCCATGAACTGGAAACAGCACTTAAAAATACGTTCCCTAAGCCTAAGATGTTGGTGCTTAATTTCCCAAGCAACCCAACGGCTCAATGCGTTGAACTTGAATTTTTTGAGCGAATCGTTGACATGGCCATTGAACATCAATTTTGGGTGGTTCAAGACTTGGCTTACGCAGACATTGTGTTTGATGGATACACGGCACCGAGCATCATGCAAGTGCCCGGCGCTAAAGACATAGCCGTAGAATCGTTTAGCCTATCGAAAAGTTATAATATGCCTGGCTGGCGGGTGGGTTTTATGGTCGGCAATAAAAAACTAATTGGCGCGCTTGCTCGCATGAAGTCTTACTTAGATTATGGTATGTTCGCGCCAATCCAAATTGCTTCGATTTTTGCTTTAGAGGCACCAGAAGCAAAAGATTGGATTTCTGAAATTCGAGATCGTTACCAAAGCCGACGGGACGTCTTGTGTGATGGCCTCACAGCAGCCGGTTGGCCGGTTGAAAAGCCTAAGGCTACCATGTTTGTGTGGGCTAAAATTCCAGAGTGCTTTTCCGAACTTGGTTCCATGGAATTCAGTAAACTGTTATTAAAAGAAGCCAAAGTGGCCGTTTCGCCAGGCATTGGGTTCGGCGATTACGGTGATCAGTATGTGCGTTTTGGTTTGATAGAAAACGAGCAAAGAACTCGTCAGGCAATTCGGAGCATTAAATCGCTGCTGTTGCACCCTGAGCGGGTTAATATGCCGTGATTATTTTGTGGCATTGTCGATTTAAAACACCTAAAAACATTCAGCAGTAAGACAAGGCATATTATGCAATCAGTTAAAATTGGGATACTTGGTTTGGGCACAGTGGGTGCTGGCACGGCTGAAGTGTTGACGCGCAATGCGTCTGAGATAACTCGTCGTTGTGGTCAAAGCGTGCTCGTCACCATGGCCTCTGTACGAGATACCTCAAAACCTAGATCTTGTGATTGCACGGCTTTTACACTCACGCAAGATCCCTATGAGGTGGTGAGTTCAGATGACGTGGACATCGTTGTTGAGTTGATTGGTGGTTATGATCTTGCTAAAGATTTAGTGCTGAAGGCGATCGAGAATGGTAAGCATGTGGTTACGGCAAATAAAGCTTTAATCGCGGTTTACGGCAATGAAATTTTTACCGCCGCCGAAGAGCAGGGCGTCAGTGTGGCCTATGAAGCGGCTGTGGCTGGTGGAATCAGCATTATAAAAAACATTCGAGAAGGGTTTGCGGGCAACAAGATCGAGATGTTGGCCGGCATCATTAATGGCACCGGTAACTTTATCTTGACTGAAATGCGAGATAAGGGTCGAACCTTTGAAGACGTATTAGTTGAGGCACAAGAATTGGGTTACGCTGAGGCTGACCCAACCTTTGATGTTGAAGGTACTGATGCCGCGCACAAGTTGACAATACTGGCGGCGATAGCGTTTGGTACGCCACTGCAATTTGATGACGTTTACACTGAAGGCATTTCAAATCTTGATTTAATGGACGTTCGTTATGCGCAAGAATTGGGCTATCGAATTAAGCATTTGGGGATAGCCAAAAAAACCGAATCAGGCCTTGAATTGAGAGTACATCCAACATTGATTCCCGAAAAGCGTTTGTTAGCCAATGTGAATGGAGTAATGAACGCGGTTTTGGTTAAAGGAGACGCGGTTGGTAATACCTTGCATTACGGTGCCGGTGCCGGTGCCGAACCCACTGCCTCAGCCGTGGTGGCTGACATTGTCGATGTGACGCGCACCTTGGGCGTTGCGGCTCAATATAAAGTGCCGGCCTTAGCGTTTCAGCGTGATTCGATAAAATCATTGCCGACCAAGTCAGCAGCTGAATTTGATTGCGCCTATTACTTAAGAATAGAAGTAGAAGACGTGGCGGGTGTCATGTCTCAATTGAGCGCAGAGTTTGCAGAGCAAAATATCAGTATTGAAGGTATTACGCAAAAAGAGCCAGCAAAAGATCAAGACACAGTTTCGGTTATCTTTATTACTCAGAAAACGATTGAGGGGGCTGTTGATCGCGTAATCGATAGGTTAGAGTCTTTGGATATTGTTCGGGGCTCGGTCGTTAAAATTCGCGTTGAACACCTTAACTGATTGCTCACTTGCGCAATTAATAGATTAGGCTATTAGGGTCATTGTTCGAATGTTCTTGAACGGCCAAAAACTCTCTTAGCCCTTGTTGTGAAAATAGTCGTATACACATCCCAGTAGATTCCAAGAATGAAATTCATCAGTACGCGCGGTGATGCGCCAAGCTTAAACTTTGAAGAAGTCGTGTTAGCCGGTTTGGCTTCTGACGGCGGGCTTTATGTGCCCGAGCAGTTGCCCCAGTTCTCGACAGAAGAAATCGCTTCGTGGGCTGGTTTGAGTTACCCCGAGCTTGCTTTTAAGGTGATATCCCCATTTGTTGATGGCGAAATACCCGATCAAGATTTAGAAAATATCATCGCTAAGGCTTATTCATCATTCAGGCATTCAGCCATCGCGCCATTGGTACAAACGGGCCACAATGAGTGGGTTCTTGAACTGTTTCAAGGCCCAACTTTGGCGTTTAAAGATTTTGCGCTTCAGTTTTTAGGACACTTGCTTGATTACATTCTAAGTAAGCAGCAACAAAAAGTCGCCGTTATGGGGGCAACCTCGGGAGACACCGGTTCGGCCGCAATTGAAGGGTGTCAGCGCTGCGACAATATTGATATCTTTATCTTACACCCACATGGGCGAGTCTCTGAGGTGCAGCGCCGCCAGATGACCACAGTTTTAAGCGATAATGTTTTCAATATTGCGTTAGAAGGTAATTTTGATGATTGTCAAAACATGGTTAAGGCCAGTTTTACTGATCAATCTTTCTTGCCAGAAGGCCGGCAACTTGTGGCGGTTAACTCAATTAATTGGGCTCGTATTATGGCCCAAATTGTCTACTACTTTTATTCGTCTCTGGCTGTGGGCGGGCCGCATCGCAGAGTTTCATACTCGGTGCCAACAGGTAACTTTGGTGATATATACGCCGGCTATTTGGCGATGCAAATGGGGTTGCCTGTTAAACAGTTGATTATTGCCACGAATCAGAACGATATTTTGCATCGCTGCATCAGTGAGAATGATCACAGTAAGCGTGCGCTATCGCAATCTTTGGCACCGAGTATGGATATTATGGTGTCGAGTAATTTTGAACGTCTGTTATTTGATTTATACGGGCGTGATGGCGATGAAATTAAAAGATTGATGAGTGAGTTTGAGGCTGGGTCAATGCGTCTGAGTGATAACGCTTTGGCTACGGCCAGAGAAACCTTTTCAAGCTTTCGTTTAGACGATGATGGTATGCTAGAGACCATATCGGCTGTCTTTGCCGACACAGGTTACTTACTTGACCCCCACACAGCAATTGGGCTGGCTGCAGCCAGATCTGAGCGAACTGAGACTGAAACGCCCATTATTTGCCTGGCAACTGCGCATCCAGCTAAGTTTCCTGATGCCGTAATTAAAGCGAGTGAAAAAAGAGCGATTAGTGAACCGTCTTTGCCACACCACATGAGTGACTTATGGGATCGTGAAGAACGCTACCAAATTCTTCCGAATGAAAAGTCGGCAGTACACAAGTTTATTCAAGAAAACCTTTAAATTTTGGTTTTATTCAGCATAGAATTGGCTTTGAATGCACAGTCAAAAGAGTCTTGAACGTCGCAAGGAAGTGGCATTAATGGCTTTGTTAGTGCTATTGAACGGCAACGCATTATTAACAAGGGGTTACCAAGTTATTGCCGAAAGCATATTTCGTAGTGTTGAGGCGCTATTTTGAGTATTATCGAGAGATAATAGAGATGGCTAAACGCGCCCCTGTCCTATCTGGGTATATAATAGGGCTTGTTCGGTGTACATCTAAATGATATTTACCAGCGACCTAATTACTAATGAAATAGGTTTCCCACGTGGGGTCCGCTGTTATTCACAGAGAGTGAGATGAAAATACAAAAAGAAATCAGCCTGTCTAGTGTTAAAAGGCAGGCCCAAAAATGCTCGCCACTAGTGATGCTGGCAAACAACGTTGTTTGCTTGAATTCAAAAGTTTATTTAGCACTTCGCAGTTTATGTTACGCATTAATGGTTGCGGCAATAGGCATCGGCAGTGTTAACGGGCAAGTGGATAGGCGTGGATCTGCGCAAGCCGAAGATGAACAACGCAATGAAGTGAAACTCAACCTGCAAGACGTCGACATTCGTGTGCTGATTAATACGGTTGCCGAAGTAAGCGGTAAAAACTTTATTGTCGACCCTAGAGTAAAAGGAAAAGTATCAGTGATTTCAGGGAAATCAGTGACACCCGAAGAACTATACGACTATTTTCTTGCGATTTTAGAAGTGCATAATTTTGCAACCGTTGGCACAGGTAACGTTATCAAAGTATTGCCGTCTAATGTGATCAAGCAGAAACCAACCACCACCCTGTTTACACCCACGAAACAAGAAAACGACGAACAAATAACCCAGATAGTTCAACTGCAGCACGCTGCAGTGCAAGATCTGGTGGCAATCATCAGGCCGTTGATTCCGCCAACAAGCCATTTTGCACCTCATACGCCCTCAAATAGCGTCATCTTGACCGATACGGCGGCTAATATTCAACGTATCTTAAAAATTATTCGCCGCATAGATATTCCTGATAAGCGATCGAATACCCACGTTGTTTATTTACAAAAAACCAAGGCTAGTGACATGGCCAACTCGCTAACTCAATTGATCGCTAGCTCAGCCGACCCTAAGGATGCGGCGGCGGGCGGATCAAAGTTAAGTATTCAGCCATTTGATGCGATTAATGCTCTGGTTATTAGTGCCACAGATGAGCAATTTGCGCGAGTGAAAGCACTCATTGATGAGTTGGATGTTGAGCGAGAGTTAGAAGGTGATGTCAACGTAATTGCACTAAAATACGCCAATGCTGAAGATTTAGTGTCGATACTCAATGATGTAACCGCCAGCAGCACACAAGGGGCGGCGGCTGACTTTAATGTGCAAGCGGATGAAGCGTCTAACTCACTGATTGTAAAAGCGTCTAGTGGCCAGCTTAAGACAGTGCAAAGCGTTGTTGATCAATTGGATAAACGGCGCGCTCAGGTCTACGTGGAGTCAATTATTGCTGAGGTTTCAATTACCCAGCTTGAATCTCTTGGTATCCAATTTGGTGCCGGTGTTGCGCCACCCGCCGGCCCTGGAACAGGCACTGGTGACACCGCGACTCCTGGCTCTATTGATTTCCGTCAAGGCCGAGTGGGCAGTACTCAAGGCACCGGTTTGAGTAACACAAGTTTTGGTCTTTCAACAGACGGTGGTCCTGGTTTCAATTACAACCTGTTGGACTTTGGTCGTTATCAATTAGACGTAATATTGAACGCGTTACGCACTGACTCAAACAGCAATGTGCTTTCTACGCCCACCGTCCTTACGCTCGATAATGAAGAAGCCGAACTTATTGTTGGCCAAGAAGTGCCGTTTGTAACCGGTCGATTTAATAACGGCTTTAGCAATGTTCCTACTGATGGTGGTGACAACAATAACAATAATAACTCAAGCGTTGGCACGGGCTTTCAGACAATTGAACGCCGTGATGTTGGTATATTATTGAGAATTAAACCGCAAATCAATGAAGGCGACACTATTAATTTGGAAGTGTTTCAAGAGACCTCTAGCGTTGTTCCTTCCACAGCCGGTTCGGCCAATGGCCCCACAACCAATCGCCGCTCCATTGAAGGGGTGGTGCAAGTTGATGATGGCCAAGTGGTGGTGTTGGGTGGTTTGATAACGGATGACCTCACTGATACCGAGAGTAGTGTGCCTATACTCGGAAAGTTGCCATTGATAGGGGCTTTATTTCGCAGTAAGTCGAAAACAGCGACTAAACGTAACTTAATGGTATTTATCAAGCCTAGAATTGTAAGAACCCCAGATGATTTGGCAAGCTACAGTAAGTTTCGTTACGATGAGGTGCGAAGAGATGGTCAAATTTTTGCTGAACGCACCGATGACCTGTTAGTTTTGCCAGAAGCCGAGCCACCTATTTTGGTTGAGTATGAAGAGGCCGTAGAAGGTGATTCAGTTAATACTGAGTCGCGCGCTCGCCGTTCCGAATCAGGAGAAGTTAAAAAGGGCCGCCAACGCAGATTAAAAGATTTGATTTTTGGGCGAAAGCAGCGTTCAAAAAAAACTAGCGCAGGTGATTACGACATTGACGATGCCAAGGGCCAAGTTGAAGATACTATCGACAATATTGATGCTTCTAAGGAACCAGTACTAGCGCCCCTTGGTTTCTCAGCGGATGAAACAGTTAATGATGGCGGTTAGTTGAGATGAGTGATCCGATCACTGAGGTCGTTGAGCTTGAGGCCAATGATGGGCTAGACCAGGAGCCTATTGATGTGTCTGTTGAGCCTGAAAAAGCCGACCCAGAAACCACTGAAGACTCAGACACTAATCTAGTACCTTATTCATTTGCTAAAAAACATAATGTGTTGGTTGAATTGAACGAGGCTGGCCATGCGCTTGTCTCTTTCTCTGATACGCCAAAATTGGCCGTTTTATCCGAGTTAAAACGCAGGCTTAATACAAAAATAAACCTAAACAAACTTGAAGCCTCTGAGTTCGAAAGTCAGTTGCGCACGGCGTATGATAAAGGGGGCAGCCAAGCCAATCAGCTTATGGATGACATGGGCGAAGACCTTGATCTTGAGCGTCTCGCTGATGAAATGCCGCAAACCACCGACTTGCTGGAAGCCGACGACGACGCTCCCATTATTCGGTTGATCAACGCATTGCTGACTCAAGCCATTCGTGAAGGGGCGTCGGATATTCACTTAGAAGCGTTTGAAGAATCATCGGTGGTGCGTTTGCGCGTTGACGGTGTGCTGCGAGACGTTTTAAGCCCGCGCCGAGAAATGCACGGCGCTTTGGTGTCGCGCATAAAAGTAATGTCAAAGTTGGACATTGCCGAGAAACGCCTACCGCAAGATGGCCGTATGTCACTGCGTGTGGCCGATCACCCAGTTGACGTACGCGTTTCCACTTTGCCAACTCAGCATGGCGAGCGCGTGGTATTGCGCTTGCTCGATAAGCAGAGTGCGCGCCTGAACCTTGAAGTCCTGGGTATGCCACCGCTGATACTTTCTGAGTTTGAAGAGTTAATTAAAAAGCCTAACGGTATTTTGTTGGTTACTGGCCCCACAGGATCAGGTAAGACGACCACATTGTATTCAGGCCTACACCGTTTGGACCGAAAGCGTTTGAATATACTCACCGTTGAGGACCCGGTTGAGTATGATTTAGACGGTGTGGGTCAAACGCAAATGAACTCAAAGATTGGGCTTACGTTTGCCAGCGGCTTGCGCTCGATCTTGCGGCAAGACCCTGATGTGGTGTTGGTCGGTGAGATTCGAGATTTGGAAACCGCTGAAATTTCAGTACAAGCCAGTTTGACAGGCCACTTAGTACTCTCCACCTTGCATACTAATACCGCAGTTGGTGCGGTCACACGTTTGGTTGATATGGGCGTGGAACCGTTTTTGATAGCATCCAGTTTGGTTGGCGTTTTAGCGCAGCGTTTGGTGAGAAAACTCTGCCCTGATTGTAAGGAGGCGTACTCTCCTGATAACTCTGAACGTGAGTTGCTTGGCTTGTCAGCATCCGATACGGTTCAATTATATCGAGCCAAAGGGTGTGCTTCTTGTGACCAGATTGGCTATCGTGGACGTCTTGGTATTTACGAATTGATTACGATTAATGAAGGTCTAAGAAAACGGATTCATGACGAAGCTTCAGAAGACGACATGACAAAGCATGCTCGTAAAACATCGCAGAGCTTGATGCAAAACGGTTTTGATCGAGTACGAGCGGGGCAAACGTCGGTAGATGAAGTGTTCAGAGTAACTCAGGCTTAGAAGTCTTCAACTTACTTTCACCGGAACGCATGAATAAAATTATGAAGCAACTCAATGTGGAGCCGTTAAACCATGGCCGCCTTTGAATACCAAGCTCTGAATGCCAAAGGGAAAACAATAAAAGGCATTCAAACTGGCGATACTGCCAAGCAGGTTCGTGGTGAACTTAGAGCGCAAGGTTTAGTGCCCTTAGAAGTTAAATCGATTTCGGATAAAAAAGCCGACAAGTCTAAAACCAAAGGGCGTCGCGTAAGCCGCGCGAAAATAAAAGTTAATGAGTTATCGATACTAACACGTCAAATGGCCACCTTATTAGACTCAGGTATGACGGTTGAAGAGACTCTGAGCGCTCTGGTTAAGCAGAGTGAGGGCCATAAACTGAAGACCATCATGAGTGATATTCGTTCTTTGGTTACCGAAGGCTATTCACTTTCTGATGCCATTGCCACCTACCCAAACAGTTTTCCTGAAATATATCAAGCCTCTATCTCAGCTGGTGAGCAATCAGGCACGTTGGATAATGTACTGGATCGTTTAGCGGATTATTTGGAAGACAGTCATGCGATGCAACAAAAGGTATCGCAAGCGGTTGTTTACCCTATCTTTCTGTTTGTGGTGTGTGCCGCTATTTTGGTCGGTTTGGTGGTGGTGGTGGTGCCTAAAGTGGTCGACGTGTACAAAGACTTAGGGCAAGAATTACCGTTTCTTACTACTTTGGTGATTAATATATCGAACGTTATGGTCGATTATGGGGTGATTCTTGCTGCGGTTATTGCGGCTTTAGTTGTTGGAGTAAAGTACCTTTTTTCTCAACCTAAACCCAAACTTTGGTTACATAGTCTTTATCTTCAGATTGGCGGCTTGAGAAAAATGGTACAAAACATTGATTCAGCAAGAATGGCTAGAACATTATCCATTATGGTGGGTTCCGGTGTGCCGATATTGGCATCAATGCGCGCCAGTGAGGGAGTGATGAGTAATCAGGTCTTAAAAAAGGACCTTGAACTTGCTACTGAAGAAGTGGCTCAAGGCGTTGCTATTGGTAGGGCTTTGGATCGTAATGGTCACTTCCCACCGTTACTTGTGCATATGGTGACCAGTGGAGAAAACAGTGGCCGCTTAGGTCACATGCTTGAAAAAGCAGCCTCTGCCACTGAAAACGAGATGCAAACGCGCATCAGTATGATGGTGAGTCTATTAGGCCCTGTTATGATTTTGTTTATGGGGTCTATGGTGTTAACTATTGTGTTGGCTATATTAATGCCAATGTTTAATTTGCAGAACTTGGTGAATTTTTAGAAGCCTATTAAATTGAAAAGGCTTGGAGAAAATAGATGAAACAAGAAAGAGTTAAATCAAACTACAAACAGCAGAGTGGCTTTACGCTGATAGAAATTATGGTGGTGGTTATCATCATTAGTATTTTATCTGCATTGGTGGCTCCGCAATTTTTTAGCAAGCTGGATCAAGCCAAAGAAATTGCTGTTCAGAATGATCTCAAAGCGATTGAGACACAAATGGAAATGTACAAACTCGATAACTATAATTTTCCAAACACCGGTGAAGGTATAAAAGCGTTGGTATCTAATACCGGTAAACGAACTTGGCGTGGCCCTTACTTAAAAGAAGCGCCATTAGACCCTTGGGATAATGAGTATCAATATCAGTTCCCTGGCACTAAAAACCCTGACGGTTTTGATATTTGGAGTTTGGGTGCTGATGGTCAACCTGGAGGCGAAGGCCCCGCCGCGGATTTAGGTAACTGGAGAGTTGCCGAGTAGCGGTACGCAAACTGTCATTCAATAATTAGCATAATCCAAGTCATTGAGCCCTTCTGTTGAGGTTTCGCCGGTAACGTTGGGCCATTGGCCCACACCGTTATCTCGGTTAGTGAAACTCAGCCAATACCTCGGTGTTAATTTGGATATCAAACGAGACGATCTAACGGGCCTTGCGTTAGGCGGTAATAAGACTCGTAAACTTGAATTTATTTTAGGTAACGCCTTACAGCAGGGGTGCAATACGGTGATTACGGCTGGCGCGGTTCAGTCTAACCACTGTCGCCAAACTGCCGCCGCTGCGGCCATGTTAGGCCTGGAATGTCATCTGGTTCTGGGCGGCACCCGCCCTAAGAACGCACAAGGAAATGTGTTGTTGAATCAATTATTCGGTGCGCATGTGCATTGGGCTGGTGTTCACCGAAAAGGCGAAGATATTCCTGAGTTAGTTAAATCTCTGGCTGCTTCTGGGCGCCTGCCCTATGTAGTGCCTTACGGGGGCTCTAATGCTTTGGGTGCCCTTGCTTACTATCATGCAGCTCATGAATTAAGCCAACAAATTGCCCGCGGCTCAGCTAAAGACGAGTCCAAGAACGGCGTGGCTAGCAAACAGTACAGTCATATTATTTTTGCCTCTAGCTCGGGTGGCACGCACGCGGGTTTAAGTTTGGGCAACAAAGCTTACGCGTGCGCAAATAAGGTTATTGGCATCAATATCGATAAAACTGAGTCGGCAATTCGTTTTTCCAAGCGTATTGCCTACATGGCCAATGAGGCCGCTGAGTTAGCCATGAGTGACGTTCGTATCCGTGCCGATGAAATACACTTAAACGATAACTATCTAGGTGAAGGCTATGCCGTGGTGGGCAACGCTGAGCGTAATGCAATAAAACTCATGGCGAGCATTGAAGGTATTTTATTAGACCCTGTTTACTCTGGCCGCGCGTTTGCTGGGTTAATTGATATGGCCGATAAGGGTGAAATACCCAAAGGCTCGGATGTGTTGTTTTGGCATACCGGTGGAGTGCCGGCTTTATTTGCTTATTCCGACTCTGTTTTATCCGATTAATCAAATCCTTGAGCTTTGTTGAGTAGCGACTCATCACGCTCATTTGACGCTATTCCCCCGCTAGGCTGTTAAGCGTATTGAAATTTTTGAAGCCGTAAGGCTGGTCTGAAAAATCCACTTCCACGACCCCTATTGCGTTTTGCCATCGGTACATGGCTCGTTCTCCTTGCTCATAGCTCTTAACTAAGCTCACCCAGGCGGGCTGGGCGATTAAGCAGTGTAAGCTCTGCCTTCTTTCTCCATCGTGAACCACGGCCACCAAACTTTGATTACTGTTCAATGGAATTGTGAGCCGTGAACAGAGATCCAGCGGGATCATCGGGGTATCACAGCTGCTTATTTGTATGGCTTGAAAATCGCCTAGGTCTTTCTTTGACGCCTTTTCTTGTATTAAATGCTCGGCAGCGGCGGCGATTCCCGCCATTGGGCCTTGATAACGCTTACTATGACGGCGGTTACCGGTGATTGAATCCCTGACAACCGTTTCAGCCACATCGGTGTATGTTGTTAAATGTCTATTGGCTGAAATCATCAATCGGCCCACTTGTGGCACCAACTTCTCAACCACATGATCAATCAAACGTTTGCCTCGATAAGTCTGCAAACCCTTGTCCTGACCCTGCATTCGAGACCCCGCACCACCCGCCAGAACCAGCCCAACGGTATTGCTTCTAGTAATCAACGTCATAAAGATTTCCTAATTCGCGCCCACTTTTTTGATTGCGCATTCGTATTCATAGAGTTTTGTATTTCAGATTATCCTATATTTTGCAGCACTATCACCCATTGATATGCGCCTTCGATAATAATGAAAAAAATCATCTCCACAGTGCTATTCCTTTCTGTTTGTTTACTGACGTCAACACAGATATTATCCGCCACTCATGTGGTTGCTTCCCCTGATGGCAAGCTTAAGGTGTCTATCACTGACCAAGGTGGGCAGTTGATGTATCGTGTTGATAAGGGAAATAAAGCCATTATCGACCCGAGTATTCTTGGCATGCGCTTTGCTGCACAGCACGGCTTTGATGCCGATCTGGTGATCACCGAAAGTAAAACCACCAGTCGAGACCAAACATGGGAACAGCCTTGGGGGGAGCGCCGCTTTATTGCAGACAAGCACAACGAATTATGGCTATCTATTCAGAGAAACAAACCACAACTTAAATTTGAGATTGCCGTTAAGGTGTTCAATGATGGCCTGGGGTTCCGTTATCAGGTTCCTCAACAGGACGAATTATCCGAAGTGCTAATCACCGAGGAATTAACTGAATTCAACATGGATGAGAATGCCGATGCGTGGTGGATACCTGCCCGAAAATGGAACCGGTATGAATATTTATATAAAAAGACCAAGGTTAATGAAATAGAGATGGTTCATACGCCCGTGACCATGAAATTAACCAGCGGAATTCACGTCAGCTTGCATGAAGCCGCGCTGCTTAATTACGCTGGCATGTCGATCGAACACCGCCGAGGTAATAATCTGGTTGCCAACTTGGCACCGCGCCCAGAAGGCGGTTTAGTAATGCTAACAACCCCATTCGTCACACCTTGGCGGACCATTCAAGTTTCCGATGACGCTGTGGGGCTGGTAAATTCAGACCTCATTTTAAATCTGAATGAACCTAATAAAATTGGGGACGTGTCTTGGTTTAAACCGGGTAAATACGTGGGGCTATGGTGGCATCAACATATTAACGAGCGCACATGGGGTCATGACGGTATTCATGCGGCCACCACCGAAGCCACCATTGACATGATGGATTTTGCGGCTAAATATGGGTTTGATGGTGTGTTGGTTGAAGGTTGGAATATTGGTTGGGATGGTGACTGGTATAACAACGGCGATGTGTTTAGCTTTACCGAGACTTATGACGATTTTGATATTAAAGACGTCGCTGAGTATGGCCGTAAGGTAGGTGTGAAACTGATTGGTCACCATGAAACCTCAGGCAACCTTACAAATTACGAAAATCAAATAGATGCAGGCTTTACGCTTTACGAAAAAAACGATGTGGCCATTGTTAAAACGGGGTACGTCGCGGATGGGGGAAAGTTAAAGCGCATAGACAAAGAGGGCATTGCACGTTATGAATTCCATGATGGTCAATACAATATAGGCCACCATATACGAGTGCTGGAGAAAGCGGCCAAGCATAAGATCGCCATCAATGCGCATGAACCAGTAAAAGGCACTGGCTTACGACGCACATACCCTAACTGGGTAAGCCGAGAAGGGGCTCGTGGTCAAGAATTTAATGCATGGGCGGTGCCACCTAATGGCCCCAATCACGTGTCTGATTTGGTCTACACACGTATGTTATCTGGTCCGATGGACTACACGGCGGGCGCCTTTGACCTAAGGCCCAGTGAACGCCCACCTGTTAATGAGCAAATGGGTCGCCATGACAAACGTTCGCGAATTGAACACACATTAGCCAAAGAGCTGTCTTTGTACGTGACCATTTACTCACCAATCCAAATGGTGATGGACCTTCCTGAGAATTATGAGGCACGCCCAGATGCCTTTCAATTTATTCAAGATGTGCCCACCGATTGGTCTGAGTCAGTGGCCTTGTCTGGTGAAGTTGGTGAATATTTGGTCATCGCACGTCAAGATCGTAACTCAAGCGACTGGTATCTTGCAGCGCACACGAATGCACAAACACGAACACTGACAGCCGACTTGGCGTTTCTAGGAAAAAATAAAAATGGGGTCGATCAAAACAGCGAATGGGAAGCTCAAATTTACCGCGATGGAAGCAAGGCAGACTACGATACTAACCCTTACGATATTGTGATTGAGCGTAAAACAGTCACGCCTAAAGATTCGCTTAGTTTTAACCTAGGCCGAAGCGGTGGCGCCGTGGTGCGCTTTGTAAGGCGTTGAAGTTGATCTGACAAAACCAACTTCCGAGTTTAGACACTGTCTGACAACTAATGATGGATGAATTGGCAGAAAATTGCCCAACTCGGCCATTTACTAGACAGAATGACTCTCTAAGGCAGGCGCGCTGACCTCCGAGTCGTGGGCTAGCGATGCCAGAGCCATAATATAGATTTCAATCATTTCTATTTTGGAGGTCAGCACATGAACAAAGATAACATAATTTTTATTGGCATGGATACTCACAAGGATTTCTGCGAGAACGCCTACTGTCGAGATTCGCGAGAATCGATGTCCCAACCTTTGGGGCGTATTAGTACGACTAAACAAGCCATCATTAAGCTGGCAAGGTAATTGCAATCAAAATATCCAAACGCAACCCTTCACTTCGTCTATGAAGCTGGGCCTTGCGGCTACTGGATTTATCGATTACTCACTAAACTCGGTCATGCTTGTTACGTTGTTGCGCCATCGCTTATACCCAGAGCGTCCGGTGACAAAGTCAAAACAGACAAACGCGATGTCCTTAAACTCGCCCGCTTACTCAAAAATGTCGACCTTCATCCAATTTACGTTCCTGAGCCAGAAGACGAAGCGGTGCGTGACCTATCACGCATTCGCGAAACCGCGATGCACGATCTTAAAAAAGCCAAGCAACGAATGAAGTTGTTCTTACTGCGCAATGATATAAATTATGGTGGCTCAGCCAGTTGGGGGCCAAAGCATCGTCGCTGGCTCACCGAACTGATACTCCCGCACCCAGCGCAACAGATTGTACTCCAAGAATGCATCACCACATTGAACGAGCGCTTCTCACGACTCGAACGATTAGATAACGAGCTAAAACATCAGGTTTTAAATTGGCGATTTTATCCCGTCGTCAAAGCACTGCAAGCCATGCGCGGCATCAAGTTGATTGTGGCCTCGGGCATGGTTGCCGAACTCGGCGACTTAACTCGTTTTGATCACCCCAGGAAACTCATGAGTTATTTAGGCTTAGTTCCCAGTGAACATTCTTCTGGCGGTACACGTCGGCTTGGCCCGATTACTAAGTGCGGTAACTCGCGGGCGCGGCGATTATTAGTCGAAGGCGCACACGCCTATCGCTACCCCGCTAGAATGTCCACCGAGATACAAAAACGACAGGAAGGTGTATCGCCTGAAATCAGTGAGATCGCTTGGAACGCCCAACTTAGGCTTTGCAAACGCTATCAGCGATTGATGCACAGAGGTAAACATCGCAACGTGGTGGTCACGGCCATCGCCCGAGAGATGAGTGCGTATATCTGGCACATAGCCAAGCACGTCGCGTTGCCACCGATCAACCCAAAAGAGAGATTGGTACGCGTACCTCGATAACGACACTGACACGAACAATTACTTTAGCCAAACGAAAAAATAATGACAGAATAAAGAGCGGATGCGCTCGATCAAGCAACGGTGGCAGTGCAACCCCCGACGGCGTTAGGATAGCAGCATAAAGCGCGTGCGCAGTATGTTGATCTACGAACCTAGACTGAGGACAGGCTCTGCGTCGTACACTGAATGGTTGGATAGGTCAACTCATCGAGTTGATAGCCCACGAATACCAGCATAGAAACCGACGACATAGCAGTTTTGCTTCATCGACGCATCCGTTCTTTTACAGCCGCAATATTATGGTTGAAAAACGCCAGGAATTACTTCGTTCCTATTGACAGAGAGAGTCATACCAACGCCGCGAACACGGGCGCCGCGTCGTATGCGGCGCCTGAGCGAAGCGGAAGTGTTTTGCCTTGTTAAGTGTTTTTTTCATGTGACCTTGCTATTAACAACAGAAACGCAGCTAAAAATGCAAAAATAATACCGATCAAAAAATAAATGCCTGCATATTTATTTAGACCATTATTCGCAATTGACAGAATAGGAGTCATTACCCCAACAAAGCCTACTGAAAAAATAAACCAAATTGAAAGCACTCTTAATAAAGGACTTTTACAGTCTTTTATTTTCCTAGCGGTCAGATAACCCAACAATAAAAAACCTACGACAAGAATACCTATAAAGTTTAGCCCTTCAATTTTAACTGGAACAATTGATGCTGCTATTGCTGAAACATTGCTGATACTTTCCCACCAATGGTTGTACTTCATATTCATACACTTAACGCCGCAAAAAGGGGCGCAGTTTACCGCGTCCCAACGAACGCAGTGAGTTATTATGGTTTGCCTTGTTAGCTGTCTTTTTAAACATAGAACTCTTTAGCACTAGCATTTATTTCTGATCTATAAGCAATTCTTGACTCACCTATATCATTTGCTTCAATGCCTTCAGTGACACCAAGTTCACTAACCTTATACATCGTGTTTTTCGAGACACTAAAGTAGGTGTGAAACTGACTTTGCATTTCACAAAAGTCATCTGGGTGTGAGTAGGTAAAAAGCTTCTCACAAATATAGTCTATTCTCCTTTCAACCGAGTGGCGGTCGCATCCATACAGATCTTTGAAACGATACAAGGCTTCACCATGCCCATGATGGGTAATCGGAATCTCATCGAGTTCTACAGTTTCAATTATATCCAGCCAAAAGTCATATTCATCAGTTTTGTATAAGCTTCGAGCGCTCTTAAGTATTTCAGAAAACTCCGACACGAGAGCCTCTTTTGGCTTATTTAAAGCCTGCTCAATCTTCTCGATGAATTTCCTTTGATGGGAACTGAAATTCATTGTCCTGTACAGCTAACGCCTTTAAAACGGGCGCGCGAGTAGCGCGTCCAAGCACACGCAGTGTGCGACAGTTTTTGAACTTGTTAGTTTGTAATTCATTGCTTGACTGAACCTTTCACTTGCTACGGAGCGCCGAACTGAACGACCTTTGTTCTTCGTTACCTAAGAATAACCAGAATTCGGATCGTGAACAACACAACCTGATCTCAGTGGTCGAGCCTCGGTTTTGCCGAGGCCATGAATCAGTGTGCTTGCGTTGTCTCATAAGCAACCTGCTCACTCGATGCCCTTGTGTTTAAAACTGGATTTAGACTTACCTGAAATAAAAGTCAAACTAACAGCTTATTAAATGGCGTGCGTACTTTATCGCCTTTTTCTCATTGTACATATTTTATTAACTCCTTGATTTTTTTCAGCTTAATACATCTTATCTTGCTCTTCAGAAGGATGAAAGGGGGCGTGCGAATGTTTCTACCGGCGGCGCCCTCCTTTATTTTGTTTTCGATTATATAACTTTCTGATAAGAAAAGCGTTAAAACGGGCAACCGTTTCTGCCCAGATCAGCAAACGTGTCACCTGTCATACCTTTCGCCATTCATTTGCAACCCATTTATTAGAGACATAAGAACCGTTCAGGAATTACTAGGGCACACTGATGTTAAAACCACTCAAATATATACCCACGTAGTTGGGCAACATTACGCTGGTACAAGCAGCCCATTAGATCGAATGAAGTCTCCGTAATTATCAATCACGTTG
>CALJWL010000028.1 GCA_937974565.1 uncultured Arenicella sp.
AGGGCCGACACTAGCCCGTCACCGGTGGTGGTCTTATCAAGACAAATAATGTGCCCAGAGGATTCTCCACCAACAACCCAGTCGCGTTCTTTAAGTTCTTGCATCACATAACGATCGCCCACTTTCGCACGCACAAATGGAATTTTTCGGTCAGCCAGTGCTTTCTCCATGCCAAAATTACTCATGAGCGTGCCAACGACTCCGCCTTTTAAACGGCCCTGTTCTTTCTGACTGTTAGCCAGGATAAAAATCAGTTGGTCACCATCAACGACTTGTCCGTTTGCGTCCACCATCAACACACGATCAGCATCACCGTCGAATGCGATTCCCACATCACACTTTTTCTCTAATACTAATTTTTGCAAGCCGGCTATGTGCGTAGACCCACAATTATTATTAATATTGAAACCGTCCGGTGTGTTGTTAATCACTTCGATATCTGCACCGAGTTCATGAAAAACAGCGGGGGCTGATTGGTATGCTGCACCGTTCGCGCAGTCTAACGCGACCTTCATGCCACGAAAATCCATTCGACGAGGTATTGTGCCCTTAGAAAACTCCACATAACGACCCACCGCATCATCCATTCGGTAAGCCTTACCTAATTGCTCTGAAGGCACCACCGTCATCGGCTCAGACATAAGAGCTTCGATTTCATGTTGAACTGAGTCTGAAATTTTGGCTCCCTGTGGCGAGAAAAATTTTATTCCATTATCGGAATAATGATTGTGAGACGCACTGATCACAACGCCCGCATTAGCCCGCGCTGTTTGAGTAAGGTACGCAATTGCGGGTGTTGGCAACGGGCCCAACATCACCACATCCATACCCGCAGACGATAGGCCAGCTTCCATGGATGACTCCAGCAGGTAGCCTGAAACCCTTGTGTCTTTACCCACCAAAACACTGCCTTTGCCATAATGTTTTTTAATAACAGTGCCAAGAGCCCAGCCCAGATGCACTATTGTTTGGGGGGTTATGGGCTCTTTACCTACGGCTCCCCGAATACCGTCTGTGCCAAAAAATGCCTTAATCATAAAACAACTCAGTTTTTATGTCGACTTTTATAATGATGTTCATGCTCATATTCTATCAGAGGGACCCGTCTGTAGTACTTTCCAATCCACGGCTATTTTTAATAGGCTCAAACTTTAGAAACTCAAATGTACGCGACATCGCGCACAGCCTCAGCCATGCGAATGGCATCGTATGTGGCCCGCACATCATGCACGCGAATGATTTTTGCGCCATTAAGAACTGACTGAACGGCCAAGCCCAGACTCGCGGGTAATCGCTCATCAAGCGACCGCCCCAATTGTTCTTCAATCAGTGACTTACGAGATACGCCAATCAAGATTCGGCAGGCCGTTTCTGTCTGCATGCGCTTCACCGCTCGCAACAAAAGTAGGTTGTGTTCAAGAGTTTTTCCAAAGCCAATACCGGGGTCAATCACAACGTCGTCACCGGAAATGCCCGCACGCTCGCAGGCTTTACGCCTTTCTAACAAAAAAGCGATCACCTCAGTCACAACATCATCATACTCCGGCGCTGTTTGCATGGTATTAGGTTGCTTTAGCATATGCATCAAGCAAACAGGAACATCAACGTCAGCCACGGTTTGCAATGCGCCTTCGGAACGCAAACCATTCACATCGTTGATCATTTGTGCGCCCGCATTAACAGCCGCAAGCATTACTGAGGGCTTATACGTATCAATCGATATGGGGATTTCAGTGATTTGAACTATTTTTTCAATAACAGGGATAACCCGGTCTAATTCTTGCTGAGTGGCCACCTTATTAGCGCCAGGCCTGGTGGATTCACCACCAACATCAAGAATGTCGGCCCCTTCTTCGACCAATTTTTCGCTGTGACGAACAGCCGCATCCACTGAATTAAATTGACCACCATCGGAAAATGAGTCAGGGGTGAGGTTAATAATGCCCATTATTAATGCCTGTTTACGGCCTAGTAATGAGCGCACCTTATTCTCTGGCATACGACTAGAGAATCAATTGTTTGTAAATTCAATCAACACGGTAGAGTTATATGAAAATCAAGACTCGCTGGCTGGCTTATCCAATTGAGGCTTCACTTCAGGCGTATCTTCACCGTCATCCCCAGAGTCTTTCTCTTTTGGGGTTGGCAAATCAGAAGGCGCTCGAGGGGGGCGGCCTTCCATAATATCGGCTATTTGATTTGAATCGATGGTCTCCCAGTCAATTAAACACTTTGTCATTAATTCAACTTTGCCACGGTTGTCTTCGAGTATCTGGCGAGCGCGATCGTATTGCTCTTTTAATATACGTGATTGTTCCGCATCAACGGCTTGAGCGGTCTGGTTGCTCATTTTTTTGCGTATACCAGACATCATCTCTTTCTCAGTGTCCGCATACACTCTAGGGCCGAGTTCATCACTCATTCCCCAACGCGCCACCATGTTATAGGCCATGTCGGTAGCAACTTCAAAATCGTTAGAGGCTCCTGTGGTCATTTGCTTCATGAATATCTCTTCGGCAATACGCCCGCCCATTAACACAGCGATGCGTGCCAGCAAATATTCGCGGTCATGGCTGTATTTATCTTCCTGTGGCAATTGCATGGTGACACCCAGGGCGCGGCCCCGAGGAATAATAGTGACTTTATGCACAGGGTCGGCATTGTCTTTTAGCACTTCAGCCACAATGGCGTGGCCCGACTCATGATAAGCGGTATTGAGACGTTCTTCTTCAGGCATCACGATTGAGCGACGTTCAACCCCCATCATTACTTTGTCTTTAGCCAACTCAAAATCGTCCATTTCAATCAGCTTTTTATTGGCCCTGGCCGCGAATAAAGCCGCTTCATTCACTAAATTGGCTAAGTCAGCACCAGAGAAACCGGGCGTGCCACGCGCAATGATGGCTGCATCAACCGTACGGCCAATGGGTGTCTTACGCATATGCACCTTCAAAATTTGCTCTCGACCTCGAATATCTGGCAACGGCACATTCACCTGCCGATCAAAGCGACCGGGACGCATTAACGCCGAATCAAGTACGTCAGGGCGGTTTGTGGCCGCGACAACAATGATGCCTTCTCCGCCCTCGAAACCATCCATTTCGACCAATAATTGATTCAGTGTTTGTTCACGTTCGTCGTTACCGCCACCAATACCAGCACCGCGTTGACGCCCAACGGCATCAATTTCATCGATAAAAATGATGCAGGGCGCGTTCTTTTTAGCTTGCTCAAACATGTCACGTACACGCGAGGCACCGACACCAACAAACATTTCGACAAAATCTGAACCTGATATGGAGAAAAACGGAACCTGCGCTTCACCGGCAATGGCTTTAGCTAATAAAGTTTTACCCGTGCCAGGGCTGCCAGTCATCAACACACCACTGGGCATTCTTCCACCCAATTTCTGAAATTTGGATGGGTCACGTAAGAATTCAACAATTTCTTGTACTTCTTCTTTAGACTCTTCAACACCGGCAACATCATCAAACGTCACTCGGTTATTTTCTTGATTTAATAGACGCGCCTTACTTTTGCCAAAACTCATGGCACCTTTACCGCCGCCGCCTTGCATCTGGCGCATGAGATAAACCCACACACCGATGAAAAGCAATATAGGCAATGTGTTGACCAGAATCGCCTGCCATAGCGAACGCCCTTCAGGGGCTTTAACTTCGAAAGCAACGTTTCGTTTAAGCAACGTATCGATAAGCTGATCATCATACGGCATGACGGTATAAAACACTTTACCAGAGCTGTCTTCACCAGTGATTCGTCGTTCCCCTTCATCCAACACCACCCGGCTAACCGAGTTCGACGTCACTTTATTCATAAATTCCGAGTAAGAAATTTCGGCAGGCGCACTAATGCCACTGCTGCTTCTATCGGCCATAAACGAACCGACCATTAGAAGCACGATGCCGATGATGACGTAATTGGTGATTTTATTCACGGTGATACCTAACCTTAATTATTACTGCTAATTATTGCGACCTAATGCCTAACTCAAAGAGCGTATAGGTTTATACCCCAGCTTCATTTTTCCTAACAATGTTTCTTATAAGTAGTAAAAGAAGCCTGATTTTAAACCTGTGAACCTAAGTGTATCAGGGCTTATGCGAGCATTGTGTGCGTAATACACTTTTTATTAGTTCAAATTATTATTTAACTAAACGGCTTTTGGCCAAAAAATAAAATTCTCGGCTCTTAGGCCTTGATGCTGCTGGTTTGCGCACAACACCGCTTTTGTATTGTTTTTTTACTTCACGACGAAAGTAGTGGGCTGCCGAGCCTTCAAACAGCTTCACTAACAGGTGGCTATTCGGTTTCAAGCGCTGTTCACAAAAATAAAGAACAGAGTCAAGTAAACCTTCATACAACGCCTCATCTGAACTTCTAACCCCTGTAATGTTGGGGGCCATATCTGAGATTACAAGGTCTATCTTTCGATCTTGCAAAATTGCATCAATTTGATTCAGCACGGACTCATCTTGAAAATCGCCTTTCACAAAATGAACGTGTTCAAGGTAATCCATTTCCAGCAAATCAATTGCAATAACGGTGACTTTGGAACCAAATTTTCGGCTGATATATTGAGACCAACCACCGGGGGCAGAACCAAGATCAACCACCACCATGCCGGGTTTTACCAGTTTGTCTGTTTCATCTATCTCTTGGAATTTATAGACCGCGCGCGAACGATAACCCTGACTCACGGCCTTTTTAACCCATGGATCATTCATATGTCGGCGGGCCCACTCGCCTGTTTTGTTGCCTTTTCGTGCCATTTCGTCTCAAATAAAGGTGTATTTATTACAAAAATGAGTAGAATTACGCGCCTAAAACTCGCCTACTGGCTGAGGGCTGTAATGCTTATTATTGGTAACGGCCCGCAATTATCTCATTAAATGACACTGACTGGAAAACAAAAGAATTATCTACGTGGGGTTGCCCATAACTTAAACCCAATTGTCACTATTGGTGGCAAAGGTTTAACGAAAGCCGTAATGAACGAAGTTGAACTGGCCTTAGACCTACATGAGCTGGTGAAAATCAAACTTCCAAGCAATAGCAAAGCCGAAAAAGTGGCTTTGCTGGCTCAAGTAACAGGACAGTCTGGCAGCGAGCCGGTTCAAATAATTGGCCGTGTTGGCGTGGTGTACAGGGCAAACAAAAACCCAAAAATTGTTTTACCTACTATCTAAATTAAAGTTCGTGTTAAGGTTTGAACTAACTTCCATACAATAAAAAGGGTTGGCAACCTCTTTCTTAACATTGCCATCGTTGATCTCTGGCTAGTAGCCTTAGATCAACGACTAACGCATCAACTCCATTAGGTCTAGCAGAGTAATAAACTCAGTCACGCTCAGGCACCATTAAGTCAAGGCACCATCTAAGTCACTAAAATATCATTAAGTGTGATGGCTTGCGTGAATGGTGCTGGGTTATCAGCACAACTCGCCGTGACGGCAAAAGTAATATTGTCTATTGGCATAATATTCGAACAGAATGGCGCATCCGTAGCAGGGCCTCGCCAAATAACGCGAGGGCCGCTGATGGATGTGGCAACACCCAAGTCTTGCACGTCGACAATGACGTTCGCGGGGAGCGTACCTGAATCAACAGAAATGACAGTAACATCAATACTGGCATCTGAGCTAAACAAGTCAAACGTAACAGTACAGACCGCCGGCACGTTGGTACCTGAAACCGGCCCAGCAGTCACGTTACTGACAACAAGCATCGGGCAAGCCACAGGTGGCGGTGGCGGTGGCGGTGGCGGTGGCGGTGGCGGTGGCGGTGGTGATGGTGATGGTGATGGTGAAGTTTGTGCATGCGCGGGCGTGAGTACCGCATTAATAATCGGTTTGTGCCACGCACTCATGGCAACACTGCTGCCTAAACCCAATAATAGACTTCGACGATTTCGCATACATTTATTACGATTAGAGGCTCGGCCTTTTCTTTGCTTTTCTTTGTTCTTTTGTGCTGTCACGGTAACGTACTCCATGCCTGATCGTAAATCAGACAGATGATGGTTTTGATGATGGCTCGTTGTGATTCCATTGCCCAGCCTAGTTAATCAACAACTCAGGGAAACCTAATACGGTCCACCCCAAAATCACGTCCAGATCACTAGGGTTGTCTTGCGCGTAGTCTTGCTTTGCCTTAGTGACTGCGTCACCTAACCTCTCGCCATTGGCAAGTCGCTCGAACACCCGTCGGGCAAGTTGGCGTTCGGCATTAGAGCTGGTTAGTGTGCTGGCCCCCATAACAGCCACCGCTCCTCGGTTCCCCTCCATCATAAAACGGTGCCCCATGCTGTCTTCATTAGGGCTGACGTAGTAGGCATTCCAACACCCCCATTGGGTCACGATGGTGGGTTTTCCTTGATTATTTAAATTCGCAGCGTCAGGCCCGGTAAATAGCCCGTTAAAACTCCATTGATTGGTGCTGCTGTGACCAAAAAAAGCAGTCAATGTGGTGCCTTGATTTATCTGATCACGCACCATTTGGCGCGCTGCGCTGTTGCCCAGCTCATCAACGTACGCTTTGTGTATTTGGAAGTTTTTCAGATAATCGGCTTCAATTTCATCAGCATCATCGTCAAAGTCGTATTGTTGTACTTGGTCATAGCCATCAGCGACCAGCAATGCGGTGCCAGCGTAATCGCGATTAATATAGTCGTTGCGCTTGGCTAACAACGTTTCTAATTGACTCGTTGTGCGTACAGGCAAGCGAGCTATCGGCAAATCAGGCACGTTGTCGTCATCAAGGTCCACGTATTTAGCATCCGCCGGTGCGAAAGTAATATTATTACCCGTTGCCGCGTAAATACTTGGGATGAAACTGGTAGCATCTTGATTCTCAAATTGACGGTAGTCGTACACGTCACCACCCACTAATAACACATAATCGGTGCCTCGATTAGCATGCGCGTACTGGATATACTTGCGTATCGCTTGTGGGTCAAATAGGTGATGTCCAAACTGGGCGTAAATGCTTTCCACATCCACAATCGCGACACTGCCCATCTCACTTTGCAGCTCGGTGGCTAAGGCTTCCAGTGCATTATTGCCATTGAGGCCAATAAAGTCGGGGTGGCTAATGATTAAATACTTAGCGTTGCCACTGGTAATATCACCCTCTAAGGGTAAGGGCGAGGGTTCGGCTGAGTACAAAGCGTCACTGGCAGCAACGTAATACTTGGCAAGTTGGCCAGTGCCGCCTAGCTCCACGCGGCAAGTGTTGCGACGGCAACGACTGCGGACGTTAGTAATCTCGGTTACGCCATTGGCGTCTTCTCGCATGACCACAACATCTAAGGCTTCAACGCCGTTTTGCTTGGCATTGGGTGTAAAGCCTTGCACTCGAAATTGCTGTTTCCTTGACTCGAAGTTAAGTACGTTACCTTTGGCCATAAAGCGCCGTGGATAGATCATCTCTACCTTGTTTACATTCACGGCATCAAACGCAAAACCGGTGTCCATTGGCAACGTAATTTTGACCTGATTGGCGCCGGTAACAGCACCAGAAAGAGGTGCGCTTAACTGTTTGGCTTGCAAACCGTCAAATTTGCCAGAGACCAACTCCTGACCATTTAACGCCACTTTCACATGATGATCATCGCCAGAACCAGGCAGGTCGGTCGCCCCCCAAACATCCACATTCATCTTGGCACCGGTAAGTCCATCGTTACCGCCTGGAGCCACTTCATCCAACGTAATAGTAATGGTCTCACTCATTGTCTGCCCCACCGCCACCATACGCTTGGCGTACCACGGGTCGTTCACGTCCGGTGACGTGAATGAATAATTGGCTTGTGGCGCAAACGACTCAAACGCCAAATAGCTATTAGCAAATGGGATGCGTGGACTGATGGTCGACGCTTCTTCATTTATCTTAAATTGCGTTGCAAGTTGCCCTGAACCGAGACTTAACGTGTAAACGTTCGTATCGGTATACAACGTATCTACCTGAGTGGCGATAAAGCGGATGGACGAACCAGCACCAAACACTGGGCCACCGATCACTTGTATCGGAACCGCATGGCCTTGACTTGCCAGTGAAAGCTCGCTGGTGTCGATGCCCGCCAAATCACTGCCATTATTACGCAGCGACTCATAGCTCACTTCGTGAATGCCTGCGTATGTGGTTTTTAAATTGATCAGAGCATTGGCTGAAAGAGCCATAGAACTAAACGTCAAAGTACTAAACGTCAAAGTACTAAAAGCCAAAGCGTTGAGTGCTGATGAGTCTCTGTAAGACATCAGCGAAAAGAGCGACTGAAATGTGTTCATGCGGCTTCCTCCGTTAAATCGTTAACCTGAGTAGGTGCTAACGGCTCACCATTATTGGGCACCGAAGACTGACGCAGCGCACGCTGTATCAATTCCCGAATACGTCGATCTTGTTGCTGTTCTTTTAACCGCTTACGTTTCACTTTTTTGGTCTCACGTTCAGCGCGTTCGGCCCCCCAATCAATGCTGTGACGCTCAGACATTACACCGTAAGGTTGGCCTAAAACAAACGGCCCGTGCAGAGTCTCTTTACCTTGAAAATCAATATCACTTAACGCGAATACTGTGGCATCGCTTGGTGCCGTAAAAATGTACGATTGCGCGTGTACCGAGTCACCTTGGCCGATGATTAGCTGGTCGTTCAAGCGTTCCCAATCGCCCTCAATCAAGGCGTAGAGATAGAAACCTAAGTTTGCAACTTCCGTCTGCGTCTGCCATTTAAAAGCCACCGTATCACCTTGTTCCTGCGCTAAGAACGCCCCTAACGATATAGGATTAGTGACAACCGGCTCATAACCAAAATCACTGGTGCCGTCTGTCACTGGGTCGGGATTAGCGCCCACTGAATCAAGATCCACAACGTAGCCAGTGTCGTCTTTACTGGTGTTGTCACGGTTATCAGTTAAGCCGTTCGGTGAATCTGTGTGTTCAAAACCGCTCAGAACATTATCGTCGTCGGTTACCACTACAGTGTAAATACCATCAGGCAAATTCGTAAATTCAAAATTACCATTGATATCGGTGTCTGTGGTTTGAATCACATTACCGTCTTGATCTCGCAACTCTATGGTCACACCCTCAAAACGACCAGCTTCCACCAACATACCATCACCATTGGTATCAGGCCAAACGGTTCCTCTGATCGTGTTGTTGTCATTACTGGAGTAGCCAAAATCCTGATCCACATTAGAAGGCTCCGTTGGCGTCAACGTAACAGTACTAACCGAATCACCGACATTGGGACTGTCTGGGTCAACTGAGTTTTCCCAACCACTTCCACCGTTAGGCAGACTGTCGGTTAAGACCACCACACGGTAGTCTGTGCCGGCATCTATGCCTGTGTTTGACGTGCCCAAACCAGTGAATAGATAGTTACCGTTTTCATCGGTGGTTTCGCTGGCAATCAACACATCATCGGTGTTACCAATAATGCCATCAGGCCCTGGACCAAATAGTTGCACGACCACGCCTTCAATTCCTTCACCTGGCTCTGGCAAGCCTGAATTATTTGCATCAAAGAATATCGTATCACCAATCGAACCGTCACCGTCGGTGTTAGAAGGTTCAACGTAACCAAAATCTTGCTCGTCATTCACCGCTGGCGTTGCTATACCCACACCTAAATCGTCCACAAATGAGAGATTAGGTGTGATTGGCGTAAACGTGCCTGGAGCGGCCGGGTCATCGCTGTCGACGGTTTGCTCCAAACCGCTCAACACGTTACTTTGATCTGTAACTAACACAAAGTAATCACCATCAGGTAAGCCGGTAAATTCATAACGGCCAGTTGGGTCGGTAATCGTGGTTCCAATCACTGGATCGTCCACAGGATTATAAACACCATCCCCGTTATCTCGAATTAAGCTCACAGTCACACTGGGGATTGGGCCTTCAGCATTGTCACTTCCATCGCCAACCCCTTGCGGCCCATTTCCGTCTTCGTCATTGTCTCGCCACACAGTACCGCTGATTGAGTTGTTAACCGAATCGTTAGGTACATAACCAAAATCCGCATCCAAGTTCACCGGATCGTCAGTGGTGAGTAAGACATAAGTTACACCATCGGCTGCGCTAGGTTCACTATTGCCATCACGCACGTCGGGGTCACCCAAACCACTTTCTGAAAGCATATACTCCGGCGGAATGCCCGATTGCACGGTCACAATGTAAGTTTCATTGAGGGGCAAATCAGTGAATAAGTACTTGCCATTTTCATCCGTGGTCGTGGTAATGGCTACGCCTGAACCTGCCCCCAAATCGACACTCGGCGCTGGTTGAATGCTAATAGTGATGTTCGGCAGACCTGTTTCGCCAGGGTCTTGCAAACCATTGTCGTTAGAGTCCACCCAAATTGTATCACCCAAGGACCCAGCCGGTGGCACGTAACCGAAATCCGCCGTCAAATGTTCCTCACCAGGGCTAAGCACGATTGGCGCTGAAGTGTGATCTAAACGCCCCACAGAACCCGGTGTTAGGCCTTCATCGTAGGTTTGCACAAATCCCGTTGGCACTGTGACGGAATCCACTTGCGTGATATAGACCCTGCCAGGAGTTAGTCTTGGAAACAGGTATTCACCGTTAGGTCCCGTGATTGCAGAGACCACAGGTATGGTCAATTCAACACCGTCAATAATGCCATTACCATTGGTGTCTTCTAACAAGTTAACCGTGACGCCGGCAATACCATCTTCATTAGCGTCTTGTATACCATCCATATCGAAATCCAACCACACGTAGTTGCCGATACTGCCGCCCTCGGCGAAACCGAAGTCGTTGGTGTCATCCACACTGCCCATGGGTGGGAAAGCAAACTCGCCATTAACACCGTCGTCACCACCTTGGTCCGTATCATCTTGATCCGACGTACCGCCACCCACGGTTGTGGAGTCGGTATTCTGTGGATTGATATCAAAGGTGTATATTGGGATCAAATGCTCTGGTGTTGTTGCCACATTCAACGCAACCGTATGCGATGGTTCATCGCCACCGTTACCGTAAGTGATCGTCGCGATGCCATCAAAATCTTCGTCCAAATTCAAGTTATCAAAGCGATACACTCCGCCAAATTCGGTGGTATCCACCAACTCAATTGTGCTGCCATCGGGGTATTCAATGGTGAACTCAACCATCACATTGTCAATGCCAGGTTCTGTGTCTGGGTCATATAAACCGTTGCCATTTAGGTCTTCCCACAACACATCACCCACCGAACCAGGCTCTACGTAGTAGCCGAAATCTGCGGTGAGGTTGTCACCAAGAGTGGCATCCACCGTATAGGACTCGGTTTTAGAGTGATTATCAGCGCGTTGATCAGCCCCTTCAGAATGCCAATACCCAGTAAGGATGTCGTCCTGATCAGTCACTTTTACGACGTAGTTATCGGCTGGTAAATTTGCAAAGAGATAATTACCGTCAGCGCCAAATTCGCTAACATCAACAGCATTCGTTGTAACGGTTTGTCCCATCAATGGCTCGTTAAAATCAACTTCACCATTACCATCTAAATCCCGAAAAATTTCGACGGTCACCCCAGCTATCGGCGTTTCGTCATCGTCGGTTCCCGCTATTGCGTCCAAGCCGTTGGCTTCGTACACACCATCGGCATCACGATCTAACCAGACCAAATTGCCCACATCAACTGGCGCATTAGCGGAGTAACCAAAATCTTGGCCACGATTGATATTGTTCGGGCCATCTTCATCCGCATTACCGTCTACGGCTGACAGGTCAACGACCGATTCATTATCATTGCCGCCATCCGGGTCAACTGAGTTACTGGTGCCTTGCAATGGACCATTCGCATTGAAGTTATTAGCGTCTACCTCAACGCCATACACCGACTCTGGATTTAAGCCCGTAAACAGGTATTGACCGTTTTGATTAGTAACTTGCGAACCGGCTTGGAGTTCTGGCGTGCCATCGCCGTCGGTGTCAAGCAACAAATTAACCAACACGCCCTCGATCAACGTATCCTCATCGTCTTGGGCGCCAATATTATCGCCGTTATCTAAGAAAATAGTGTCTCCAATACTTGCCGTTTGTACCGCTGGAGGGTAACTAAAATCCTGCTCTCGGTCATCCGGCGTTGTATTCGATAAACCAACAAGCGCACTGTTATTGCCATCACCTTCAGGATCATGAGTCGGCGATTCACTTACGTAATTTGGCAAAGTGCTGGCGTCTAGCGTGACGGTATATTCACGGCTTGCGCCGGCGGCATCTAACGGCAGGTTGATGAATAAATACTCACCATTTTCATCCGTTACCGTGCTAATTGGACTACCAGCTCCAGCACCGATGTCCACACCCGCTGGTGGTGTTAGGCTAATGCTCACACCTGCTAGTCCAGGTTCAGCCCCTTGAGTAGTTTGATTACCACCGGAGACATCAACATCAAACCAAATCGTGTCGCCAATGCTGCCGACCACATCGGCCGGCGGCACAATAACCGGCGGGTAACCAAAATCTTGCCCTAGATTTTGACCGTTCTCTCCATCAGGGTCGTTAACGCCGTCTTCCACACCTAAGCTACCGTTATTGAGATTAACTAAAGAAGCGTTATTGCCGTCGCCCTCAGGGTCGCCGGTTGGTGTACTCGCGTAACCCGATGGCAAGGTACTGCTATCGACCAACACGCTGTAACTCGCCAGTGGATCTAAGCCAGTAAACAGGTACGCGCCATCGGTATTAGTGGTTTGGGTGGCTAAGAGTTCTCCATTATCGTCGAACAAGCGAACCACTACATCGGCAAACAAAGGCTCATTGACATCACTACCATCTCCTGCGCCAAATGGCCCATTGCCATCACTGTCTGTATCACCCCAAATAGTGTCACCAATGACACCAGAGCCAGCATTACCAATAATCACTGGGTAACTAAAATCTTGATTTCGATTCGCTGGCACCGAGGCCGTCAAACTAATAGGGTCACTGAGATCATTCAGTGTGTTAACGTCGTTTTCTATTCCTCCGCCTTGAGGTAAGTAGGTGCTAGCGGCACTAAAACCCGCCGGCAATGTGGTGTCATCTACGCCAATAATATAAGTTGTGAGTGGCAAACCAGTGAACAGGTACCTACCATTACCGTCAGTAGTAGTACTAACAAGGGCATCATTAACATCAATGATGCTGTCTTGATTGAGGTCGTCGGGTCCCGCCACGCCGTCTTCATCGACAAAAAGGTGGACCACCACGTTAGCTAATCCAGGTTCATTGGCTTGCGTACTTTGATCCCCACCTGAACCGTCTAAATCACCCCATACGGTATCACCAATGCTGCCTATCGGCCCGTCGTCCACGTTTTCTGAATCATCACTGGTGTAACCGAAATCTTGTTCACGGTCGTCGCCCGCCAACGCCGGCACAGCACTCATATTAGGCGTGCCGGAGGCACCATTATGATCATAAGTGGGGGTCAAATTCGCTAACACGCTATCAGTGTCGGTAATACTAACGATGTAATCTTCACCAAGAGGTAAGCCTTCGAATAAGTATTGTCCGTTTTCATCGGTGATGTCAGTGGCAATAATCGGCTCACCAGCGTCAATAAAACTGTTGCCATTAATATCCGCAATCAACGCAACGGATACACCCTTAATAAAAGGCTCACCATCATCGGACTGCGCATCGTTACCCTGACCGATTGATGGGTTATTGATGCCGTCAATTGAGTCAATTAACGGACCGCTGCCATCACTGTCAGCATCCAACCAAACGGTGTCACCGATACTGCCAAGATCGCTTAGTGTGTTAGGCTGATAGCCGAAATCAGCATTGATGAACACATCACCAACTGATAACACAATGGCTGAACTAGAGCTGTTGTCACTGGCTTGCCCAGCTTGCGCTGTAAGTCTATCCGCAGCAAAATGATCGGGGTCACCTGTTTGGCTGAACAAAGCCGCATCAAGCACGTCATGACTGGCTGCAACGCTGTCGGTGACGGTAACCACGTAGGCACCCACGGGCAAGTCATCAAAAAGATAGCGACCGTTTGCGTCCGTTAATTGGCCTGGGTTGGGGGCATAAGGTGCATCAAACACACCATCGCCATCTGGATCAGTAAACAAACTGACTTCCACGCCCGCTACCGGCACCTCACTCATCTCCTGAACGCCATTACCATTAGCGTCAATCCATACGCGGTCTCCCAGTGCCGCTAAACCATTATTATTATTAACTTCGTCTGTCGTATTCCAGTTATAGCCAAAATCCGCCGTCCGATTATCTTCACCGTCATCCAAGGTAATCGGATACCCCATGCCAGCATGGTCTTTATTACCAAAGTCGCCATCATCATCCACATTATCAACATCAGCTCCATCGACGGTATTAGTAAAAATCGTAGTCTGAGTTAAATTGCTTGGCAAACTTGCATCTTGAACATCAACAATATAATCATTAGCCACCAAGTCGCTAAACAGATATCCTCCATTAGCATCCGTCACCGTGGTAGCAATGACTGTCCCGGCAGCGTCTTTTAACTCTATGACAATGTTTGAAATACCGGATTCGCCCGCGTCTTGTTCTCCGTTGGAGTTTTCATCCAGCCACACATAGTTGCCAATAGAGCCGACTTGCATGGGCACAAAACCAAAGTCAACCGTGCTGTCTGTGCTGTCATCCAATTGTGGGTTAGGCAAGTTATCATTATTGCCACTCTCGCCCACTGGCTCAGCCCCCACCAACAATTGAATATCCGAACTGGAGACACCACCAGCGACTCGCGTATTAATGCCATTTTCATCACTGTCATCGTCGTCTTGCGTGTCCCCCCCTCAGGAGCGGACGAAGTTAAACCAACTAAAGGCCCGTTGGCAACAAAATTGGATTCGGGTATGTGAACAAAATACGTGTCCGGCGTTAACAGGGTAAATAGATAGTGACCCTGTGAGTCTGTTAACTGAGTTGCCACTGGCGCATCTGTGCCAGCAAGATCACCACGGCGATAAAGTTCTACCGTGACGCCATTAATGCCCACTTCGCTACCATTGAGTATGCCATCGTTAGCGTCACCATTGCCCACACCATTATCAAGCCAAACGGTATTACCTATCGCAACGGACTGCACAAAACCAAAGTCCACGGTGAGATCGCTGCTCTGATCGTCAAACTGGTTAATGCCACTGGGGTCTACCTCAGCCACACCGTTGGCATCTAACTCGCCATTGGGTGTGCTGTTCGCGACTAAGGCGATGACGCCACTTTCCCAAGTGCCGTGGACAGTCACACGATTGAGGTCAAGGTTGGAATCAAGGTTACGGGTATCCACCGTGGCGTTTTGCACTGGGCTAGGTGCAAACACAACACCAGGTTCAACACGAATAATATAATCTCCAGCGGGCAAACCACTGAAGTTATAAGAGCCGTCTGGCACGGTAACAGCACCCGTGGGCCCATTCCAACTGTTGCTGGTAACCACACTGTTGTTCGCGCCTGATTGGTCGGCGGTATAAACACCATTAGTGTCAACAATCACCGGTCGACCGGTTGACGTAAATAGCGACACAATGGCCCCATTGATACCCAACTCGTCGGCTTGTTGCACGCCATCGCCGTCGGTCGTGTCGACCACGGCATTCTGATTGTCGTCTTCAAACACAACGGAGCCTAATGACACCGGTTGAAAGAAACCGAAGTCTAACCGCATATCACCATTGGTTTCAGCGGCATCGTCTTGCGCCGCACCGCCAGAGCCCGCTGTGTCGGTTTCTGGGTTAATTTCAGCACCGGCGGCCAGGTTCACGATGGATGATACAACTTCTGTTCCTATGCCCGCTGTTTGTAAACCGTTATCATCTTCATCAACGCCGGTGTTATCGGTATTCGGTGTCGTGCTAATGTCAGCCGAAGAACTCGGGAATTCATTAAGAGCATTGCCCACAGTGAAATTAGTAAGCGGTATGCTAACTTGATAATCGTCGCTCACTAAGTTTTGGAAATAGTAATTGCCGTCACCGTCAGTCAACGTACCCCCGACAGCATCATCAAGCGTGCCTAACACGCCATCCGCCCCGACTGGAATTTCAACGCCACTGGCCGTAAACAACCGCACCCTCACATTCGCAATACCGGTTTCGCCTACGTTTTGCATGCCATCATTATTGACGTCATTGAAGACCGTTGATCCCAAGCTAACCGGCGCGTAAAAGCCTAAATCTAGGCGCATGTCGCCACTGCTCTCGTTAGCGTTATCTAAAGCATCACCGCCCGATCCTGCCGCGTTAGTTTCTACTGCCGTTTCAGCACCGGCGGTTAAGTTAATAGTCGGCGTAACCACCGCAAAACCACTGCCGCCCGCTTGAATGCCATTGTCGTCTTCATCAATACCTGAAGCATCGGTATTGGCCGTCGTAGTAATATCGGTTGAAGAAGTACTCGCCGCAACCAGTGCGCCACCGCCAACGAAGTTGCTTACGGGAACACGAACTTGATAATCACCACTCACCAAATTTTGGAAATGATAGTTACCGTTACCGTCGGTTAACACACCACCAAGGGCGTCGTCAGCACTACCCAAGATCCCATCAGGACCAACGGGTATCTCAACTCCTGTCGAACTAAATAATTGCACCGTTACATTCTCGATACCACTCTCACCGGCTTCGTGCAGGCCGTTGTTATTAAGATCGCCAAACACGGTAGAACCCAAACTAACAGGGGCATAAAAGCCCAGATCCAAACGCATGTCGCCATTGTCGTCGTCGACGTCATCTTGCGCATTACCGCCTGAGCCACCGACATTCGTTTCAAGACCGACTTCACCGTTATCTGTAAGCGTAACGATGGGAGTCAGCACCTGCGTGCCTGAACCTGCGACCTGAAGACCGTTGTCATCTTCATCAACGCCAGCGGCATCGGTATTAGGCGTAGTGGAAATGTCCGTTGAAGAACTGGCCAACACCTGCAATGCACCACCGGTGGTAAAATTACTGATCGGTAAACGTACTTGATAATCACCTGGCGGTAGGCTTTGAAAGAAATAGTTGCCACTGGCATCCGTCAACATACCGCCGGAAGCGTCATCAATCGTGCCTAAAATGCCGTCTGATCCAACCAACACTTCGGCCCCAGCCGCGTTCAATAATTCAACCACAACATTAGCGATACCTAACTCGCCAGCCGCTTGCTGACCATCATTATTGATGTCATTAAATACAGTGGACCCCAGACTCACCGGTGCAAAGAAGCCAAAGTCCAATCGCATGTCACCACTGGTCTCCGCACTGTCGTCCTGCACATTACCACCAGACCCTCCAGCATCCGTTTCCGCATTGGTTTCGGCATTGGCGGTTAAGTTAATCACTGGCGACACCACTTCGGTACCAAAACCACCGGCCTGAATACCATTATCGTCTTCGTCTAAACCGGTTGCGTCTGTACTCGTTGTGCTGACGATATCAGAGGAAGAGCCCGTGTTAACCATCAACGCACCGCCACCGGTGAAATTGCTGATGGGAATACGCACTTGATAATCGCCCGTGACTAAATTTTGAAAATGATAATTGCCGTTACCGTCAGTCACCACACCTCCAAGAGCATCGTCGAGACTGCCAAGTATGCCGTCAGGCCCTACGGGTATCTCTACACCGGAGTCAGTAAATAATTGCACAACCACATTGGCAATGCCAACTTCAGTGGCATCATGCATGGCATTATTATTAACATCTGCGAACACAGTAGAACCAACACTCACAGGCGTGTAAAAACCCAAATCAAGTCGCATATCACCGCTGTTTTCATCGGCATTATCCAAGGCTTCACCGCCCGATCCTCCTAAATCCGTTTCAACATTAGCTTCAGCTCCGGCGGTTAAGTTAATAATAGGAGTGGTAACGATGGTGCCACTGCCACCGGCCTGCAAACCATTATCATCTTCATCGACCCCACTGTTATCAGTATTTGGCGTGGTAACAATGTCGCTAGAAGAGGTAGGTAAGCCTTGCAAAGCACCGGTCACTGCAAAATTGCTTATCGGCACGCGTACTTGATAGTCACCACTGACCAAGTTCTGAAAATGATAATTTCCGTTTGAATCGGTTTGTACACCGCCTAAAGTATCATCCGCCGTGCCTAAAATACCGTCTGGGCCAACAGGAATTTCAGCTCCGCTATTGGCAAATAACTGAACCACCACGTTTTGTACACCACTTTCACCCAGTTCATGAAGGCCATTATTATCAGCATCATTAAATACCGTAGAACCAAGGCTGACCGGATCATAGAATCCGAAATCCAAACGCATATCGCCATTGGCTTCATTGGCATCGTCTTGAGCATTACCGCCAGAACCACCCACATCTGTTTCTGGCGCTGTTTCCGCTCCCGCTGTGAGATTAATGATTGGCGACTCTACCTGAGTTCCTGACCCATTAGGTTGCAATCCATTATCATCTTCATCTATGCCTGAAGCGTCAGTACTTGCCGTGGTCGCAATATCCGTTGAGGAGCTAGGCAAATTGTTCAAACCGTTACCCACTGAAAAATTAGCATCAGGAATTCGCACACGATAATCTCCTGGGGGTAACCCATCAAAATAATAATTACCGTTTGCATCGGTTAACACGCCTCCGGCACCGTCGTCAGATGAGCCGAGCATGCCATCGGCACCAACCAACACTTCACCACCAGCGCCGTCGAACAACTGAACCACCACATTACCCAAACCCGTTTCAGATGAGTCTTGTATGGCGTTGTTATTGATGTCAGAAAACACCGTTGAACCTAGACTAACGGTCTGGAAGAAACCAAAGTCCAAACGCATATCGCCGTTGTTTTCATTGCCGTTATCTAAAGCGTCACCACCAGAACTTCCGTTATTGGTTTCAGCGCCTGTCTCTGCACCTGCGGTCAAATTGATGATAGGTGAGACAACTTGAGTACCGGGGCCACCCGCTTGTAGGCCGTTATCGTCTTCATCAACACCAGAGGCATCTGTGTTGGGTGTACTAACAATGTCTGTTGAAGACCCTAGATAACTAGCTAATGCGTTACCCGTATCGAAGTTACTGACGGGTATGCGAACCTCGTAGTCGCCCCCCGTTAGGTTTTGAAAATGATAGTTGCCATTAATGTTGGTCGTGACACCACCGATAGCGTCGTCTAAGGTTCCTAATATGCCGTCAGGCCCGACTGGCACTTCGGCATTCGTGTTATCGAACAATTGCACCACCACATTAGCCAAGCCACGTTCACCGGCGTCATGCAAACCGTTATTATTGGCATCAGCAAAAACCGTTGACCCCAACGATACAGGAGCATAAAAGCCAAAATCCAGGCGCATATCTCCACTGTTTTCATCGGCGTTATCCAATGCATCACCGCCGCTGAGACCAACGTTACTCTCAGCAGCGGTTTCCGCACCTGCGGTCAACGTAATGGTGGGTGACACCACAGCTGTACCGCTTCCCCCTGGTTGTAAACCATTGTCGTCTTCATCCACGCCACTGCCATTGGTATTCGCAGTTGTCGTCAAATCAGTTGAAGATGTACCCATATTCTCCAGAGCATTAGCACCCGTGAAGTTACTCGACGGTATTCGCACTTCATAATCACCACTGACTAAATTTTGAAAGTGATAGTGACCACTGCCATTGGTAAACATGCCACCGACAGCGTCATCCGCTGTGCCTAAAATACCATCTGCCCCTACGAGGACTTCCGCCCCAGCTGAAGTAAACAGCTGAATATTCACGTTGGCAATCCCGGTCTCAGTTGGGTCCTGAACGCCATTATTATTCGCGTCATTAAACACCGTAGACCCTAGGCTAACAGGATCATAGAAGCCGAAATCCAAACGCATATCGCCATTATTTTCAATAGCGTTATCTTGCGCATCACCGCCCGATCCACCGAGGTTGGTTTCAAGACCCGTTTCAGCACCAGCCGTTAGATTGATAATCGGTGATACCACGGCACTCGCACTGCCACCGACCTGTAGACCATTGTCATCTTCATCCACTGCGCTGCCGTCGGTATTTGGTGTAGTCACAATATCGGTTGACGAACTTGGGGTTGCCGCCAAGCCATTGCCCGTTGCAAAGTTGCTAACAGGCAAACGCACTTGATAGTCACCCGGTGGCAGTCCGTCAAAATAATAGTTACCGTTTGCACTCGTCAACACGCCGCCAGTACTGTCATCCAAGGTTCCTAGCATACCGTCAGGCCCAACTTCGATCTCAATGCCCAAATCATTGAATAGCCGCACGTTGACCCCAATAAGGCCTGACTCACCAGAGTCTTGCGTGCCATTATTATTTACATCATTGAATACCGTTGAACCCAAACTAACGGCTTGAAAGAAGCCAAAATCAAGACGCATATCACCATTACTTTCGTTGGTATTGTCCAAGATGTCACCACCTGACCCACCAACGTTCGTCTCAACGGCATTTTCATTACCGGCGGTCAGATTAACAATGGGCGACACCACTTGTGTTCCAGGGCCTCCTATTTGTAATCCATTGTCATCCTCATCAATGCCAGTAGCATCAGTGTTTGCGGTACTTGGGATATCCGTAGAGGAACCTTGGTAAAGTTGCAGTGCATTACCAACAGCAAAGTTACTGGCTGGAATTCGAACCTCATAATCACCACTTACCAAGTTTTGAAAGTGGTAATTTCCACTGCTATCTGTGCTAATGCCGCCTAGAGCGTCGTCGGCGTTACCCAAAATACCATCTGGACCTACCGGTACCTCTACCCCAGTAGCGCTAAATAATTGCACCACCACATTGGCTAAACCACTTTCGCCAGCGTCATGAATTGCATTGTTGTTAAGATCACCAAATACCGTAGACCCCAAGCTAACTGGCGCATAAAAACCAAGATCAAGACGCATGTCACCGCTGCTTTCATCAGCATTATCCAGTGCATCGCCGCCGGACCCTCCTGCGTTGGTTTCTACCGCTGTTTCAGCTCCGGCGGTTAAGTTAATGATTGGAGTAACAACAATCGTAGCCGCCCCCCCAGTTTGTAAACCATTATCGTCTTCATCAACGCCAGTTGCGTCGGTATTTGTAGAGCTTGCAATGTCCGTAGACGAGGTGTTCAAATCATTTAGCGCCCCGGTGACAGCTGCAAAATTACTGACAGGCACTCGAACCTCATAATCACCACTCACCAAATTTTGAAAGTGGTAATTTCCAGCCCCATCGGTCATCATTCCGCCCACCGAGTCATCCGCCGTACCCAAAATGCCATCGGGCCCCACTGGCACTTCTACGCCAACACTGGTAAAAAGTTGAACCAGCACATTCTCGACACCAGGTTCTCCAGCATCCTGCGTACCATTATTATTGAGATCGCTAAATACAGTGGAACCAAGGCTCACAGGAGCATAAAAGCCAAAGTCCAGGCGCATATCGCCATTATCATCATTCGCATTATCTTGCGCATCACCACCGGAACCACCAAGGTTAGTTTCGGTTGCGGTTTCAGTCCCATCCGCCAGGTTAATCATTGGTGATACCACGGCAGTGGCACTGCCCGCGGTTTGTATCCCATTATCGTCTTCATCGACGCCCGTTGCGTCGGTGTTTGCAGTGGTTGCAATATCGGTTGACGAGCTTGGCGTGGTTGCTAACGCACCACTTGCCATAAAATTGCTGACTGGAATACGCACTTGATAATTGCCATCCAAAAGGTCTTGGAAGAAATAATTACCATTAACGTCCGTCAACATACCGCCACTTGAATCATCGGCATTACCGAGTATGCCATCCGCCCCGACCTGAATTTCTACCCCACTGTCGTTAAACACTTGGACTCTGACATTAGGAATGCCTAATTCGCCAGCATCTTGGATACCATTATTGTTCAGGTCACCAAAGACTGTTGAACCAAGTGAAACACTGGGGGGCGCAGTATTATTAATCACAACAGTTGAGTTCGGCCGAATAAAGAAGCCAAAATCCAGACTGTGATTATTATGTCCCGCTAGGCCGCTGCTGTAATTGATTGTGGCCACACCAACGTCATCAAATGCATCACTATCACGCACGTCAATCTGCGAATCATTACTGGCATTGCCTTCTGCATTGATAGGACTAAGAACGTAACCGGTGGGCGCACTGGGGATGGTTACGGTGTAGGCGGTTTGTGGGTTGACTTGGAATAAATAGTTTCCATCACCCGAGGTCGTAATCATTGTTGGTGAGCCGCCGGCCACTGGGGTTAAGACCACCTCAACGCCATTAAGGCCAGGTTCACCGGGGTCTTGAATGCCATCTTGGTCAAAATCATCCCAAACACGGTTACCAATTTGATTTGGTGCTTGATCACACAAAATCTCCACGTCACCCTGGCCATTGGCTTTGCCAAAACGGCCACCACCACCAAAACCAACGTCAAACTCAGTTCCATTCCACAGTTGAAAACCAGCAACTCGCGCGCCGTTGGCAACGGTATTATTCCATTGAAAGCCGCCGGAGAAGATCGTTGTTTCAGGATCCATGGCGGAATAAACCGTTTCACCACTACCTGGCAATACCGCCAACCCTCCTGTGGATGCCTCACGGTGTGCGTTTATACCTGAACGCGCATCAAAGAACGAAGCACCACCTGGGCCAGAATTCGCTGGCCCACTACCACTAACACCCCCACAGCTACCGTTATTTTCCAGTATGAAACTGCCGGTTCCATCTTCGCAAGCCTTAAGGACATCTCCCCCGATTTGAATACCGATGGCACCACCGCCAGGGAAAGCGAAACTTGTGATTGCACCGGGATTATCCGGCTGCCTGTTCAAACCACCAATCTGAAAACCACTGCGATCGGCAAACCCGAGAATAAGGTGGTCGTCATCACCAAATTCCAAATCAGTTAACATAGGTGTGGGGCGCTGACCTAAGATGCCGTTATAAAGCGCGTCATTATAGGTGTTACGCCAAGGCATCCAAATATCGGTATTAACGCCCGCATCGTTGGCGCCCTCTTTGCTGTAGTTAAGAGGCACCTCCAATTCCTGCGTAAAGGTTCCCATGGGGTCGGAAGTATTAAATGAAAAAACATAGGCCACTAAATTACGAGCAATGTTTAACGTTAGGCCGGCTCCAGCAACGCCGGCATCCGCCTGGTTCTCCCCCGTACAAACGGCACCCAAATAACCAGTATCACCTCGCAATTTGAGTGCCCAAGGTCGCAATACACCATCGGTACAACTCGGCACACCCGCCGTACCCAGCACATCAAATTCTTGTGCCGCAGAAGGGGCAACGCCGCCAGCAACATCTAGGCTCACCAGCGACCGATTGTTTAAGTTAACCATCCACAAGGTGGCGTTATCATCAGAAATATCAATATCACCAATACCAATTACACCCGCTTGCCCATAGGCTGCCGCATCGGTATTTTGCTCTACTACATTGGCAGGTAAACCACGCGCTGCATTTGACCCGATGGTGCCAAAATCAATACCCAATGCACCGACATCCACAAAATTACTCGGGGATGGCGTTCCTGCTGGGTCAGAAATAGCGTAAATGCCAGCAATACCTAGAGAACCAAGGCCTGAATGTCGCTTCACGACAGCCGAAGCATACAAAACATCCGTATCTCGTTGGTATGCCAACCCCCATGTTGACCCAATTTGACTGGCTTGTGCCACAGTGGCAGCATTGCCAGTACGGTCGTAGTTAACGCTAGCCATCACCGATTGCGCCCCAGATTGATCACCATTAATGTAAATGGGTGTCACTACTTTAGGGTTGTCTTGGCAAAAACCAACAGCATCAATGAAACCCACACTATTGCCCGTAAGATTATTATCATCAATGAACAAGGTGGTTGAACCATTATCCGCTCCAACAAAGCTCGGTTGAAGACCAAAGAGTGAGTCAACAAACTCCAAGCGCCATGGCCCACTGCAACTCGGGGTCAATTCATAGCTGCCAATGGCACCCACCGATGGAGACCCACTGCCATCACGCGAGGTGGTGGTGCCACACACGACATTGTCGGCGCCATAGGCGGTGATCGTAACACCAGCCAGACCAGATTCTCCTAAGTTGAAAGCACCATTGCTGTTTTGATCCGCGTAGACTGAGCCGGATATCGGCGCAGCGGTAACCGGAGTAATAGTCCCCCCTGAAAGCGACAGTGTGCCTGCAACTTGTGGTGAAGAACCATCGACGGTATAGGTTATAGTCCAACCGGTTCCTGGAGACGTCTCGGTAATCGTGTAATCGCCAAACGGCAAACCAGTAAACGTATCGGTAGCACCGTCAACCAAGGTATCATTAATAGAGGTAAACCCAGCTGGCCCTGTAACGGTATAGGAAAATGCCATGCTCGGCACAGGCGTTCGACCATTCCAGTCAACTAATTTAGTCACGCTCAAGGAGCCGGTGGCCAGCGCCAATGTTGATGACAGCATGCAAACCATTGCTGCAACAATAAGTGCTAACGCTCTTAGGTAACTTGGCACTGGGCCTGTGTGTGCGCGTTCTAACAGTGCCGGTTTTATGCTTTTAGTTAAACGAGCTGTTACACACAACCTATTTTGTTTGCGTCCCATTGACTGCCCCTTTTGTCAGATGTCAGATCACGCACAGCATTACAAATTGACACACCAGTCAACCGCAAAGCGCTTACGCATGAATGTATTCGGAATGATAAAAAGGGGGAAACGTACGCATGCGAACGGAGATCATGAGAACTCAACACGCATTGATAGAAAGTTCGCAGCAAGCAGACGAGAGCTGCGTCTCTAAGAAGAATACAATTAAGCAATTTGAGCATCACTAACATGAAGTGCCCAAATTTAAATCGGTTTGAAGCATTGCATGCACCCAACCCAAAAAATTAGTAACCATGTACCATCCCCCCACAGGATCCCTAGTTATTAAGTATTGCTAATTGTTAAAATCAGTCTATAACAAATCCATACAACTATGCAACTGTAAAATATCTCACATTATTTAACATTTGATGATAAGCAAAATAAAAATGGTTTTGCTGATGTGGATCTTAATGATCGACACATATCTAATTAACTGGCGTTTGTAATCAGAATAAGCGCGTATCAAGAGATAAAAGAAACGGCAATTATTGAGACTGGATTGACATCAAGCGCCAGTGATTTGTCTCAGGCATAAGAATAAAAAAATACTTCTTGTAGCGCCTCATGGTTTCTGCGGCTGGGCGATAGGCGAATTCGGTGTCGTCTAAAACCATGGCTAATCGGCCTGACGGATCAGCTTTGAATCGTATTTTACGAATTTGGGTACTGTCGCCGTTTTTCTGCTCTAACAATGAGAGTTGACGTTGCGGTGCTTGTCCTTTGGTGAAACCACCGTCGTTTCGTAAACGCACCGAATACAAGTTCGATGAACGCGCATCACCGTAGTACAACTGCTTACCTTTGGGTGAATTGAACACAGCCAAACTGAGCGCATCCACACCGTTAAAACGGCTTAAAACTTTGCCAGTGGTTAAGTCTAACTGATAAATAATGCCCGCCACCTGTGCTGGTGTGGAGTGTGCCACCGAGCTTACGTAAAGCGAATTGGTTTGACAATCAATTGCCAAACCGAGTGTCCCAAAGGGGTTTGATTGCGTTTGCTCTGCTGGTTTAGGCAGATCAACAAACACCTCAATATCACCGCTACCAGAATGGACCTTATAAATTCGATTGCGTTTGTCTAATGGATTGGTATCCAAAGCGATGCTGGGTATTGGCGCCACATAAATCGCACCTTGAGCATCACGAACGCTGCTACCAACATGCCCCGTGTTTTTCCAGCTTTCTTTTTGATACAACCGCCGTTGGCCTTGCAATTCGCGAATTACAATGCCAGGTAATCTAGAAATACTGGTGTCAATTGCGACCGGTGTCTTTAGGTCCAGGTTTTGAATAAAGCGAGGCATGCCGGCACACGCATAAGCATCAATGTAAGGTCGAGTTTGGGCGGTTACGGTGGCGCATAAGCTCAGCCAAACGGTGGCTAAGAATGCGCTGACATGCCGATCAATACGCCTCACTTCGAGCGCTCGATTGGCACAAACATTGGCCCAGCGGTGCAAGGCCATGTTTTGGTTTTAAGTGTACCGTCCACCACTTTGTTTTCAGCCCAACAGTACTCTTGACCTTTTGTACCATCATTATTCATCTGCGGAACGTACCATAATATCTGCTGACGCCCCAGTAACTCTTCACGAGGTTGCATGAACTGCTCTGGGCCTTGTTCATGGTTACTGTTACAACAGCTGCCCAGAGTAACTAAGTCTCGATCACCTTCTTCCTTATTTGAGTTTTGGGCTGTGATATATATAAACGCGTTATCTCCTCGCCCACCGTCACCAAATTGACCGTGCGAGGGTTCCATCAGATACCCTTGGCCTTTAGCATCGATAATTCGGTGGCTGTATCGCTTATATTGCAAACGATCGGGCGTTTTTTGCTGGCTCCAGGATTCGTGTTTTATTGGCTGCCATTGGTCATCCCAGTCTTGTATTGAGTAATACGAATTATCAGACGATTTACCTAAGTCCATACGAAAAACGGGACGATAAGTACCATTAGAGCCGCAGCCGCGACCATGACTCTTTAGCGCCACACGAAAACGCCCATCATCATAAAACTCATAACTCTCTTCATACCGATAATTGCACGGAGCGGGCCATGAGTGCTGTTGAAATTGCTGTGATATGGCAAAACCCACTTCTTTACCTTTAATGAAAATAGGGGTGATTTCAGGTCCTTGAAATGCAACCACCACCGCCGAGCTAAACATAGGGCAGCCAGTTGCATCACTGTAGCCAAATTTATCTTCTTGAGAATAGCTAACATGCCAATCTACGACCTTAGCCGAGGCAAAAACAGGCGTTTCTGCGTATGTCGCATTGGCGATTCTCAACCCGTCAGAGCTGGTGATGTGATAATCAAACTTCCAGCCATTTTGTTGGTGACTGGATACTTCCTCACAAAAGTTTTTGAACACATATTCATTCTCTAAAATACGTTCAGTAATCACTGTTGTTGGGCCTGCATTACCCACGTTTGTCCAACGTACTCCTACGACCTTCATGTCGGTTAAATCAACAATAACCCACATGGCCTTATCACCCAATACATACGTCGGCGCAACACACAGGTGTTTGGAGCGTTCGCATAAGGTGTCTCGAAGCGCGGATTTAGTATCCACCATTACAGGTCGAATATCACGAGCTTGGGTTTCATCACCTATAAAGTCTAAATAGCGAGACACCTCTAATTGCACTGCCGGCTCAAATTTCGCAATGTCCACCGCAAGCGCCCTTAGTCGTTCGCTTAGCTCCGGTTGGGTCTCGGCTAGACTGCCTGTGGCGACTATTTTTTTTCCAATGACATCGACCAACGCACTAATGGAACTGTTAAAGTAAAAGTTGTAGAGATTGACTCGATAACACTCAGTCGCCTCACAAGCACCATTAGTGCCAACAATATCCCCAGGTAAAGCGGGTTTTACTGACATCACTTCAGTTCGTAATGGTTTACCGTGCTGAGGTGAATACGAAGATTGCCGAACAGACTCGTTAGCTAACACCACATCTTGAGCCACTTTTTCTTTAGACCCTTGTTCAAGATTCAAACCCAGTATGGGTACCTTTGATTCAAGCACTTCGGAGATGCGCTTCTGGTAACTTAATTTAGCCGGTGCTTCACTTGCATCAAACTGCAAAGCCACCAGGGCTAATTTGGCCTCATCGTAAGGCTGTTGGAGTGTTGTCGCCGAGGTCACACCATCAACCTCAGTAGCATTAAGGTGGTGAGTAAATAACAGCACAGAACTTAAAAAAAAGGACGCCGTTCGCAGCGATTTAAATACTTGCGAAACAATGCTGTGCTGAGTGCGATCCCCTACGATGTTAGACGACTCGAACGTACTAATGGAAAATTTCAATGTCTCTCCTGAGATGTTTTTCTTAATGCATTACCTTAACTAAAACCTTAACTAAAACCTTAACTAAATAGGCTGAGCATTCCTCATACGGTGAGCAACAACACACACAGTGACAACGCACACAAACCTTTAGTAAAGGTATTCTTAAAGGGGTCAATCAAGTAGCTTCACTCATGAGTCATTTTTGACAGCAGAGTAATGGCGTAGTGTTTGGGCATCTTAATCGAATGAGTTTTAAAACTCGAGTAAGGACTAACTCTCATTTACATTCGAGGCCCCTAAGATAAAAGTCACTATGATAGCGCCGTCTGATATATATATACATCAAGCTCGGTGTCTTTGGCAAACCAAGCTTTTTTCTTTGAACCGCGGCAGCCAAATAAAGCACCAATGCCCACCTTAGTTTTTGCCATTCCTTGACGTTACTTAGTGGGCAATCTAATCATCATTGAACGTTTTATCAAATCGCGCGCACCAACTTTTTAAAGTGAGCGCGCCATCAAATCTCTTCGTCAAAACCTTTGCAAGCCGTTCCCCTCATTCTCACAAAGCCAACCGCCTAAATACTAGGCATCATAATTAACTGATACTACTTCGTAGGTTTTTTCCCCGGCCGGTGCCTGAAAAGTAAACTCGTCACCTTCCAGCTTGCCAATTAAAGCTTTACCGATTGGCGAACTGATTGAAATTTTTCCTTGATCAATATCAGCTTCTAAGTCACCCACCACTTGGTAACTCACTTCTTTGTCGGTGTCGACATCATAGAGTTTCACCAAAGTGCCAAATACTACTTTGCCGCTGATATTCAATTTAGCGGGGTCAATTACTTCGGCAACGCCTAGACTGCCTTCCAACTCTTTAATGCGACCTTCAATAAAGCTTTGTTGCTCACGCGCAGCATGATATTCCGCATTTTCCGACAAGTCTCCATGAGCTCTGGCTTCGGCAATGGCCTCAATAATTTTCGGTCTCTCAACACTCTTTAAGTTTTTAAGCTCGGCTTGCAGCCTTTCCGCACCTTTGGCGGTTAACAATACACGATCCATTTTTCTATCTTTTATAAACTGATGTTTTACTTAATCTAAACGCTACTTAAGCGACTCATGCAAATCTTGCAATTTGCTAACACGCATTTCACACAATGCTTTATGAGCAGCTACCATAGCACGGGCCGAAGAAATATTCGTTGAATAGGTCACTTTGTGCATCAGTGCTTCACGACGAATCGTATACGAATCTCTCACTGACCCGGTAGTTGACGTTGTGTTAATGACCAAGTCAGCCTGATCATCGATGATCATATCGACAATATGTGGTCGCCCTTCGGCAACTTTATTAACGGCTTTCACCTGAATACCCGCCGCCTCAAAAGCGGCAGCTGTGCCGCGTGTGGCGACAATATTAAAACCTGCTCCGCTGAGATATTTGGCTAGCTCAATGGCCGCTTCTTTATCTGAATTACGTACGCTGAACAAGGCCGTGCCTGTCTGTGGTATCACCGAACCACTGCCCTGCTGAGATTTATCATACGCCTCACCAAATGTGCGGCCCACGCCCATCACTTCGCCCGTCGACTTCATTTCAGGTCCCAGTAATGTATCAACACCTGGGAATTTAACAAACGGAAATACCGCCTCTTTAACCGAATAGTAATCGGGAACAATTTCATCATCGATGCCTTGTTCATCCAGTGACTTACCAGCCATGCATAAAGCCGCCACCTTGGCTAACGGCCGAGATGTGGCTTTGGAGACAAACGGCACCGTACGCGAAGCTCGTGGGTTCACTTCCAGTACGTAGATCGTGTTGCCTTTTATGGCGAATTGAACGTTCATTAAACCAATTACATTCAACGCAAGCGCCATTTTTTTGGTCTGCTCTCTGAGTTCAGTTTTTATTTCTTCAGATAAGCTAAAAGGCGGCAGCGAACACGCTGAATCGCCGGAATGAACACCTGCTTCTTCAATGTGTTCCATAATGGCGCCAATAACAACCCGCTTACCATCACAGATAGCGTCAACATCCACTTCAATTGCATCGTTCAAGAAACGATCCAATAACACCGGTGACTCATTCGATACTTGAATCGCTGAGTGCATGTAATTTTTTAATGACGCGCTGTCGTGTACGATTTCCATTGCTCGCCCACCGAGAACATAAGACGGACGTACAACCAATGGATACCCAACTTCTTCCGCCAGAGACAGTGCGGTTTCTTCACTCGATGCAATACGATTAGGCGGTTGCTTTAGGTTTAAACGGTTCAATAGCGCTTGAAACTCTTCACGGTCTTCAGCGTCATGAATGGCTTTTGGCGAAGTACCAATGATTCGAGTGCCTTCGGCTTTTAGTGGTCTGGCCAGCTTCAATGGGGTTTGACCACCGTACTGAACAATCACGCCTGTTGGGTCTTCTTTGTGGACGATTTCAAGCACATCCTCAAGCGTCAACGGCTCAAAGTAGAGTCGATCTGAAGTGTCGTAATCGGTTGATACAGTTTCAGGGTTACAGTTAACCATGATAGTTTGATAGCCATCTTCCCGTAACGCCATCGCCGCATGAACACAACAATAATCAAATTCAATACCTTGGCCTATGCGATTGGGACCGCCACCTAGAACCATGATTTTTTTGGTAGTCTCAGGCTCAGCCTCACACTCATGCTCATAGGTCGAATACATATAAGCGGTGGCGGTGGAAAACTCAGCCGCACAAGAATCCACTCGTTTATACACAGGGCGCACATCCAATGCGTGACGTTTAGCACGAAATTGATCTTCGCTTACACCAAGAATTTCAGACAGTCGTACATCCGAAAAGCCTTTACGTTTCCAAGAAAACACTTGGTCCGCCGTTAACGAAGAGAGTGACGTTCGACTCACTAGTGATTCGGTTGCGATTAAATCTTCGATCTCAGCCAAAAACCAAGGTTCGATACCCGTTGCCTCATGCACGTCTTTAACGCTCAAACCTTCACGAAACGCTTGGCCGATGTACCATAAACGATCGGCTTTCGGTACACGTAAAGCTTCGCTTAAACGTTGGGCCCGAGACTCGCCTTCAAGACCAACAAGCTGTGGTTCAAAACCATGACTGCCAATTTCCAAACTGCGCATGGCTTTTTGCAACGACTCTTGAAACGTTCGACCAATCGCCATTGCTTCACCCACAGACTTCATTTGAGTGGTTAATGTGCTGTCGGCTTGCGGAAACTTTACAAAGTCAAAACGCGGAATTTTGGTTACGACATAATCAATACTGGGCTCGAATGACGCAGGAGTTAAACCGCCCGTGATTTCATTTCGTAACTCATCAAGCGTATAGCCCACTGCCAATTTGGCAGCCACCTTGGCAATGGGAAAGCCCGTGGCTTTGGATGCGAGTGCCGAAGAGCGCGACACACGAGGGTTCATCTCAATAATGATCATTCGACCCGTTTTCGGATCAATAGCAAATTGTACATTAGAGCCGCCTGTATCGACTCCAATCTCGCGCAGCACAGCCAATGAGGCATCACGCATAATTTGATACTCTTTATCGGTCAGTGTTTGGGCTGGCGCGACTGTGATCGAGTCCCCCGTATGCACTCCCATGGCATCAAAGTTTTCAATTGCGCAAATGATGATGCAATTATCTTTGCGATCGCGAACCACTTCCATCTCATACTCTTTCCAACCGAAAATACACTCTTCGATTAGCAGTTCGTTGGTGGGAGATGCGTCTAGTCCGCGTTCGCAAATCTCCACAAACTCTTCTTTATTATAAGCAATACCACCGCCTGTTCCCCCCATGGTAAACGAGGGGCGGATAATCACGGGCAAGCCTAAATCTTCAAGAATGTCAAACGACTCATCCATGGTATGAGCGATGTCACCACGGGCAATATCAAGCCCAATTTTTTGCATCGCAGCTTTAAATTGGTCACGATCTTCAGCCTTATCAATGGCTTCCTTTTTTGCGCCAATCATCTCGACGCCATACTTTGCTAAAACGCCTTCGCGCTCTAAGTCAAGCGCGCAGTTAAGTGCTGTTTGCCCACCCATGGTCGGCAATAATGCGTCTGGACGTTCAACTTCGATTATTTTTTCTACCGCTTGCCAACTGATAGGCTCGATATAGGTGGCATCAGCAAACCCTGGGTCGGTCATGATTGTGGCAGGGTTCGAGTTAACCAACACAACTCGATAGCCCTCTTCTTTCAATGCTTTACAAGCTTGAACCCCAGAATAATCAAATTCGCAGGCCTGTCCAATAATGATTGGGCCAGCACCGATAATTAAGACGGTTTGAATGTCATTACGTTTTGGCATTTCTATCTTCCTAATCTTGTTTAAGCAAAATGGGGCGTGTCTATCGACCTGCTTGCATTAATTTAATAAATCGTTCGAACAGCGGCGCCACATCACGTGGACCAGGGCTGGCTTCAGGGTGCCCTTGAAACGAAAAGGCCGGAACATCAGTACGAGTAATGCCTTGAATAGTGCCATCAAACAAAGAGCGATGCGTGACTTCAACGTTGTCCGGCAACCCCTTTTCCTTCACCGCAAAACCGTGATTTTGGCTTGTGATCATGACCTTTTTACTGGCCAAATCTTGCACTGGATGATTTGCACCGTGGTGCCCGAATTTCATTTTTTCGGTCTGAGCATTTGAGGCTAAGGCCAAAATTTGATGCCCAAGACAAATACCAAAGATGGGTTTACCCGCCGCAATGATTTCTTTCGTCGCGTCAATAGCATAATCACACGGCTCGGGGTCTCCGGGGCCGTTTGATAGAAACACACCATCGGGGTTTTCAGCCAGCACATCGGCAGCTGGCGTTTTAGCGGGAACCACAATTACCTCACAACCCAACTCCACTAAGATTCGCAAAATGTTGTGCTTTACCCCAAAATCATACGCGACAACCTTAAATTGCCCATTGGGTTTATTTTCATAACCACTTTCGAGAGACCAGACCGCTTGTTCCCATTGATAAGCGTCTTGGGTGGTCACTTCTTGGGCTAAATCCATACCTTTAAGGCCAGGAAAACCCTGAGCGGCTTTGACCGCTTTTTCTGCATCGTCTTGACCAACAAAGTTTGCGGCTATCAAGCACCCATTTTGCGCTCCTTTTTCACGCAAAATTCGAGTCAACTTCCGAGTGTCGATGTCGGCAATGGCGATGGTATTATTTTCCTTAAGATAGTCGTCCAAATTTTGAGTGTTACGCCAATTGTTTGCCAAGCGCGGAAGATCACGAATGATCAGCCCCGCTGCATGCACTTGGTCAGACTCGGTGTCTTCAACCGTGGTGCCCGTGTTACCAATGTGCGGATACGTTAAGGTTACTATCTGCTTAGAATAAGAAGGGTCAGTTAAAATTTCTTGATAACCCGTCATTGAAGTGTTGAATACCACTTCTCCAACGGATTGCCCTTCTGCACCAATGGACTGCCCCCAAAAGAGCGTTCCGTCTTCTAATGCCAGTAGTGCTGTGTGCTTAGCAGATGTGTTCACGTAAATACCTGTCGAAGGTTAGCGTTCATAGATTAGGTTGTCGCGATGAAGACATGCTCGTAAAGCCAATTCAGTTCAAGTTATACAAAATCAGTTCATTCCGACAAATTTTACTTAAAAAAAGGGAGAAGCCCTTAACGTTGGGCTTCTCCCTTTTCGGAATCAGTTATTGGCTTTTTGGGTGGCCTTTTCATCGGGGCGTATTCTAAGCGAAAGGCTTTAACATATGCAATCTGAAACGGCCTTAAAACGGTAATAATTAGTGCAATGGCTAATAGCCATTGTAAACTTACGCAACTCAATTGTTCTTATCTTAAGTCAAGCACGTCTTGCATGTCATATAAACCCGCTGATTGAGTGCTGAGCCATTTGGCTGCTCTAACGGCCCCTTTGGCGAATGTCATACGTGAAGACGCTTTGTGGGTCAACTCTATACGCTCACCTTCACTGGCAAATAGGACAGTGTGATCACCAACCACATCCCCTCCTCTGACCGTTGCGAAACCAATCGTTTCCCGGTCTCTTGGCTCACCAATTCCTTCACGACCATACACTGCGCAATTAGAGAGGTCACGCCCTAATGAATCGGCTATCACTTCCCCCAGACGTACGGCCGTTCCTGAAGGAGAGTCGACTTTATGACGGTGGTGAGTTTCGATGATTTCAATGTCTGACTCTTCAGATAACACTGGCGCCATCTGCCGAAGTAAATGCAAGCATAAAGTGATACCAACGCTGGTATTAGGGGCCAAAACAATGGGAATATCTTGCGCAGCCTTCTCAATTACCCCACGTTGATTGGCGTTAAAACCGGTGGTCCCAATGACAACGGCTTTACCGGCCTTACGCGCCAACTCAATGTGCGTTAAACACGGTTCGATTAACGTAAAGTCAATTAATACATCGTAGTTCAGGCCTTCAAGCTTAGGCTCAACACCAATCCCAATTTTTCCAATACCGGCCAGCTCACCGGCATCACTGCCAATCAATGTGCTGCCTTCACGCTGCACTGCGGCACTAAGCTTAAGTCCTTCACTGGCGTGTACGGCCTGAACCAACACTCTCCCCATTCTTCCAGTCACGCCGGTAACCGCAACACTTGGGGCACTGTTATTTGTTTTACTCACTGTGTTTTCTCGATGCAAATACAGAAAGGTATCATGCGATTAATAGTAAATAGGAGGCAATAAAAACATGAAAGCGGCTGTGTAAATATCTAAACATAGAACTACAAAAACACACTATCTGAAAACGTCTTTAATTTTACCGAGCATACCTTCGTCTTGCGCTGGCACCTCAGAATTATGACGCTCAATTTGGTCTGGGTCGACCAACATACCCAATTCTTTACACGCGTTCATCATGCCATAAACTAAAGCGCGACTTTCACCGGTTTTTTGCATCAGACTGTAAGCACTTTCTGGTGCCACAAATAACATGGTAGTGATTTTCAGTAACGCATTATCAAGCTCAAGTAGTTCGAAGTGAGGCCAAGACTTCAACATAAATTCATGATTATCGGCAACGTCATCATCCAGCTTTTCATTACGACCAATCAGGGTGTTAACCCATATTAAACGCTCTAAAGGGTAGGTATTCATATCTGTTGATGGCCGCCACTTTGCAGGAATATCAACACTGGTCAACTCCTTATTACGCATTGCTTTGATCCATTTTCCAGGCTCTCTAGACGAATAGACTTTGCGCTCAGATGGCTTGATAAAAAACAGCGTGTGCGAGCCAGCAAGCACCTCTTGTTCTGACATCCACAGTTCTGTTTTATTATCAACCGTTGTGCCCGCCGCAATTTTCCCACGAACTTCTTGACGCTCTTTGGCTGCTAATTCAGGCAATTCAAGTTCTGACGGTGTTTCCACCGTTTGTGAGCGAACATCGTCAAACTCTGAATCACTCAACTCCCAAGCATCCAGAGAGTTTGTTTCGATAACCAACACGCTATTAGAGCCACTACTCTCATCGTCGGTGACCAACACAACGGCTTGAGGAGTCCCATCATCATCGTCGTCGTTAAACCCTTTAACGTCATCAACCACTTTCACGTAATCACTGTTGGTGAAACTGTGATAATCAATGCTCATTTTATCTAATGAGAAATTGTAATCCGAGGCATCTGAAAAGCTACGTGATACCTCTTCATCCTCATCAATGTCGTCTTCAACGTCATCACCATCCCCAATCTCTAAAGAAATTTTTGTGGGTAACACTCGCTGATCTTCAAATAACTCTTCGGCCACTGTATCAAAACTAAGTTGGGCCATACCGTCCTTAAAATCACTCCATTGAACTGGCCGCAGCAAATAATCATCGCCAACAAGGTTGGCGTCTTCACCTATTTTAAGCGTAGGAAGCGCAGCCATTTTTTTTTCTTCTGCTGAAAACGTGTAACCCGCATCGGCAATAATTAAATCAGCAGCTGAAAGTGGCGTATCTGGGTCTTGAATCAGCTCAACATCATAGTTGAGGTCATTCTTCACAAGGTTTAAAAAAGATTTGAACAGGATCTGTTCTTTCTTCTCAATACCTTTGAATATAAGTTTTTTAGTTGTACTGGTCACAGTTTCGCTTGTCTACTTGGTATGATGTACATTGTGATAAGTTTTTGAACTTTCTAGTACTTCAAACACGTGTTTGATTTCATGTGCTTGGTCTTAATTGATCTATCTAGCATAGTTTATCACTTAGCCAATCAAAATCGATGGTCACTCAGCCTAATTCGAAAGCATTGCATCGTCGAACCAGTTTGGCATCACTAACAGCCAAGTCATCAGTGCCACATAATGTCAAGAGTTTCAAATAACAGTGAAAATTCCACTATAACCGCTCAGTGAAATTTATATTAAATACCCGATACCGCATTAAAAAAGCAAACCTTCCGAATCATCGAAAACTTTCCCACTCTCCGCAATTCTGACAATACCAGTATAAAGACTTAGTATCGAATCCACACCCAGAACAAGTATACTCAATCTTTCGACTTTTTGCTCTATTCAACAACTCTTTTAGTAAGCCGGACATGCTTAATTGACTCACCATATCGGCATTTACCGCGTGGTGTAAATGGCTTGCTACTGGGCCAGACAAGCCTTCAGATTCCACTCGTTTTAAGATATGTGTTTCAGCATCAGCTTCACCAAACACATGCACCAATGCATCATACCAAGCACGAAAATCTTGGCCACGCTTTGGGATGGAAGCGGTAGAGTTCAAGTGCTTAGTGAGGCCTTCCAGATCGCCAGCCTCTTGAAAGCTTTTAATTATTTTCCCGGCGACCAACTGTTGAGCCCCTGAAGAAGAGTTGTGCAGTTGTTGCCAATAGTCAATGGCTTGCTGATATTTACCTTGCTGATAAGCAAGCTCTCCTTTGAGCAAAACAGTTCTGGAGTTATTATTTACTTCGTTGGCTGATTTTTTTAAATAGGCATGCGCCATATCAAAATCGAGGTTTTCAATGGCGATGTCGGCTAACTCACAGTAATAATGCGACACCTGTTTTAAATACTGCGGCCGATCTGAGCGTTTGTGTTCGTTTAAAATATCAATCGCCTGCTGCCATTCTTTTTCTTGTTGATAAATCGCACACAAGCCATTGACTGCCGCTGCATGAAACGTCTCAGAAGACTTGAGTTCATCAAACAAACCTTCAGCGCGATCAAGCCAGCCAACTTTATAATAATCTTGCGCCAACTCATAAATCGCTTCAAATCGCTGCCGCTCAGTAAGATTAGGTCGCGCAATCAAATTTTGATGCAATCGCGTTGCTCGATCTACTTGACCTTTTCTACGGAATAAGCCGCCAAGGGCTAAGTGAAGTTCAACGGTGTCATTATCGACTTCCAATGCTTTGATGAATGACTCAATTGCTTTATCGGTCTCTTCATTTAAAAGGAAGTTCAGTCCTTTAAAATAGTCTGCGTTTACAGCCTGTTTTTTTCCTAAACCAAATCGCTGGTATAACCAGCGCATACCCAACACTCCCAATAAAAAGGCCAACGCAACGGCTGGCCAAGCCCAATGAGCGTTATCGAACATCAGTAAAGGGCGTCAAACAAAAGTAGCGATCTCACTATACCTACGCTTGGTCGGCCGGCGCAGCACGAAGACCTTCAACCTCTTTCTCAACTTTTTTCAATTGACGAGTCGCTCGTCCGGTTTTCAACTTCTGACCAATAAGCGAAAAGCTCATAAGCAAAGCCCCCACAAATAAGCCGATAACAAAACTGATGAGTATAACCAGCGCTAAACTCTGTTCAACTTCGACACTTGGCAATAGGTTGATCTTGACGGGGTCAGCATTCATGATAGTAAAACTGACTGCCAGAAATACGACTGCAACCAAAACCAGAACCGTCAATATATATTTGAAATACTTCATGAAAATTTGAATTAAGAAAGCTAATATTAAATCCAATTAGTTCGACAGGAACCCCAATTGAACCACAAAATAACATTATTACTAGAGATGAAAAGCCGGATAAAAAAGTGCAAAGCCATCAATTAATTTTACCGACCAACGTCGACATGCATACTATGAATTAACTGAATCAACACGCTCTTTGAGTTCTTTTCCGGGTTTAAAGTGAGGGGAAAATTTATCTTCCACTTCAACGGACTCACCCGTTCGTGGGTTTCGCCCTGTTCTGGCGGGCCGATAGTGCAGCGAAAAGCTGCCAAAACCTCTGATTTCTATCCGCTCACCCTCTTCAAAAGCATCAGCCATTCGATCCAAAACGGTTTTCACCGCTAACTCAACATCCCGTCGATCAAGATGCGGTTGTTTTTCTACTAGCGCCTCTATTAATTCAGAGCGTGTAATTGTAGCTGTCTTGCTCATAAATACCCTATATTTTTTTTGCCCATAACTCACGCAGCACGTTTACGTTCCTGTAAGCCTCTACCCCGCAGACCGTATCAACCAGTCTCGTGCCCGTCTACCCGAACTAGCCACCCTACAACGAGTACCTATACATTGAGTATAGAGGCGGATGGGACACACTTCAATACTAATACTTGCAAAAAGAAACCTAAGTCACTGATATTACTTCCATTAATAAAAGCACTCATGTATTAATCAAACAATCGTACAACACGCAGGCATAAAAAAACCGCCGCAACCCGTTTCGGTTATGGCGGTTTCTATAAAGAGCATTAAAGGTTGAACTTCAATACCCTTTATTAGTAGTAAATTTTATTTATTCAACTGCTCTTTTAGCTTCTCTGCAAGAAGGCTGCTGCCTGAAGACTCCTCAGCACCGCGGCCGTACTCTTGAATAGCCTCACTTTCGTGTTGCGCTTCAAGTGCCTTGATTGACAATGAGATACGGCGAGTCTTACGGTCAATAGCCGTAATTTTAGATTCAACTTGATCGCCAACGCCAAACACGCTCGAAGCATCTGCAACGTGATCACGTGAGATTTCAGCCGCACGTAAGTAACCTTCAACACCTTCAGCCACTTCAATCGTAACACCACGCGCATCCGCCTCAGTTACTTTGCCTGTGACAACAGCGCCTTTACCATTACTTGCCACGAAATCTGTAAAAGGATCACCAGAAACTTGCTTAACGCCTAGAGAAATACGCTCACGGTCAGAATCAACCGCCAATACTACAGCTTCAAGCTCATCGCCTTTAGAATAGTTGCGGATCACTTCTTCGCCGTCTTCATTCCAAGACAAATCGCTTAAGTGAATAAGACCATCGATATTGCCTTCTAAGCCAATAAACACACCGAAGTCTGTAATTGACTTAATGCGGCCAGTAACTTTGTCACCTTTCTTATGAGTTGCAGCAAAGCTGTCCCATGGGTTGGCACGGCATTGCTTCATACCTAGAGAGATACGACGACGCTCTGGGTCTATTTCAAGCACGATAACTTCAACTTCATCGTTCACCTGACAGACTTTGCTTGGGTGGATATTTTTGTTTGTCCAGTCCATTTCAGATACGTGAACAAGACCTTCAACACCGTCTTCAAGCTCAACGAAAGCACCGTAGTCAGTGATGTTCGTGACTTTACCATAATGACGAGTGTCAACCATAAAGCGGCGCGCCAGATCTTTCCATGGATCATCACCCATTTGTTTGATACCCAGAGACACACGGGCCTTTTCTTTGTCAAACTTAAGTACTTTGGCTTCGATGTCCTGACCCACTTCTAAAATTTCAGATGGGTGTTTGACACGCTTCCAGGCCATATCGGTGATGTGCAATAGGCCGTCGATGCCGCCTAAGTTAATGAAGGCGCCGTAATCAGTAAGGTTCTTGACGATACCTTTAACAATTTGGCCTTCTTCAATGGTTTTAAGCAACTCTTCACGCTCAGCACCAAGTTCGTTCTCAACCACAGCGCGGCGCGACACCACAACGTTATTGCGAGCTTTGTCGATCTTAATTACTTTCAACTCAAGGTCGCGATTTTCAAGATACGCAGAATCTTTAACCGGACGTACATCAACCAAAGAGCCGGGTAGAAAAGCGCGAACGTTCTGCAGTGATACAGTGAAGCCACCTTTCACTTTGCCAGTAATTTGACCCACAACGATGTCTTCGTTTTCGTGTGCTTTTTCCAGCTCAGCCCAAACGCGTACGCGACGAGCCTTATCATGAGAAAGCTTGGTACGCCCATAACCGTCTTCAACGCTTTCAATCGCCACTTCGACAAGATCACCAATGTGTACGTCGTACTCACCTTCAGTCTTAGCAAATTGAGATAGTGGGATTTCAGCTTCGGATTTAAGGCCTGCGGTAACAAGGACATAGTCACCGTCTACAGAAACAACCTCGGCTTTTATCACCTCACCGACGGTCATGACAGTGTCTTTCAGGCTCTCTTCAAACATTTCAGCGAAAGATTCGCTCATAATTCTTACCTTTAAAGTGTAATGGGCATTGCACACATCGCACTGTTTTGAACTCGCACCCCGCCCGCCGGGGGAAAGCGTTAATCTATAAGATTCAGAATTCGCGTAACGACTTCATCAATGGACAGCTCAGAAGTATCCAGCACTAGAGCGTCACCAGCTGGTTTCAGCGGCGACTCAGCTCGGCCAGAATCTCGGACATCACGCGCCTGAATCGACTCTAACAGGCGCGCGAGGTTAACATCGAAACCTTTAGATTTCAATTGATCAAAGCGTCTTTTTGCCCTTATTTGTGCGCTCGCCGTGAGAAAGACTTTATATTGCGCATCAGGAAAGACCGTGCTGCCCATATCTCGGCCATCCGCGACCAAACCCGGCGCCCTTCGGCACCGCTGTTGCATTTTCAGTAATGCCGCTCTCACTTCAGGTATGGGGGCTATTACGCTCGCCATTTGCCCGGCTTCGTCGGTTCTTATCGCGTCGTTGATGATTTGACCATTAATTTCTATTTGAGCAGCGTCGTTTTCTTGCACGTGACAAATAAGCTCCATTTGGTCGGCGAGTTTGACCAAGCCTACAATGTCATCACTCGCAACCCCTTCATCCTTAGCCAACCATGCCAAACCTCGGTAAATGGCACCGCTATCAAGGTAATTCCAATCAAAACGCAATGCAATGATTTGACCTATAGTACCCTTGCCTGACCCACTCGGGCCGTCTAGGGCAAGCACTGGAACGGTGGATTCTATCATATTTAAGAGATTGCTTGAGGCGCCACGTGAAGACCAATTTTCGACGTCAGTGCCACAAAATTAGGAAACGAAGTAGCCACTGTTTCGGCACCCTTGATTGTTACTGCATCATCGGACACACCACCAGCAATGGCAAATGACATGGCAATTCGGTGATCGTGATGGCTTTCAACTTCACCACCGGCAATGACACCGCCGGTGACCACCATGCCATCACGACGCTCCTCAACTTCGACCCCAATATTACGCAAGCCTTCCACCATCACTGAAATTCTATCCGATTCTTTGGCTCTCAATTCCTCGGCTCCTGAAACCGTGGTTACCCCTTCAGCGCATGCAGCGGCAACGCAAATCACCGGAAATTCATCAATGGCAAGCGGAACCAGTTTGGGGTCAATATCACAGCCTTTAAGTCCAACGTAAGTTACTTGTATGTCAGCCACGGGTTCGCCACCAATGGCTCTGTGATTCAGTAGTTGAATATCAGCCCCCATGGCCTTAAGAATATCGATGACACCAGTACGAGTCGGGTTAACACAAACGTGTTCTAACGTGATTTTTGACTCTGGAATAATGGAGGCAGCGACCATAAAAAACGCCGCCGATGATATATCTGATGGAATATCGATATCCGTGGCGGTCAACTCTCCGCCACCTTTTAAGCGTATTATGCTCGCTTGATCAGTTAATTTTTCAGTCTCACAGTCGTAACCGTAAGCCTTGAGCATACGTTCGGTGTGATCACGCGTGGGGGCAGGTTCAGTGACGCTGGTTTCACCGTCGGCGTACAAACCGGCTAATAACACAGCTGATTTAACCTGCGCGCTTGCCATAGGTAGCTTATAGTCAATGGGTTCTAACTTTTCAACGCCACGAACGTGAATCGGCGGACACCCATCTTCATCCGTCGCACACCGCGCGCCCATTGATGTCAATGGAACGGTAACTCTGCGCATAGGACGGCTTGACAACGACTCGTCACCGACAAGTTTTGATGCAAAACTCTGCGCCGCCAAAATGCCACACATCAAGCGCATAGCCGTGCCAGAATTACCCATATCCAAATCGTTTTCAGGGGCGCTCAGCCCCCTCATACCAACGCCTGTTATGGTTAAGTCACCGTCATTCGGTCCTTGAGCGTCAACCCCCATAGCACGAAACGCACCCAGGGTTGCCATGACGTCTTCGCCCTCAAGCAAACCGGTGATATTACTGGTGCCATTAGACAGTGATGAAAACATAACGGCACGGTGAGACATCGACTTATCGCCAGGCACACGCAGTTTACCAGTTAGGCCGTTTTGAGCTTTTTTCGTACTTAAAACTAAACTCATTGTGATATTTTTTAGGTAATGGTTTGGGTATAGGGTACTTTGACGGCGACGACAATTTGATTAAGGCTTTTTTTTTGCCAGTGTTTCCGCTTTTTTAAGTAAGCCTTGGTCACGGGCCAACTTGGCATTGCCGAAGTACTTCAATATAGCAGTTTGGTCGCCGTTAGCAACACCCTGTTTAATGATGTCAATATGCTCTTGAAATCCATCCAGCGCATGAACAATCTGATCTTGATTCGTGATGCAAATATCACGCCACATTTCAGCATCGCTGGAAGCAATGCGCGTGAAATCATAAAAACCAGCCGCCGCTAAATCGAACAAACGCTCACGATCTTGTTGTCCTGATAAATAATTTACCAAACTAAATGCAATCACGTGCGGTAAATGGCTCGTTTTAGCAAAAATAGAATCGTGTTCCGTCAAACTCATGTGCAAAACAATTGCGCCCAGCGCTTGCCACATTTGCGCAACACGCCCGCTGAGGGAGCTGGGCACCTCATCCGTATCGGTAATAATGACGTGTTTATTGTTAAACAAGCCATTCTTTGACGCCAAAACGCCGGAATTTTCTCCGCCTGCAATTGGATGAGCTAACACAAAACGGTTTAATAGTGCTGGCGTGTGCGTGTTAATTTCACAATAGAGGTCAGTCTTAACGCTACCCACATCCGTGATAATTGAGTCTCGGCCAACTTTATTTTCAATCTTTTTTAGGATGGGCAGCATCGCTTGCATCGGTGTCGCCAAGACGATTAGACAGGCACCATCGCAAGCAACAATTAAATCTTGAACTTCATCCACAATTCCCGAGTCAATGGCCGCTTGCGCAGTCTCTTCAGACCGGCACACGCCAACAATACGCTCGGCCAGTTGGTGCTTTCTTAGATCACGAGCTAACGACCCACCCAGCAATCCGGTGCCAATAATAGTAACTTTTTTAAACATTGATCAAATGATTTACGATTGGGGTACTAGCGCGCGTTACTAAACACACGTTTAATGTACGTGACTCTTTCTTGTCTTAGTTTCAACGAATCAGTCTAAGAAAGCACTCAAAGTACGCCCGTTGGGTATGAGCCTATGAGTTTAAAATAGGCCGACTTGGATTCTAACTCACCCAAGGCCGTACTGACCTTTGGGTCATTCACGTGACCAATTAGGTCGATAAAAAAGACGTATTCCCAGTTTGTTTGTCTAGACGGCCGGGATTCAATTCGGCTCATATCAACACCGGCGTCATAAAGCGGTTTCAGTAACTCAAACAAGCTTCCCACTTTATTTGGCGCAGACACCATAATGGTCGTTTTATCTTCCCCACTTTCAGCATAACTGTCGGTGCCTATGATCAAGAAACGCGTGGTGTTATTACGTTCATCCTCAACGCCTGAAGCTAAAATAGGGATGCTGTACAATCGCGCGGCCATATCACTGGCTATGGCCGCCACTGTGTTGTCTTTAGAAGCGATTATTGCGGCCTCTGCATTGCTACTGGCACTGGCTATTTCCGCATCAGGCAAATAACGCTCAAGCCAGTCGCGACATTGAGCAAGTGCTTGAGGGTGGGCGTAAACCTTGGTTACGTTTGGCAAGCCCTCTGCGTGACTTAACAACTGGTGGTTGATCGGCAACTGCACTTCACCACACACTTTAAGCTCAGACGACGAAAAACAATCCAACGTATGAGTAATCACGCCTTCAGTAGAGTTTTCAACCGGCACCACACCAAATTGGGCTTTACCCTGTTCCACAATTCGAAAGACATCGGCAATGGTTTTTACATCCACACATTTAACCGCATTGCCAAAATGTTTAAGCACCGCCGCTTGGGTATAAGTGCCCTCTGGCCCTAAATACGCTACCGTTAACGGCATTTCAGCAGCCAACGAAATCGACATAATTTCACGCATCAAGCGTACCATGTCATCGTCGTTAACCAAGCCATTGAGTTCTTCGCGCAACAAGGCGTTTCTCTCTCGAACTCGACGCAGCACCTGTGCTTCTCGTTCAGGTCGATAAAATGAAGCATCAGCGTCGACAGCTGTCTTTGCCTTAGCAATGGCGCCGGCCACCAACACACGCTCTTGAATCAGGCGTAGAATCTGTCTATCACATTCGTCAATCTTTCCACGAAGTGATAGCAGCTCGGCTGAGTCCTGCTGAATTTTATCGTTCATACTCTACTTTTAAACCATGGCATTGTGCGTTACTCCACCAACAACATCCAACGCCTTAATTTTGTATCGATCGAGCGATCATAATACCGTCAAGTTGTTTTATTTGATCAACAACGTCTGTTGAAATTTGAGTATCTGAATCAACAATTGTGTAAGCAATGTCGCCGCGAGACTGGTTAATCATGTCATGAATATTCAGGCCAGCTTCAGCCATGATTGTTGATATTTGACCAACCATGTTCGGCACATTAGCATTACACACAATCAAGCGAAACGGTGTCTCTCTGGGCATTGAAACGTTGGGGAAATTAACCGAATTTTTAATGTTTCCATTTTCCAAGTAGTCGCGAACTTGCTCTGCGACCATGACAGCGCAATTATCTTCCGCTTCACCAGTTGATGCTCCTAGATGCGGCAAACCAATGACTTGAGGTGTTTTCTTCGTTCTATTATTTGGAAAATCCGTAACGTAAGCGCCAAGTTCACCGGCATCCAATGCGTTGCAAACCGCTTCATCATTGATGATACCACCACGCGCAAGATTAATGATGGTGGCCGATGGTTTCATTTTACCTACGTTATCGGCATTAATTAAGTCTCGTGTGGCATCAATAAGAGGAACGTGAACGCTCAAAAAGTCCACTTTACCCAGCATTTCTTCAACGCTATTCGCACGAGTAATTTGCGATGACAGCTGCCATGCACCGTCCACGGTAAGGCCAGGGTCGAAACCAACAACGTTCATACCAAGATCAATGCACGTATTGGCCACCATGCGACCAATCGCTCCAAGGCCCACAACACCAATAGTACGGCCTGGCACTTCAAAACCACCGTACTTTTTCTTACCGGCTTCAACCAATTTAGACAACTCAGCGTCTTCGCCTTTTAAGGCTTCAGTGTACTTAACCGCCTCAGTAATATTACGCGCAGCGATAAAGATTGAGGCGATCACCAGTTCTTTTACCGCATTGGCATTAGCCCCTGGCGCATTGAACACAGGGATACCAGCCGCACTCATTTTATCAAGTGGAATATTGTTGACACCTGCACCAGCACGACCAACGGCCTTTAGGGACTTTGGAATTTCCATATCGTGCATTTTAAATGAACGTAAAATAATGGCATCTGGCGACCCAATTTCGTCAGCAATTGAGTAACTGCTGGTTGGTAACTTAGCCAGACCAACAGGGGAAATATTGTTCAGTGTTTGAATTTTATACATTATCTTGTGCGGGGTAAGTCGTTTATTGATTAGCGGTTTTAAACGCGTCCATGAATTCGATTAGCGCATCAATGGCATCTAAGCCCAGGGCATTATAGATGCTTGCGCGCATGCCACCGACTGATCTATGGCCTTTTAATGCGTGCAAGCCTGAATCATGAGATTGCGCTAGGAAGGCGGCATCCAAACCATCATCGGCAAGAATAAAGGGCACATTCATCCATGATCGATTCGCCACAGCGACTGGGTTGGTATAAAAACCATCACTTTGATCAATATAGGAATAGAGCCTGTCGGCTTTTGCTTTATTGATTTCTGCCATAGCTTCAACGCCACCATTAGCTTTTAACCAAGCAAAAACTTTACCAGCCAAATACCATGCGAACGTCGGTGGCGTATTGTTCATACTATCACTGTCGGCCATTACTTGATAATCCATCAAACGAGGGGCGTCAGAAGGGAAATTACCAACCAAATCATCGCGAACGATCACAATCGTGATGCCTGCTGGGCCGATGTTTTTCTGAGCGCCGGCGTAAATAATGCCGTATTTGGAAACATCAATTGGACGTGAGAGTATGGTTGATGATAAATCAGCGCAAATAGGCTTGTTCGTGTCAGGCAACCAGTCGAACTCAACCCCGGCGATGGTTTCATTGGGAGTGATGTGCAAATAAGCTGCATCATCGCTTAACTGCCATTCAGATGGCGCCGGAACATGCTTATAACCTTCATCAGACGTATCACAAACCACATTAACATTCACAAATCGCTTAGCATCAGCAATCGCCTTTTTACTCCAGTGCCCTGTGTGTGCGTAATCAGCTTTCTCGCCTAAAAATTTCAAATTTAAGGGAATAGCTGAAAATTGAGAGGTCGCGCCCCCTTGCAAAAACAAGACTTTATAATTATCTGGGATACCCATCAAATCACGCAAATCTCGTTCTGCCTTGGCAGCAGCGGCCATAAATGGCTTTCCGCGGTGAGATATTTCCATCACTGAAGCACCAACGCCATCCCATTCTAGCAATTCACCTTGCACTTCTTTAAGCACAGCTTCAGGTAGCGCCGCAGGGCCGGCACTGAAATTAAATATACGACTCATGATAAGCCCTCAAAAAGTTTAAAATTTGGTCGTCGATCAGACTCAGAACTGCCTACAAGCGAACTGACAGTGAAGATCATCAGTGGCGAGACATAACATTCAGGCTTCATTCGAATTATGAGCGGTACGCAAAAGAAACAAAAACGCACCCAATTACATTAACTGGGTGCGTTATTTTACACAAGCCGGGTTTAAATCCCTATATCTTTTGTGCTTGTTTCGTTAATTCATGGGATGAATACCTATTCGTTGAGGCAGACAAACCGAATTACAACGGCAATTAAGACTCAAACTCAAATTCCGGCATCACTCATCAAGTAACAAAAAAATAGGCGCTATTGGCACCACTCCATTAACACATTCATTGCGTGTACGCCACCCCATGTCTTTCAACGCCAAGATCGTAGCACAGCTATCACTAGTTTGAGTCGCAAACGGCTCCATTAACTCATCAGGAGACACCACCGTGTCCCAGTGCGATACCGAAGAGCCAGGCTGAAAAGGGTTAGGTGAATACATTCTCAACATACTGTTGTTCCTGCCGCCTGTAAATACTCCCGCACCTTGAGCGACATTGGGACCTGACCACACCAAGCCTTGACTATTAACTGAAGAAAAAGCGCGCTGCCTATCGCTCATACGGCTCCACGGCAAATTCTGATTAACATCAAACAAATTCAACATATACGTGTCATTTAGGTTTGCAAGCCTGACGCCATCTTGACTGACTAAGCTTAAAAAGCCCAGTCCATGACCTATTTCATGCAAAATAGTGTCATAAAATGAAATGGTGCCACTAGGCGCTGGCGAATTAATTCCCAACCACCAAGACAGCCCCGTCAGGCAGCCAGATGTTCCTATATTATTATTGAACGTGGCATTGATATCACTGTTACCGGGATCAAGGTCAACTCCGGCAAGACTATTTGCTTGAGCCACAACGTATATCGTTTCCTCTCTGGGAGCATTGGGGAAATCTATAAACCCATTAATCGGCCCCGCGGACCCTAAAGTTCCGAATGTCGGTTGGCAATCCAAGGGGTCTAACTGCACATCTACCCGTATGGGAACATCGCTAACCAACTTTCGCTCCCAATATTTAGCAGCAGCCTCAAATACGTTACGATATTGTTGACCGAGTGTGGTCGCACTGTTACCCGCAACCGGCGCCACTGGCCTCGTAGAGTTTAGGCCCTCGTTAACCCCATCTCGATTCACAATATCAATGTCTGTGGCTCCAGCATTGGAGTAGAGAACAGAAGCAACTAAGACAACAACAATTAAATAAATTTGTTTCATTCTAACGACCCTAGCCTTAGTGGTTTAGCTGTGAATCAGTTGATTCAGAAGGAGAATGTAAATGATGATTGACCTTAACCTCACCAGACACCCCAATTGACGCCTTAAGAGGGCGGTCAAATTGGCCATTGAAGTCAATTTTCAAACTGCCATCACTCATTCTTTGAGGCGCAGAGGCAACACCAACTCCATTCAAACCAGCCTGTTCACTTCCTTCTTGTGAGTTTTCTTTTCCCTCAACGTCAACATTATTAAACTGTTCAATGGCAATGCTACTCTGATCAGCGGGGCTAAACTCGAGTGTTTCTGGATTTAAATAAGCTTTACGCGTCGACACCAACGATGGTGTGTTGTTTACATCAATGTCATTGGTATCCGTGCTCACAACAGCGTCTCTGTGCGCATCACACGCCCTACTTACTCCATCAAATAATACAACGGAAAGGGTGACCAATAAGAGTGTCAATTTAAAATTCATATTTTCATGTCCTCATTAATAAGAGTTTACAAGGTTATTTTATCAAAAGGCTTTTGTTCTAATGTTTAAAAATTTATCGCAAGACCAACCTGAATTCTAAGTGTCGTTTTCGTCAGTTAGTTCTTCATCTTCATCGGATTCTGCAACCTTTTCGACACTGATAAGTTGTTCGCCTTTAGACACACCAATCACTTTAACGCCTTGAGTGTTTCGCCCAACAATCGACACTTCGGCAACCCTTGTTCGCACCAATGTGCCACCATTCGTAATTAACATAGCCTCATCATCTTCTTCAACCAAAATAGCACCAACAGCATTGCCATTACGTTCGCTGGTCTGAATGGAAATGACACCCTGACCTCCTCGGCCCTGCGTATTGTATTCAGACAACGCAGTCCGCTTACCAAAACCATTTTCAGTCACCGTTAACACGGCAGAGTCAACGTCGTCGGCATCACAAATGATCATCGCGTTTACTTTATGACCTTCAGGAAACTTAATACCTCGCACCCCCCTGGCCGTTCTCCCCATTTTGCGAACATCCTCTTCAGCAAAACGAATGGCTTTACCTGAGGTTGCAAACAACATTACTTCTTGATTGCCATCCGTAAGACCGACACCAACCAACTCGTTACCTTCAACCAAATCCAGCGCAATAATACCGTTTGCACGAGGTCGTGAAAAGTCCATCAATGAGGTCTTTTTAACCGTACCATCACTGGTGGCCATAAAGACATGATAACCTTCTGTGTATTCTTTTACCGGCAAAATCGCTGTAATGTGTTCGCCATTATCTAATGGCAATAAGTTTACAATGGGTTTGCCGCGCGCATTTCTGCCAGCTTGAGGCAACTCATACACTTTCAGCCAATACACTTTACCTTTATCGGAAAAACACAGAATCGTATCGTGCGTATTCGCCACAAACATACGCTCAACAAAGTCTTCATCTTTGGTTTTAGTGGCACTTTTACCTTTGCCACCACGGCGCTGAGCTCGGTAATCGCTTAGCGGCTGAGACTTCGCATAGCCTTCATGAGATAACGTAACCACCAAATCTTCTTCAGCGATCATGTCTTCTAGAGTGAGATCTAACTTGTTCTGAATAATTTCAGTTCGGCGCTCATCACCGTACTCTTGTTTGATCGCGATCAACTCTTCGCGAATGACTTCCATCAACTGATCAACATTTTCGAGAATGTTAATGTATTCGGCTATACGCTCCAAAACTTCGCCGTATTCTTCACGAATTTTATCCTGTTCTAACCCAGTCAAGCGATGCAACTTCAAGTCCAAAATAGCTTGTGCTTGCTTTTCAGACAGCACATAAGTATCACCGTGTAAGCCGAGCTTTGGATCTAAACCCAAAGGCTTGCAAGAGACATCGCCTGCGCGTGCAATCATATCGGCAACCACACCCGGTGCCCATGTCTTTTCCAATAGCTTTTCTTTGGCTTCAGATGGGCTTGCCGAGTTTTTAATTAACTCGATCATTGGGTCAATATTACTCAACGCAATCGCCAACCCTTCTAAAGTATGCGCGCGCGCGCGCGCCTTACGGAGATTATAGATAGTACGACGGGTCACTACTTCACGGCGATGCTTGATGAATTCTTCAAGCAACTCACGTAAGTTAAACAATCTGGGTTGATTATCGATTAAGGCAACCGTATTTATACCAAAAACCGTCTGTAACTGCGTCTGTTGAAATAGCTTATTTAAAATAACTTCAGCGACTTCACCTCGACGTACGGCAATGAACATGCGCATGCCACTTTTATCAGACTCGTCACGTAACTCGGTAATTCCGTCAATTTTTTTGGTCTTAACCAGTTCCGCAATTTTTTCCAATAAACGTGCTTTATTAACCATGTAAGGCAATTCGGTAACAATAATCGACTGACGCCCATTGGATTCATTTGTTTCAATGTGCGTGCGTGCCCGCATATACACTTTGCCGCGCCCAGTTAAATAGGCATCCTTGATGCCCTTAGCGCCATTAATGAAACCAGATGTTGGAAAATCTGGCCCAGGGATATGCTCCATTAACTCTTCAATGGAGATACCTTCGTTATCAATCATGGCAATACAGCCATTAATAACTTCGGTAAGATTATGAGGCGGAATGTTGGTTGCCATACCAACAGCAATACCAGAGGAGCCATTCACCAATAGCGTGGGTATTTTTGTTGGCATAACTGAAGGCTGTAACTCACTTTCATCGTAGTTTGGATAAAAGTCGACCGTTTCCTTATCCAGATCAGCCAAGATTTCATGAGCGATTTTTTCAAGACGAATTTCCGTATACCGCATAGCCGCCGGAGAATCGCCGTCAATAGAACCAAAATTGCCTTGACCGTCAACAAGTGGATAGCGCATCGAGAAGTCTTGCGCCAAACGAACAATGGTATCGTAAACAGCTGTATCGCCGTGCGGATGATACTTACCGATCACATCACCAACCACGCGAGCCGATTTCTTATATGGCTTATTGTAGTCATTGTTGAGCTGCGACATAGCAAAAAGCACACGCCGATGGACCGGTTTCAAACCGTCTCGCACATCAGGCAGAGCCCGCCCTACAATAACGCTCATCGCATAATCTAAGTACGACTGGCGCATTTCCTGCTCTAAATTAGCAGGAATCGTTTCTTTAGCGAACTGGTCTGTCATTTTTATAACTTTATCTAAATTTTATCAGGTATTATTATACCTTTTCATAAAACATATTGTGAGTACTTTACATATGCGCCAATTAAGGCCAGATCAAATTCATCGTCACTGTGTCAAGTCCCGCCAACCCATTTTTCTGAATAAACGCCACCATCCATAATAATGAAATTCGCCGCACTTATTAAATCTTTCATTTTTTTAATTTTGGCAAAGCTATGGATTTTCGTGACTAAACGCAAAAGCTCTATTCATTTTTTAGTTGGCTCAAGTTACGGAGAGAGTGTTGACGAGAACGCCGTTCAATTGATAAACCACATACGTAACAACGGATTCAAATGCTACTTTGTTAGTAACTCAATACCAGATTACGACAAAAAGTTTCATTTATCACGCGGCAATTTCAATACAGTTATAAAAGCATTACAGGCTAATGCTCTATTCTACACACATTCGCCATCAGACATAATTCCTCATTCGCATAAACTGCATTTCTTAAAAAAGTTTTTGAAATTTCCCTATGAAGTCTTTTTGCAACATGGAATTATCGGCCTAAAGAGCAAGAATAATACCGGGCTTTGTTTGAAAAGTTATGTAAAATACCTTGATAAATCATTCGACCTCATGATAGTTAGCTCCGATTGGGAAAAAAGGTTAGTCGAAAATATGGGGGTTGAGCAACATAAAATAAAAGTTACAGGTTTGCCTAGGTTTGATCGATATAAACGATACAAACTGAGAAAAAACATGATTTTATTGTTTTTTACATGGCAAAAAATTGACTCATTGAGCAGCAAACTAAACCTAATAAGAGAATCAAAGGCCGTAAAGAAACTTCAGGACCAAGGGTTCGAGTTGATCGAAGTGCATCACCAAATGCAACTAAAAAATTCAAAGCCATCAAACCTCAGAAATAACCATGAATTATTAAACTCAGCTATTTTAAACTGTGCGCTTATAATCACAGACGATTCGAGTGCCGCATGGGATGTTTTATATCAAGGAGGTGAAGCAATATTCTTTCAGCCTCACAGTCAATGGCTAAACAATTTCGACTGGTTACAGGAACGTGTTGCTTATGACCTTGATGAATTAGATAACAAGTTATCTTTAGCCGTAACAGGTAATTCCAAAATCCCAATTTTCACTAAGTATACAGACAATAAAAATTCGAAGAGAGTCTTTGATTTAGTAAGCAGCAGATGAATAGCGAAGTATACCCACATGAACTGCCACTGATAAGTGTCATAATTCCAGTATTCAACTGCTCCCCATATATTGAAGTTTGTATAAACTCCGTATTATGCCAGAGTTATAAAAACGTAGAGATCATTGCTATTGATGACGGATCAACCGATTCCAGTAAATCAAAACTAGAGAGCCTATCTAAAAAGGATGATCGACTAAAAGTGTTCTATTTTTCAGTCAACAGTGGTTCGCCAGCGGCCCCTAGGAACAAGGGGTTAAATTTAGCTCGCGGTGATTACATCGCCTTTTTAGATGCCGACGATGCATGGTTTCCTCATAAGCTAAAAATTCAGTTGAATGTTATGTTAAAACTGAATCTTACCTTTAGCTCTTGTTTAGTTAAAAAATCTAAATGTCTATCTAAAACATTTAGAGTCTATGGAAATGAGCATAATAGAGGCAAAACACAGATATCAATAAAAGATATAACTCATGACAAATTACTTAAAAAAAATTATATCGCTACTTCTAGCGTACTTTTGCATCGAGATATCATAGATAATTTAGTTTTTTCTGACAGTCCTCAGAATTATGGGTTAGAAGATTTTGATTTTTGGCTGAAACTTCATAAAAAAAATATCAATAGCGGTTTTATTAATTTTCTTGGTGTTGCATACCGTGTGAGAGCAAACTCACTATCCAGATCAAAACTCATAATGGCACTGCGTGTTTTTAAATATTTAGGAAAATACAGTCATAGTGACGTTGAAAAATTTACCCAATTAAAAAGGCTGCGTTTATTCTTAAACTATATTAAAGGCTCCATAAATTCAGAAATGTATAAATGAATTCTAAATTCAAGTCTGTGCCATGTAATCCCCACGAAAATTAGTCGAGGCCTGTTAGAATATTCTTTATATCCTAACAGGAGAATTTTCTATGAGCATTTCGACCGGCCAACTGGGATTAGTTCTCGATTTAACGGCTTCCGCACCTTGTGAGCGCCATAAACGTGATGGTTTTCATCCCAAACTCGCTGCACATGCGACGCTAAGGCCTCATAGCGGCGAGTTCGCCATGAACGCTTCTCTCAGGCAACGTTCTAACTTTTTACATCGATAGGTTCAATCGACACCATAACGCCTCCGCGTGTTTATCAACAAAACGCCAAACGTCACTAATTAGCATGACCAAACAGCTTATCATTGATGGCCTTAACATTGAGCTGGTACGCAGCAAACGCCGCACATTAGGGTTAGAGCTTAGTCCAAGTGGACTGAAAGCGCGCGCGCCTACGCGTATGACTGAGCGCGACATTATCGCATTCATTAAAACCAAACGCGCATGGATTGAAAAGCACCTGCAAAAAATGCCTACGCCACAGGCCCAACAGTCGTTACAATTGATCGATGGCGCTGAGTTAAGACTGCGTGGACAAGCTTATCAATTACGTGTTGTGGAAGGATCGCGAGCAAACGTGGCAATACTCCCGCAAGAAATAGTCGTACCCGTAAACAACTCGCATACACCATTAGAAAAACGGGTTAAAAACAAACTGGTTCGTTGGTACAAGCACGTGGCTCAGCATGAGTTGCAAACTCGCGCGCGACACTACGCTCATTTAATGGGAGTGCCCCAACGCCGTACAGACCAAATTTACGTGCGAGATTACAAACGTCGTTGGGGCTCTTGTGATAGCCAAGGCAAACTTTCTTTTAATTGGCGCATTTTACAGGCGCCAACAGCGGTTTCTGATTATGTGGTCGTTCACGAGTTGGCCCACTGCCATGAATTTAATCACTCTCGGCGCTTTTGGGCCATTGTGGCTAATCAAATGGCCGATTACAAAACCCATGAAGATTGGCTAAACCGCCACGGATACGAACTGTATCAGTTCTAAAAGAACCGCACTCTGGTTAATTTAAGCCTTGCGTTTATTAGCTCATTCCCACGTTTTTATTATTTTTTCTGTTCTAAAACCAAATCAAAAGGCTTGATGGACTTAGTAAAAATACATTTTCCTTTTGATTAAAAACTAAACCCAATATTAATTATAGACATGTTACAAGTAGGGGTTCTTTACCAATTAATATTATTCCAAGGGCTTCCTTTTTTAGTAGTTAAATAACCACAGTATTTTTTTAGAACAGAAGTTCCTGCAGAATTATTTAATCCTATTTCAGATTGACCTTCAATGAATGAAGAACTGTATTCGTCCCAATTATTATGATGTTGTTTTACATAAGCTATAACCTTATCTAATATTATTAAGGCGTCTTTTTTGTCAATGTACCCTACATCTGTAGAAGCAGTCGCAATATGTGAGATTATACAAGTCACTACAGCGGAAGCTTTAACTTCTGATAGTTTATCAAATGGAATGTTGATTTTTGTACCTTCTAAATTTTCTAACGGAGTTTCTTTTTTAGAAATAGATAATAAATCAAAAAATGAACTCAAAACCTCAAAACAAGACTTCTGGTCTGTGATTTCAAAGTCTATTTTCAATTTATTAATAAACTCCTTTTTGTGTTCTGAAAGTTTCGGGTATTCTCCAAATGAATATAAATGTATAGGGTAATAATTATCGGTTGAATTATCTAAGCTTTTAAAAACAGTAAACCAATCACCAAAAATAACCACTCTAAATGGCGCGGACAAAGATGTACCGAAGCTTTCATTGTATGGTAATTCCGATATAAGGTTTATGTCGATCTCACTGTCAGCGTTTTCTAGCTTTCTTTCTTCAGCCAATTCCTGCTTACCTTCCTCAATTCCTTCTTTAATGGACTCTATCATTTCTTTAAAAAACTTTATCATTTTTTTAATATTCAAGTGAGTTTTAATTATATACAACGTTAAATATATGCTAAGTAGGGTGGAAAACAAGCGATTATTTTTAATTTAGCGCGAACAACATTTAAACAACATTCGGCAGCCATCCGTTGAAATAATGGTGCCGTATAAAACGTTAGTATTGCGTGCAAATCAACAAGCAACAAATCACGAAATTTTTCTACGAAACGGAATGTCACAAGATCGTTGGGTGAGTGCGCGCCACAGCCATTCCAAAGGCCCATAATTAAAGCGCTGAAGCCACGCCGCTGCAAAAATGCCCTGCAAGATGAAACAGAGTATACCCACCCAAAACATTTGCCCGGCCGTCACATTATCAAACAACCCAAGCCCTACGTTATATAACAAAGGCACAAACACAATTGATTGACCAACATAGAGCGTTAGGCTCATTTGCCCTAGCGGCGCGACCCAAGTCAACACGTTCCCTTTTACTAAAAACCACAATTCAAAAAATATGGCGGTTTGAAAAAACATGATAAACAAGTTGGCCCACCCTCCCACTAAGCTAGAGACGTAAAAGTTAGCGCCAATCGCGGCAGAAGCTGGAAACCAAGCGCTCAACTCAGTTTGATATTGATATAACGTTAAACCAAGCCCCCCAGAAATCAGAACAGTTACCCATCGACACACTTGGTATCGAGCCAAATCGGTAAAAACGTTTAAACGCCCTAAGATAAGCCCCAACAAAAACAAACCCATGATTTGCGAGAGGCGCCCAGATTCGAACATATACAGCCAAGCAGTGACGCTACCAGCACCTAAGTTGCTCACGAAGAAATCATAAAGCCCACCCGTCATATACGCTTGCATCGACACCGTGTTAGCATCTACAAACAGCTGAAAACCATTATTCACGCCCGCGTAGTTCAACAGGATTCGTACGATAAGAGGCACATTGATCAAGAACAACAACGCAAAACCAAATAAAACAGCGTTGCTTTTAATTCGATTGAACGGAACCAGTAACAAACCGAGCAACCCCAATTTCATCAAGATATCACCACGATAAATAGCTGTGTGAAGCACCCCGATCAACATCAAAATCAAACAACGCCATAAAAAACGACCCTCACCGGGCTCGTTGCGCAGCGCCGCACGATTCATAATAATTGAAAAACTCAAGCCGAAGCTAAGTGCAAACATGGCAAATGCCTTGCCACCAAACACCAAAAATGTTGTATCAAACCAAAATGATGGTTTGGGGTCAGCCCAATGCAATTCAAATAATTCAACACAATGCACAATAAATAAACCGAAAAGTGCCAATGCGCGAAAAGCGTCTACTTGCAAAAAGCGTTGAGGTACTGTTAATGCAGCACAGCCTTGTTGTGAAGTCATGGTATTTTGCTCAACATACAACCGGTTTTAACAATATGATATGGATGGACGTTACCACACTCTCACAAACGGAAAGTTCAACCTTACGCTAATACCTGAAGTTGAACATTGAAATGAGTACTGCGAGTTAAGCGTATTCGATTAAATCAGGTGTAGAACGTTCAGGCTCACAAAATGCATTTCGAGCATCAACGCCGGATAATTTCTAAAGCACGAACGTCCTGCCACGAATCACCACGCCAATTCATAATAAAACCACAATGGCCGCCATGTTCACTAATACTCACATGAATATGAGACTGCTCATTTATCAACGACACACCGTTAACCGGGATAATCATATCGTCTTTAGTAAAGTGCAGATAACATGGGCAGATCGTCTTCGACAGCTTATCGCCATCAATGGAGTATGCGTCAAAATAGTCATCTAACCTCTTAAACTCGGTGTATTCTGGAATAAAAGCTTGATTCATTTGATTCAAGGTTTTCAATGATTCGAGCTGCTCACCAAACTGATACTCAGGCCAATATTCAAGTTTTTTCCTTAAAGAACGTCGCCATTTGCGTACGAAGTATTTTCCATAAAGCGCATTGCGCGACTCATTCAATGCGGCGTTCGATTGTGCCGCATGAATCACCGGGCAAAAAGCGACGACCTGTTCAAGTTCTATCGCTCTACTATGTGCATTCGAGGCCACTCGTAAGCTAAAATTACCCCCCAAAGAAAACCCCACTAGCGTATAACGTTGATAATTAAGCCGGCGCTGAAGGTCTTCAATAGCGCCAATCACCTCTTCCAACAAGGTCGAATTAAACACACCTCGATTTAAATGGTGTGTATCACCGTGGTCACGCATATTCAGCCGAAAGGTATCAAAACCATTCTGCAACATAGCCGTTGCCATGGATTTCATATACGTTGATTCATGGCTGCCTTCCCAACCGTGAATCATAATAACCAGTTCTGTTGCCTTTTTATGCTTAACACCTTCATTGGCAAGATTGTAATAGCCTTCCAGGCGAACTCCATTTCCGCCATTCAACACCATGGTTCGCTGCAAGTGTTCAAATGGTCGAAAACGCTTGTCTCGATTACGCTTACGCGGTCCCTGGCTAGAAAAGACGGTTTGCAGGTGTGCATTTTTTAAGCCTGTGGGCGGCACAAATTGCGTCATTGTCTTATTATGATTTTTGTTAAATTCAGATGATTGCGTCATTTTTTTTATGGCTCAATGATAAACTCTTTAGTCATTGACACGGCGTTGCATTTTCAAGCGGCAGTAAGCTCGAAAACACACAACCAGTAACGTATTTCGAATTAAGCTTCAAACTTAGAAAGACATGATTGATAAAATTTTATTCAGCGGTGTTTTTAGCCACCAGAACAGCCACTTCAATAAGCGTTGTCGCCATACAGTGACTGCATGGGTGCGCCAACATTTCCGCCTAGCAATACAATCCCTCGCTGTGCTAACCGCAAGCTTGCTCTGTTCCAGCGCGGCCACAGCAAAAGATTATATTGTGGAAGCCATCGTGTTTGAAAACATAGGAGCTTCAAGCATAACCGAACCACATGCCTATCAACCACCAACAAAGCCCAAAACCCAAGCGCAAGCTTGGCTGCTAGACACCCAATTATTGACTGAACAGGCCAACAAAATCAGCAGCAATGGCAATTACCAACTAAAGCATCATTTTGCATGGGGCCAAGAAGCATTACCGTACAGTCAGTCGGCCACTTACACCGTGATCGAAACGGACACACAGGGTTATATTAAAATCTACGCCGAGCAATTGTTATTCGCCAATATTGATATTGACTATAAAGGATTTAGAATGATTGAAAAGCGCCGTTTAAAACTAAACGAGAAACATTATTTCGACCACCCAAAATTTGGCATATTGTTGCAGGTAAGTCGATTAGAAGAGAAACTTCCTGAGAAACCGGACACTCAAAACGATGAATAAACTCAGATGAGACAAGCTTAAGTCAGCTGTTTTATCGCCTTGTTTATGAAAAAGCGGCCTTCATCATGGAATTGGTAACATTAATTAAGAATACGCCGGACACGGCACTGTTTAACGAGAAGTGATTAACACCCGTTTAGGTTGTGGCATTCATTGCCCATTACGATTATCTACTTTGACAACACGTCAACAAACTCAATGAAGCATGCCATGTGCGGCTTCAACTTCTTGCACACGTTCAATTTGGATATCACGATAGCGCTCGATACCTGCTTCGACCATTGATTGCGCGATATCAATTTTGTCCATCGGCATTAAATCTTGAACCTGATCTGAAATACGTATAGTAACCAGTGGCTCATCCGGGGAGTCTGAACGACGTAGGGCAATATCCCCGTTTTCCAATTGAACTAATTCTATTCTTGATTCTGCCATTATTTTCTCTCAAGTGCGGCGCAATGCTCACTACGCATTACTGCAAGGTTCGGTTTATAGTGTTGTTGAACACGAAACACAAGAGGCACAGACGCATAAATCGTGAATTTTTCAAAAATACACCAATACCATTGCGTTCATGATAAAGCGCCGCGTTTTTATTTTCTTCTGACAAAATTCGGCACAACCATGACAATCTCAATAAATCTTTTAAAACAACAACATCCGACGGCCATTCGCTTAAACGCAAAGAGAAAAGACCAAAACTTGGCTTAGTCTATCAAACACGATAGATTGTGAAGGTCACTAACTAAACAGTGTGACTTCTTAACTATGGTGATAAAGTGAACAAAGCCAAAGCAATTTTCTTCGACTTAGATGAGACCCTAATCGAAAACCGGTTGTCGGTGCGAGACGTATTTGGTCGAATGTATACTGACTTCCAATCAGAATTGGGTAATACCAACCAAAAAGCTTTTTTTGCTGAGCTAAGTGTTCGAGCAAAAACATTGTGGGCCACAATGTTTGATACGCACGAGAGTCCAGAACACCAACTGGTCAATTGTTTTAAACACTCTATTAATGCCACGCAGGCCGTGGCGGAGTATCGCCATCTGAGCTTAGCTCAAGATATGGTGGATCACTTTGTCGCTCTAAGTGCGGGTAATGTGCATTTTCAAGACAGTGCTGAAGCCGTGTTGGCTGAGCTTAATAAACTGGGATATGTTGTTGGGCTAGTCACCAACGGCATTGAGCAAGTGCAAATGAGCAAGATCGAGAAGTTGGAACTCATGAACAAGGTTGACCACATCACGATCAGCGCCCAAGCCAGATCTCATAAACCCGCGCAAGCGGTATTCGATCTCGCACTAGAACGAGCCGCAATCTCCGCCGACCAGGCGTGGATGATAGGAGACCACCCAACTAACGACGTTGCTGGCGCTATTCGCGCCGGCCTTACGGGTATTTATTACAACCCTGAGGGGCGCGATGTAAAGGGTGTTTTTGCTAACCTAGAAGAAACACCCAATCATACGATCGATCGTTTGGCGGATATTTTCGACCTATTAGAAAAGTCATAATTAAAGCCACTGAACTTCTAAGTAAGCGTCTGGCAGGTTTAAGACGTTCTTGCAACACCGTTCCTCCATGGCCTCAAAAAAACGCTGCAAGCATTACCAACAATAACCCCATGAACACCATGGTTAAAGCATGATTTTTAACGAACAAATATCCACCGGCTTTTTAATTCATGATGTCGCTCGTGTCAGGCGCAATATCGTCAACAATGCTCTGGCCCACATAGGCTTAACGCGAACACAACGCTGGGCATTGGCCTACGTCGTCAGAGCTGGCAGCAAAGGGATTATTCAAGCTGATCTCGCACGGTCCATGAATGTTGGAAAAGTAAGCCTGGGCGCAACAATAAAACACTTAGAAAACGCCAACCTAGTCGAACGTCGACAAGACCCAGATGATCTGCGCGTAAAACGCGTCACCGTCACCGATCAAGGCTTGGACGCAACAATCCAAATGACCGTCATTGTGGAAAAGCTGAATAAATGCTTTTGGAAAGGGGTCAGCGACGAGAAACTCTCAGAGTTTGCAGAAACATTGGAAACCATGATGGGCAACATGTTGGAGATGGATGAGCCATAGCAGCGCGAATTGCCTAAGCACGGTCAATTAAGCGCACATGGCGCATTGTCCAAAAAAACATTCAGCTTTCATTACTATTTGCGTTCGGTATGGCGAGAAACGGTGTCTGAACAACTTTTGGACACACATTGTTCAGGCAAAGAAGCCTGTTCTATCTCCCATTTTAAGAACCGCTCAACTTCAATTCTGACCGTTTTCCACGTCCATGCCAGCACAGCGGCATCGTCTGTTAAGCCCAGCACAGCAATCATGTCAGGGAGTGCGTCTAACGGCATGACAAAATACACAACCGCCGCCGCCATCAACACCAAGTTCTCCATCGCAATGGCTCGATATTGACCTTTGGCATACGCACTCAGCAAGCGAATCATTACCTTTAAGCTCTCAAAGGTTTTTCCGACCACCCCTTTCCTTTCTTTATCACCTTTTTGTGCTGCTTTTTCCAACAAGGTCAACATTTTTGAGGGGCTGATGACCATTGCCTGCACCAACCCTTTGGCTCTTCGGTAAGCCCAAGTTTGGGTCCATCGGCTTGTTTGGCGGTCATCGTTCATTGGCAATGGTTAACGGATGAGTGTTCCAACCCCTTTGTCCGTCAAGACTTCAAGCAACAAGGCATGGTTTACGCGACCATCGATAATATGCGATGTTTTGACACCATTAACCACAGCCTCAAGAGCGCAATCGACTTTGGGCATCATGCCGCCTTGTATGGTGCCATCGTCCTTCAGCTCTTTGATTGTTTCGGCATCCAAACCCGTTAATAACTCTTTTTGTTTATTAAGTACACCAGGCGTGTTTGTCATCAACACCAATTTTTCAGCTTGCAGAGTACTCGCTAGTGCCCCGGCTACTGAATCGGCATTAATGTTATACGTTTGTCCGTCAGAACCTGAGCCAATGGGGGCAATGACCGGAATAAAATTTTTTTGCTCCAACGTTCGCACAAGACTGGCGTCAATTTCTTCCACTTCGCCTACGTGCCCATAATCAACGTCTGATTTACCTGAACTGATTTTTCGCGCACGAATCATATCGCCATCTTTACCGCTTAAGCCCACTGCATTGCCGTGGTGAGAGTTAATCAGTTTGACGATTTCTTTATTAACCAAGCCGCCAAGCACCATCTCCACCACGTCCATCGTTTCTGAATCAGTCACTCTTAAACCGTCGATAAATTCCGTTTGCTTACCAACTCGTTCTAACGTACCCGATATTTGCGGCCCACCACCATGGACCACCACTGGGTTCATGCCCACTACTTTTAGCAACACCACATCACGAGCAAAGCTCTCCTTAAGAGCATCATCAATCATCGCGTTGCCGCCGTACTTAATCACAATGGTTTTGCCGTGAAAGCGTTGAATATAAGGTAAGGCCTCAATCAGAATTTTAGCGACCTGTTGCGTGTGATCGAGACTTTCATCAGTGACTTGATTTTTAACAATACTCATGGGGGACGATTAAATAATTACTCAGTATAGGTGGTGTTATTTCAAAGCATGGAGTATATCATTCATGGCTTCAAGCTCGAACCTTCAATACTTTGGCAACCGCCATACAACACAAATAAACCTAAGCTAGGCTGACCACTTGAAATATAAGAAGGAAAACATCAATTCAACTAAATTCCGAGTTTCATAACACGGTGTTATGACGTAAGCTCTTATAATACAAATGCAGAATATTTTTGTTCAGTTTTACTCGAACATTGAGAAGACTTGAAAGTATAAAAAAGACGATTTACATCATTAATTCTAGATGCCACCCTTAAATTGGTATTAATCGGCAATTCCATGAATCTGTATGCGGTTTTTTTGCATCTAAAACTCTGAAACGCCAAATTAATTTCCTTTCAAGGACTTTTCAGAACAATGACTATGACCAATCACAAGACTAAAAGCACTGTTTCAAAAAGAACCATGGCGAGCGCCTTAAAGCTATCCACCATCAGCTTGACAATGGTACTCGCAGGCTGCTCTTCACACATCAATAAACTGCCTGACTCACCTCAGGTTGATATTCCTGCTGAATTTGAGCCCGCCCCAAGCATTGACAAACAAGCCAAAACTGATAAAACACCAGCAACCACAGAAACTTTGCAAGAACCCGTGCAAAACGGTTGGGTTGAAGCCTTTGGTGACCCAGACTTAACGGCACATGTGCAAAAAGCACTGAACAGCAATCCAGATTTATGGAATTCCGCATCGCAGCTAAGAAATGCCATAGAGCAAGTGACGATTACTGGTGCTTCTTTGTGGCCGAGTTTACAGGTGGTGGGCACTGGCAGTAACTCAGAAAGCAGCGCGGCGGCCGCATCAGGGGGAGCCGTGCAAGGCGACGGTGGTAACAGCACCACCGAAATACGCAGCATCGGCGGCACCCTTAATATCAGCTGGGAACTTGACGTTTGGCGTAAACTCAGCCAACGCAAGAAAGCCGCCGCATTGGGGGCAAAGGCGCAAGCGGAACTCTACAAAGCGGCCGAGTTAAGCTTGGTGGCTAATGTAAGTCGAGCTTGGTTCAACGTGATCACCAATAAGCTTCAACTTGATCTAGCACAACGGCGGCTGGACAGCTTTGAAAACACCGCTAACTTGATCGAAGAAAACTACGAACGCGGATTACGTTCCGCCTTAGACGTGTATCTGAGCCGCACCGACGTGCAGGTGCAACGCGCCTCGCTGGCCGACTCTAAGTTCAATTATTTAAGCTCGTTACGAGCTTTTAAAACACTCTTAGGCGAATACCCTGACACTTCGTTAGCGTTCAACGCTCAGTTACCTGAGGTTGTCGGCACCGTAACCGCAGGCCTGCCCGCCAGCCTTTTGACTCGCCGCCCAGACGTTAAAGCCAGCCAACTACGCTATGAGGCCAGCATTGCCAACGCAAAGGCGGCACGAAGAGATCGCTTCCCAGCCTTAACCTTTAATGGCTCGATTGGCGAAAGTCGCGATACGTTTAACAGCGTATTTGAAAGTGACAATATGATTGAACGGTTTATTTTAAACCTCACCACGCCTGTATTTGCGGCCGGGGCACTTAAGTCACGTGAAGATCAAGCCTATAACGATGCCGAGGCCGCCTACGCCACGCTGGTTAGAACCTCTTTAACCGCATTTGAAGAAGTTGAAAACACACTGTCACGAGAAGCTCTGCTAAAACAGCAATATACCGCAACCAAAGAAGCGGTAAAACTTGCCGAAGGTGGCTTGAATTTAGCGCTTGACCGATATCAATCGGGCATCGAAAATTACAATACGGTATTGCAATCTCAACGCAGCTTGTTTAATTCAATGAGTAACGAAATTAATATCCGAAACGCTTTACTGCAAAATCGCATTGGCATCCACCTAGCACTGGGTGGTAGTTTTACCAAAGCACAACGTGACTTGAAGAATGACTTACCAAGCCCCATTAAAACCCATGACGTGGCCGACACTGACGACAATAGCAATGCAGCCACTCCCGAAAACTAACCACAGAGACGCCGTAAGGCGTTGAAGAGCACTTAGCCGATTCCATGAGTGATAACTTCGAAAGCCATTTCTCTGAACACAACCTCAACGAGGACGTTCCTAAGAGACCATTAGTCCCACGCAAAATCAAAATCATTCTGGTTTTATTGGCCGTCACGACTGTGGTGATCAGTCTACTTTTCTTATCGCGTCCACAGGCCAAAAAACGCCCCACGCCCGAGACCATAGTCACCGTTGAAGTTATTAAAGCAACCCGTAGCGACTACCCAATTGTAGTAAACACTAACGGTACAGTTCAGGCTGATATTCGCGGCAACTTGGTTTCGCAAATTCGTGGTGAGATTGTCAAAGTATCAGACAAATTTAAAAACGGCGGTGCCTTTGAAGCCGGGGATGTGCTGATCTATCTTGACGAGCGTGATTATATCGCGGAAGTCAGTCAGGCTTTGTCAGCCGTATCGCAAGCCAAAGCCTCTCTGGATCAAGAAAAAGCATTGTCTAAGCAAGCCAAAACCGATTGGAACCGCTTAGGCAATAACGGCAACCCTCCTCCGTTGGTTGGCAGAGAACCACAGTTGGCCGCCGCTAGAGCCCAGATGAGTTCAGCACAAGCACGCTATGAAACGGCAAAGCTGAATCTCGAGCGCACAAAAATCAAGGCGCCGTACACAGGCCGAGTAATCAGGCGTAATGCGGTGCTAGGACAATACGTGGGCGTTGGCGCAAATTTAGCGGAAATTTTTGCTACGGCCGGTGTGGAAGTTCGCCTGCCTGTCAGCCAAGATGAATACACTCAACTGGGTTTAGACCAATTAGGCTTAAACGAATCATCGCAACAGTTCAATGTTGAACTCAGCAGCCAATTTGGCAGCAACACCTATGTGTGGAACGCTTTCGTTACGCGAACTGACAGCACGTTTGATTTAACCACACGGCAAATAGACGTTATTGCTGAAGTGGTAGACCCATTTGGTAAAGACGGTTTGAAACCGGCATTAAAAATAGGTCAGTTTGTTAACGCCAGCATTCAAGGTCAAACCCTCAAAGACGTTATTACCGTACCCAATAAGTCGCTACGTGAAGGCAGTTATGTTTTCACGTCTAAGGATAAGAAGTTGGTACGTTCACCGGTCACACTGGCTTGGCAAGACGATAAGAATGCGGTAGTGCAAGAAGGCATTTCAGCCGGAGAGATAGTCGTAACCACATCGCTGAACAGCACGTTGGCAGGTGCAACGGTTAAGTTTAACGGTGGTGATAAGGTCACTAGCAAACCGTCTTCAGGCCCCTCAACTGATATTCCGATCGGCGCTGATGAAGCGGCAACACCTTCAAGCCCACTAAACCAATAGCCAACGATTATTGAAATGAGATGAAGAGTGAGATAACAATATGATCGAGTGGTTCGCGCGGAACCCTGTTGCCGCCAACTTGCTGATGATCACGGTGATCATTGCAGGGTTTGTTTCAGCTTCTCGTTCAATTCCATTAGAAACTTTCCCTTCATTTGAAGCGGATAGAGTCACAATTAATACCCAGTTTCGTGGTGCCACACCTAAATCGGTGGAAAACGGTATTACCACACGTATTGAGGAAGCCATTTACGATCTAGAGGGCATCGAAAAAATCGAGTCCCGCAGCGCTGAAGGAAACTCAGCGGTGATCGCTCACGTAGTGTCGGGTTATGACCGCCGGCAAGTACTCAACGACATTAAACTTAGAATAGACGCACTGAGTACTTTACCGCAAGCGGCCGAGAAGCCAGTAGTGTCTCTCAATCAGCTTAATTTTGGTGTTATTTTTGTTGGCGTTATCAGTGACCCAAATTCACGCGTCAGTCCCAAGTCACTTCGCGAAGCCGCTGATAAAGTACGCCAAGATCTTTTGTTGTCCTCAGAAATAACACGGGTTGAATTCGATTCCGCCAGTAATTACGAGATCAGCATTGAAATACCGTCCGCGGTATTAGACGCCTACAACTTAAGCCTGGACCAAGTTGGGCAACGCATTCGAGAGGGGTCGGTTGACGTTTCTGCGGGCAATATTCAATCTCGTTCAGGCGATATTTTGGTGCGTACCGATGGCCAAGCCTACACCGAAACTGATTTTGCTAACATTCCCATTGTCACCGACGGTAGCGGCCCACCCATCAGGCTCGGGCAAATAGCCACCATTACCGACGGCTTTGAAGAACAACCTCTGATTACCCTATTCAACAATAAGCCTGCGGTAATGTTAGAAGTGATTCGAGTGGGCGACCAAAGCGCCATCAAAGTTGCCAACGCCGTTCACGACTACATTAGCAAGAGCAAAGAAACGCTGCCTGCGGGAGTGTCACTGGAGTTCTGGGACGACGACTCAGTGGTGGTGCGTGATCGCCTTTCAACCTTGGTTAGCAGTGGAATCCAAGGCGGCATTTTGGTGTTAATCTTACTCTCTCTGTTCTTACGCCCCGCGGTAGCCTTCTGGGTGTTTCTCGGCGTGCCCGTGAGTTTCATGGGCGCCCTGATCTTTATGCCGTTTGTAGACGGCACGTTTAACGTAATCAGCCTGTTTGCCTTTATTACTGTGTTGGGAATCGTGGTGGATGACGCGATTGTGACCGGTGAAAATATATATCGGCGAATGCGCGAGGGAGAAGAACCGCTGACGGCCTCTATCAAAGGCACCAAACAAATCGCGCTGCCGGTCACCTTTGGCATCTTAACCACGGTGGTCGCTTTTTCGCCTTTGGCCGATTTAGGCAATACGCGACAAGCGTTTATGGCTGCGCAAATTCCAATGGTCGTGATTCCGGTATTGTTAATGTCGTTAGTGGAATCCAAACTGGTACTGCCTGCCCATCTTAGTCATATTAAACCCCGTAACGATCAGCAGCGACAGAGTTGGCTTGCGCACATACAAACGAAGATATCGCGTGGCTTCGAAAACGCCGTAGTACAATACTATCAACCGTTTTTAGAACGATGCCTGAATAATAAAGCCGTCACTCTTAGCATTATTATGGCGATCTCCGCAATCGTCATCGCCTACGCCCATCTAGGGCATATACGATTTACTTTTTTCCCACGCGTACAATCCGAAGAAATTCGGTTTTCGCTCACCATGCCAGACACTACTGGCTTCGCAACCACTCACAAACACATTCAGACCATCACCGACGAAGTTCAGCGTTTGCAGGAAAAGTATCGCAACCCTGATAATGGTGTTTCAGTAATACGACACATATTTTCCACCAGTGGTAGCAGCGGTCGCACCAATAAGGCGTCGGTAGGCCGCGTCAGTGTGGAGATTATTCCACCACCTGAACGGCACGTTGAAATTACCGCAAGCGAGCTAGCACGAGAAGTTCGTCAAGCCATTACACCAAAGATACCTGGCTATGAAAAGCTCAGTGTGCGTTCCCAAACAGGCGGTGGTGGCAACCCAATTAATATTGAACTCTCAGGCGCTGGCTATGAGCGAATGGGAGAGGTGGTTAATTTGGTGCGCAACCGCCTGCAGACCTATCCGTTTGTTTATGATATTCAAGACAACTTCACCGGTGGCAAAGAAGAATTAAACATCGAACTCACTCCAGCCGCCTACGCACTAGACTTAGACCTGAGTGATGTGGCTTCGCAGGTTCGCAATGCGGTTTTCGGTTTTCAGGCGCAACGCATTCAACGTGGTCGAAATGAACTCAGAGTAATGGTGCGTTACCCGTTAGACGAGCGCTCGGCCATCGAAGATTTAATGCAATTGCCAATAAAAGTGAGAGGCAGTGCCACTGAAGTTCCCTTATCGGATATTGCGATTTTACAAGCCAGCACCAGCCCTACTACACTGTATCGCCTTGATCGAAAAGGTATCTTGAACGTCACCGCTGACCTTAATAAGGAACTGGCTGATATGTCTGCCATCATGCGCGACTTACAATCGTATATGACTGAGGTTAAATCTCTCTTCCCAGACGTAAACGTCACTTATCGAGGGGAATCAGAAGAACAAGAGAAGTCTAATGCAAACCTGTTTACCGGCTTGTTATTGATATTAGTTCTTATTTACGCGCTCTTAGCGATTCCGTTCAAATCTTATGGGCAGCCATTCATTGTCATGTCAGTAATCCCATTCGGTGTGGTCGGCGCCATTCTTGGACACATCATCGTTATGAGAGATCTCTCATTTTTAAGTATCGTTGGAATGTTGGCGCTTACTGGTGTGGTGGTGAACGACAGTTTGGTTTTAGTTGACACCATCAATCAAAAACGTAAAGACGGCACTCCAGTATTTGAGGCCATTTTACAATCGGGAGCCGTAAGATTCCGCCCTGTGCTGTTGACGTCTCTAACCACTTTTGCAGGCTTAACGCCACTGTTGCTTGATTTTAGCACTCAAGCTGAGTTCCTAAAACAGATGGCTATCTCACTTGGCTTTGGCATTTTGTTCGCCACGGTCATCACGCTCATTGTGGTGCCAATAAATTATCTATTAGCTTATACGGCTAAGCACGCCGTATTACGATTTTGGAACGGCCCAGAGCCGGTATCGAACGCAGAACATTCTTGGAGTAAATCATGATCGAATGGTTCGCAAAAAATCACGTTGCGGCAAACTTACTCATGTTCGGCATTATTATCACAGGCGTACTCGCGATTAAGCGCGATATACCACTTGAGTTACTGCCCGACTTTGATTTAGACACCATCACCATTACCACCGTGTTGCCGGGCGGTAACCCAACCTCAATAGAACAAACCGTCACATCGCGAATTGAGGAAGCCATTGCGGATATCGAAGGCATTGAAGAAATCGGCTCACGCAGCACCGAGAACTTCTCGACGGTTTTTGCTCAAATTGACCCCGCTTACAACAATCAAGAAGTATTGAGTGACGTCAAAATTCGAGTTGACGCACTCACCACATTGCCTCTAGACGCCGAACGACCTGTTATTCAGATTGCCGAAGTACCCATCCAAGTAATCGGAATTGCGGTGTATGGAAAAAACCTGACTTATAACCAATTGTTTGACCTCACCGCACAGGTACGTGAAGATCTGCAACAGATTGAAGGGGTGACGCGCATTGGCCCTATTCAAGCCCCGCCACGTGAAATACACATCGAGGTATCACCAACGACACTCGAACAATACAATTTAACTCTTGCGGATATTGGCCAAGCGATCCAACGCAATTCGGTGGACATTTCGGCGGGCAACCTGAAAACCCGTGATGGTGACATCCTGATACGCACCAATGGCCAAGCCTATAGGGCCAGTGAGTTTCGCCGCATACCAGTCACGAACTCAGGTGACCGTGTGGTCTACCTAGATGACATTGCCACGGTGATTGATGGCTATCAACTGATACAAGTAGAGACCGAATACAATGGCGAGCCCGCGCTCACGTTTGAAGCATTTCGAGTAGGAAAACAGAGTACGATTGAAATCTCCACCATTGTTAAAGGTTTCATAGAAAACTATCAAGACCGTCTGCCGTCAGGGGCCAAGCTTGGCACTTATGGCGACACTTCCACTGTGGTCGAAGGACGGCTGTCTACGTTGATCACCAGTGCTTGGCAAGGCGGTTTGTTGGTCATGATACTGCTCGCTTTATTTTTACGCCCCGCCGTGGCGTTCTGGGTGGGCATCGGTATACCGGTGTGCTTTTTGGGCGCATTTGCATTAATGCCTCACCTTGGTGTTAGCCTAAATATGCTGACCATGTTCGCCTTTTTGATCGTACTCGGTATCGTTGTAGACGATGCGATCGTCACCGGTGAAAACATATATCGACACATGCGTAGTGGTATGCCGTCTGATCAAGCGGCCATTTTCGGTACTAAAGAGGTGGCGACCCCTGTTACCTTTGGTGTTGTAACCACCATGATAGCCTTCGCCCCGCTGCTCGCCATTGACGGTCCGTTAGGCAGCTTCGCTGAGCAAATCCCACTGATAGTGATACCGGTTTTAGCCTTCTCTTTGATTGAATCAAAACTCATACTACCGGCTCACATGAGTACGATTAAATCTCGCAGCGAAGAAGACATAAACGCACTGGGGCGACTACAACAAAAATTCTCTCGGGGTTTTGAGAACGCAATTATTCGCGTCTATCGCCCATTTTTGAACCGCTGTGTTCACAATAAAACCATCACTATTGTCAGTGCCATTTGCGTCTTCGCTGTGGTCATCAGTATCTCTGCTACTGGTTGGTTGCGTTCATCGTTTGCACCCGAGTTCGAAGACAATGCCGTGTTCGTAAGGCTTTCAATGCCATCGACCACGGGCTACGAGACCACTAAAAAGTACGTACAACATATTGTCGAAGCGGCAGAGCGAATCGAAAAGGAATTCATCAGCCCAGTGACTGGGGAAACCGTATTTCGCTATAACGTCTCGGTTTCCGGCTTGACGTTTGATGGCGCTGGCCCGCCCTCTTTTGGTACCAATAAAGGCATTGTGATCATCGAGCTTGAAGGAGACCGATCATTAACCGGCGATCTCTCAATAAAAGACGTGCAAAAGCGCTTACGAGAAGAAATTGGTGAAATACCTGGGGCACAAAAATTAAGTTTATCGTCAAATTTTAACGATGCAGGCCGCCCTGTCGAAATTGCAATCTACGGCAACGATATCAACCTATTGAACAATGCCGTGTCTGATGTGCGCGACTACTTAAGTACTTATCCTGGTGTGTTTGATGTGCAAGACAATCTCTCATCAGGCAAAGAAGAGATTCAGCTGGAAATTCTACCCTTAGCTGATTCCTTAGGCTTATCGTTATCGAACGTATCAAACCAAGTGCGTCAAGCCTTATTTGGTTTCGAGGCCCAGCGTATACAACGTGGTCACGACGAAATCAAGGTAATGGTTCGCTACCCACTTGAAGATCGCTCATCCATGAACGACATCGAAAACCTGCCAATTAGCGTAAGCAACAGTACGAATACCATCCCTTTATCACAGCTAGCGAGCTTCAAATCGGCAACCAGCCCATCTTCTATCTATAGAGAAGACCAGCGCCGAAATGTATCCGTTAGCGCCGACCTTGATCGAGCCCAACTAGATCAAGGCGTACTTAATCTGGATTTGGTCAAATTTTTAGACGACTATTTCGCAGGTCAACCAAACTTGGATTACAGTTTGGAAGGCCAAGCCGAAAGTGAGAGAGAGGCTAATGCCAGCTTTGGTCTTGGTTTTATTCTGGTGTTATTGGCAATTTATGCTTTGTTGGCCATTCCATTTAAATCGTTTTCACAACCGTTTATTGTAATGTCCATTATTCCGTTGGCCATTGTTGGGGCAATTATCGGTCACGTGATTATGGGGCTCTCATTCTCAATGCTCAGCATTATGGGGATTTTGGCTCTCACCGGCATCGTGGTGAATGACAGTTTAGTGCTGGTCGATTACATCAACAAACAACGTGAACGCGGCGAAGAAATTATGGCTGCGGTACTTACCTCCGGCGAAGTACGATTTAGGCCCGTGATGCTTACGTCATTAACAACTTTTGTGGGGTTATTACCATTGATGACCACCTCAGACACGCAATCACAAGCGCTGGTGCCTATGGCGGTGTCGCTGGGGTTTGGCATCATTTTTGCAACGCTAATCACCTTGGTCATTATTCCAGTTAATTATCTAATTTTTTATCACATTGGTTTATGGTGGAACAAAGAAGAACTGGAACGAGACATGCGTGAAAACGAATTTATTGCCAATTAAATGCGCGGTGACGGTCGTACCCGTATCTGGATGACAGATGAGATGAGATGAGATGAGATGAGAAAACAGGGTAACGTGTGCCGTTTTACTCTGTTTTATGCTTCCGCCAGCGTTCCAATGATAAGAGGTTGTTTTTAGCTGCTCGTTTTTAAGCTGACTTATAAACTTCGACACCTAAGGGCGCTTAGCAACAACCTAAAAATAACCTCTACTCGTGGTGTTTTAGATTCGTTATAAAACTGGACTTTTGATAACGGTCATTTTTTCTCGAGTCATTTCGTGCATGGAATATTGAATTCCTCCCATGCCCAGACCTGAAACATCTCTACCCCCAAATGGCATCCAATCCACTCTAAAAGCCGTGTGATCATTAACCATCACCGCCGTGGCATTCAATTTATTGCTGATTTGCAATGCGTTGTTTAAATCGTTTGTATAAACCGCCGATTGAAATGCAAACGGCAATGAATTAGCCATGTCCACCGCGTGGTTTTGATCTGAATAAGCGTACACACACACTACTGGGCCAAAAATTTCTTGCTGAGAAACCTTACTTTGTGGGGAAGGGTTTAATAACACAGTGGGGGCATAACATGTGTCTGAAATCTTTTTCCCGCCGCTTAACAGGGTGGCCCCCTCCGCAACAGCTTCCTCTACCCAAACAGCAACTCGATCCACTTCTTTTTGAGTAATCAACGGCCCAACGTCTGTGTTCGGATCCAGAGGGTCACCGACTTGCAGTTTATTTGCTTTATCAGCCAAAGAATTTGCCAGCGTGGTGCATAAGCTTTGGTGAGCAAACACGCGCTGTACTGACACGCACACCTGACCGGCATGATAGAACCCACCCTTTAAAAGGCTGTCAACCACATCACTGAGATCCGCAGACTCATCAACAATAACGGGGGCGGCTCCTCCGTGTTCAAGCGCACATCGAGTACCAGGGGCCAGTTTTGACCTTAACATCCACCCAACACGAGCAGACCCAATAAACGAAAAGAAGTTCACTCGTGAGTCAGTGACTAACTTTTCAGCATCGGCATTATCGCAAACCATAACTTGGCACCAGTGCCGCGGTAGCCCAGCCTGATATAATATATCGACTAAACGTAAACAAGAGAGTGGCGTACGATTCGATGGTTTAATGATCACAGGACACCCTACGGCAATAGCCGGTATGGTTTGATGCACAACCAAATTTAAGGGGTGATTGAACGCGCTAACTGAGGCAACAATCCCGATTGGCTCACGTTGAGTAAAGGCAAGTCGATTGACCGAGCCTGCGGTCAATCCCATGGGTATCTGCTCACCTTTGATATGCGCGATATGTTCAATCGCCAACTTAATGCCCTGTATGGCTCTTAGAACTTCAATTTTCGAATCTTGATAAGGCTTACCGCCCTCGGCAGCGGCCAATCGTGTTAAATCCTCAACTTGATCGGACATTATCGCCACGGCTCTCTCAAGTATTTCAATACGTTGATAAGGCGCTAGCCAAGCATCACGATCTAGAAACAGCTCATGAGCGTTGGCTATAGCGGTCTCTACGTCGTCACTGTCGTGCGTTGCTATTTCACCAACCAGCGAGCCATCAAAAGGGTTTTCAACATTAATCATAGTCAGTTAGCCTCCGTTAGATAATGCACGCACTTTCTTTAAGCAAAACATTGAGAATAGAGTGGTTCATTGAATAATCAACGGGCAAGTCTATAAGATGTACCCCCTTAGAATTTAGCGCGGTATCCAACATGCTTTCAAACTCGTTGTGACTATTCGGACGATACCCTTTGGCACCAAAGCTCTCGGCGTATTGCACAAAGTCTGGGTTGTCAAAATCCAAGCCATAATCACGAAACCCTTCGCCTTCTTGCTTCCATTTGATCATGCCATAGGCACTGTCATTGAGAATAATAACCACCAAATCTAAATTCATCCTAACGGCGGTTTCCAACTCTTGTGAGTTCATTAAAAAGCCACCATCACCATTAACTGAAACGACTTTTTTATCAGGGTTTAGTTCTTTAGCGGCCATCGCCGATGGCAGCCCTGCCCCCATTGTGGCGAGTGCGTTATCCAGTAATAACGTATTGGGGGCGTAACACTTGTAGTTCCTAGCAAACCAAATTTTATACACGCCGTTATCCAACGTCACAATGTCTTGATCATCTAATTGACTGCGCAGTGTATTCACCAATCGTTGCGGCAAAATAGGGAAACGTTCATCGTCAAAATACTTAGTCAAATGGTTTTCAACTTCTCCTTTGACTCGTTCAAAGTAACCAAAATCCCATGCGTCACTCACGCAAACGCCATTGGCAATACGGTCAATCGAATTGGAAATATCCCCAACCACGTTGAGCTGCGGAAAGTAAACATCGTCAATGTGTGCGGCAAAGAAGTTAATATGAATGACTTTCTTACCGCCCTTTTCCATAAAAAAGGGCGGCTTCTCAATCACATCGTGCCCCACGTTGACGATCAAGTCGGCTCGCTCTATTGCGCAGTGCAAAAAGTCATTATCCGATAATGCTGCGGTGCCAATAAATTTGTCATGACGTTCATCAATAACTCCTTTGCCCATTTGAGTATTAAAGAAGTAGATGCCTGTTTTATCGATTAGCTTTTGTAATGCAGAAGCGGTTCGTTTGCGGTTTGCCCCAGCGCCTATTAACACCAATGGCCGCTCAGCGGCTTCGATCATCTCAATGGCTAGGTCTATGGCCTGTTGATCGGCGTCAGGCCTTCGAGAACTCACCACATCGAAGATAGACGCATCCGTTTCCTCCGCCGCAATGTCTTCAGGGAGTTCCAAATAGGCAGCACCTGGACGCTCTTCCTTGGTTATTCTGAATGCGTCACGAACCATCGAAGGCACATTATTACCGTCCACAATTTGCTCGGAATACTTAGTGATTGGCTTCATTAAACCAACAACATCAACAATTTGAAAACGACCTTGCTTACTCTTGCGAATGGGCTTTTGCCCAGCCAGCATGATCATGGGCATGGCTCCCAATTGAGCGTAGGCCGCGGCCGTTACAAAATTTGTTGCTCCTGGACCAAGTGTCGATAGACATACTCCAGGCTTACCAGTTAGACGCCCATAAGTAGCAGCCATGAAACCAGCAGCCTGTTCATGTCGTGTTAACACCAACTCGATTGAAGAGTCTTTCAGTGAGTCTAAAAAGTCTAAATTCTCCTCACCAGGAATACCATAGATACGTTCAACTCCTTCGTTTTCTAATGCTTTGATAAATAAGTCGGTGGTTTTCATTGTTATCTCCGGCCAAAGCTCACTGAAAGGTGTGCAATGACGTAATAGTGAATATTGATCTGATATCGAATCTAATACGGGTAAGACCTCGAAGCGTTAGCTAACGCCACGATGCGGCCGATGCGAACTCCCAGTCGTCTTTCCAGCCTAAGGGTACGTTGGATTCATTTAGTAAACAGTGTCGACTGATACTCGGGTACAACTGGGCATAGGTTTTCACGTCGGTGCCTTGAATACGTCGATTGATGTGCTTTGGTTCTAATTGTTCTACCCCATCCAAACCAGCCGCCCCTACTAGCTCGACTAAGTTTGTAACGGTTTCTTTATGGAAATTGGCCACGCGCTGAGCCTTATCGGACACAACAATGGCCTTATTGCGTGACGGATTCTGTGTGGCTATTCCCGTTGGGCAATGATCAGAATTGCACGTTCGGGCTTGTATGCACCCAAGAGACAACATAAAACCACGCGCCGAATTGACCGTGTCGGCACCTAAAGCCAACGCTCTTAATATGTGAAAAGCAGAAAACATTTTCCCTGCAGCAATAATGCGTATCTTCTCTCGAACACCGATGCCCAGCAAAGCGCTGTTAACAAATATCAACGCATCGCGTATTGGTGTTCCAACTGAATTGGTCATTTCACTGGGCGCAGCGCCCGTACCGCCTTCACCACCATCAACTGTAATAAAGTCTGGCGTGATTCCAGTTTCTAACATCGCTTTACAAATCGCTAAAAACTCATCTTTTCGACCTATACAGAGTTTAAAGCCAATCGGCTTTCCGCCAGATAGCTCACGCAGTTTTGCGATGAAACTCATCAATTCTAAAGGGCTTGAAAAAGCACTGTGTGACGGGGGTGAAATCACGTCTTTCCCCATCGGCACGTGTCTGATCTCGGCAATTTCCTTAGTCAGCTTAGCCGCTGGCAAAATACCTCCATGACCTGGTTTGGCGCCTTGGGAGAGCTTTATTTCGATCATCTTTACCGCATCTAAAGACGCGTTTTCCTTAAACGTAACCGGGTTGAAATTGCCCTGATCATCACGACACCCAAAATAACCCGTGCCTATCTGCCAGACAATATCCGCACCATGTTCAAGGTGGTAGGGGCTCATACTACCTTCCCCGGTATTGTGAAAAAACCCACCCAATTTGGCTCCTTTATTTAAAGCCAAAATCGCATTTTTGCTAAGGGCGCCATAGCTCATGGCCGAAATATTAAGAACAGATGCAAGATAAGGTTTCTTACAATCCGGCCCACCAAATTTCACCCGAGGATCATTATCCGTCAAATGTTTAGGCATTAAGGAGTGGTTCAACCATTCGTAGCCAGAGCGATTAACGTCAAAGATAGTTCCGAATGGGCGAGTATCTCTGTCACCTTTTGCTCGCTGATAGACCAACGATCGATACTCACGAGAAATGGGAACGCCGTTAGTATCAGATTCCACAAAGTACTGCTGAATCTCTGGACGAAACGACTCCAAAAGGTAGCGAAAATGCCCAAGCACGGGGTACAACCTACGTAAGGCGTGCTTCGTTTGAAGCATGTCGTAAAAGCCGAGCAAGATAATAGGGCCAACAAACGCGAATGCCCACGCCCACGTTGCAGAATAAAATGAGAGTAATGTCAGCCCCACTAACGTTAGAAGAGAGATCATCAAAAAACGCTGACGCATGGTCATAAAAATTACCTTGTACTGTGAAAAATATATTGCTGCCGTTGACAAAAGCGCCGTTTCATTACAATTTATTTGCCATACTTGAATGGAAACTACTATTTGATTCTATTGGATTGGGTCAAACGCCCAACATAAAGAACAAAATCAAACGCAACGGTCTTAGGTTTCATTGGATTATTCCATATATCATGGGCATTCTTGTGAGCCTGTTTAAGAAAATCATCCCCTTGCGATTGAATGCATCGACGAGCCGCTGAAAAAGTGCGTATAAAGGCGAAATATTGATCCAGTGTCCAGTTCAGTTCCAGTTTGAACGACGGCATAGGCAAGGTCTCAAAAGGAAAATTGATGTCCCGATATCGATTCCAAATCAAACGATTGTTTTCAGCCCAATATGGTTCGATGATATTTAATATCTGATTTTGCAATAAGGCATCCATCGCACTATCAATTATTGGAAAGTTATAGCCAAAAGCAGTAAAGACGCCATTGGGTTTTAAAACTCGATGCACTTCTAACCAAAAAGACTCCAACTCAAACCAATGCAAAGCTTGAGCCACACACACCAAGTCAACCGAACCGTTCGCCAAACCACTGTATTCTGAGCGAGCAATGCGATACTCAATTCCATCTCGGGCCTGCGCATTGCTAATTTGCGCAGTACTTACGTCGGTAGCAAGCACTGAGTCAAAATAATTCGCTAAGCCAATACTGGCTTGGCCATTACCGCACGCGGCGTCCCATGCCACGCAATTATTCTGGCACAAAGAAGCCAAGTATTTGAATAACTCAGCGGGGTAGCTTGGTCGTGCTTGTTGGTATAAATCTGATTTATCATTGAATAAAGAATGTAGTTCCATGAGTACTCCAAGGTTTGAACTGTGTTCCACTTGCAGTGTAAGAAAGTAAAATATAAATTGTAAATATTGATCAATATAATCAATGTATTTTAAATTGACACCTCTCCAAATAAACGCATCGAAATTTCATCACGAGCCCTCTTTTGAGGAGTCAAACAGCGCCTGTGAACGTCTCCATATAAAGCCACAAACTCTTTACGCCTACGTCAGTCGAGGGTTAGTGAATTGCAAACCACACCCACTTGATTCTAGAAAGCGTGTTTATTCGAGCCGAGACATTGAACGGCTGTTAACTAAGAAGAATCAAGGTCAGTCACGTCACGCGATTGCCAGCTCGACCATTGATTTTGGTGAACCGATCTTAAGATCGGATATTTCAAGCATCAATGATGGACAGTTGTTTTATCACGGGCACAGTGCCATTGAATTATCAAAAACAGCCACTCTGGAAGACATATTCGAATTACTGTGCAAAACAAAAATCAAAGATCGTTGGTTAAATGATTCGTTGCCGTTACGATCAACAAACCGAAAGCCCTATGCAAGGTTTGTTGACTCCCTTGCAAGCAGCGTAAGAAAAGAATACCGATATGGCAATAAGCGCCATGCCTTTAACTTGTTAAGGTTGATGGCGCTGAACGGCGCAAAAGCAAACGCAGTTATCACCGGTTCCAATGACTCTTCACAAAATTTCATCCCTATACATCAACTGCTTGCGCAATCATGGACCCACGATGAAAGAGCGCCCGATCTTATTCGAAGAGCCTTAGTGCTGAGCGCTGATCACGAACTGAATGCGTCAACTTACGCAACTCGAATCACGGCTTCGGCCGGAGCGACTCTCGCCGCTTGCTTACTAACGGGCATTTCCACTTTATCAGGGATCCATCACGGCGGACTGACTGACCGATGTTTAGCTTGGATGCGAACACACACGAAGCACAATACCCACGACATCGATATTCTTGAAAACAACAGCGCACCAGGGTTTGGTCACCGTTTGTACCCCGAGGGCGACCCTCGCCCAGTTGAAATACTTAGGCATTGCCCAGCCCCAAAAGCTTGGATGAATGTCGTGACTAAAATAACAAACACCAACAATGAGCGCCCTACTCTGGATTTTGGTTTGGCAACATTAGAACATCAGCTGAAATTACCGCGGGGTGCTGGGTTTGCGATATTTGCCATCGGGCGAACAGTCGGGTGGTTGGCGCACAGTTTTGAACAACGTGACACGGGGGCCTTAATAAGACCGAGAGCATGGAGCAAATGAGCCCTGGCATTACTCATTTGGCTTGAGTTAACCGCTTTCAAACGAAAAGGCCGCAAGAGAAAACCCTCTTGCGGCCTAGAAGCGTAACGGCTAACAATCTCACTTCAGCCTATAATACGACTAGATATCAAACCTATCCAGCATCATGACTTTGTTCCAAGCCGCGACAAAGTCTTTGACAAAACGTTCTTTGGCGCCATCGTAAGCATAGGCTTCGGCAACCGCTCTCAACTCTGAATTAGAACCAAACACCAGGTCCACCGGTGTTGCTGTGTACTTTACGGCGCCGGTGGCACGATCCACGCCCTCGTACAAGCCCTCGGAATTTGCCTTGCGCCATTGAGTAGACATATCCAGCAGGTTCACAAAGAAGTCGTTATTCAGAATGCCTGGTTTGGCGGTGAGTACGCCATTTTTTGAACCGTCAGCATTCGCGCCCAATGCTCGCATACCGCCAACCAGAGCCGTCATTTGCGGCACAGTCAAATCAAGCTGATCGGCTCTGTCTATCAACATTTGTGTTGGTGAACGATGCGATTCATCGGCATTGAAGTAATTACGGAATGCATCTGCCGTTGGTTTAAGTAAACCAAATGAGTTCACATCAGTCTGCGCTTGTGTTGCATCACCACGACCGGCAACGAACGGCACGACAATATTAACGCCTGCGTCCTTAGCTGCTTTTTCAACCGCAGCAGCACCACCGAGTACAATTAAATCAGCCAAAGAAACCTTGGTTTTAGCCGACGATTCATTAAAGCCACGTTGAATGTCTTTAAGCTTCCCAACAACCTTAGATACTTCTTGTGGGTTATTAACGGCCCAATCTTTTTGCGGAGCTAATGCAATGCGCGCGCCATTCGCACCACCGCGCATATCACTGGCTCTGAAACTGGACGCCGCGCCCCAAGCGACTCGAACGAGTTCTTGCGTGGTCAAACCAGACGCCAATATCTTTTTCTTAAGCGACTTGGCTTGGCGATCATTGATTAAAGGGTGATCAACAGCGGTGACGGGGTCTTGCCAAATCAACTCTTCACTTGGCACTTCGTTACCTAGGTAGTTGGCCACTGGCCCCATGTCTCGGTGCGTTAACTTATACCAAGCTTTGGCAAAGGCTAAACGATATTCATTAGGGTCCGCTAAAAAGCGTTCCGCTATTTTTCGATACTCAGGATCGAACTTAAGTGCTAAATCAGCCGTGGTCATAACGGGTGGATTTTTTTTGCCTTTAATGTGCGCGTCTGGCACGGATTGATGCAATGACTCATCCGTGGGTATCCATTGAATGGCACCCGCTGGGCTGCGTGTTTGTTTCCATTCAAAATTCAATAAGTTGGCTAGATAAAGGCTGGTCCATCGAGTCGGTGCCTGGGTCCACGCGCCTTCCAAACCACTGGTAACCGTGTCTTCGGAATGGCCTTTACCACACGTGTTCTTCCAACCAAGGCCCTGCTCCTGTAGCTCTGCGGCTCCCGGCTCAACGCCCACGCAATCACTGGGTTTGTGAGCGCCGTGCATTTTACCAAAGGTATGCCCACCGGCAATCAACGCCAAAGTCTCTTCATCGGTCATGGCCATGCGCCCAAAGGCAACTCGAATATTCTGCGCAGACCCTAATGGATCAGGCTTGCCGCGTGGGCCTTCTGGGTTAACGTAAATTAACCCCATGTGAGTAGCGCCAAGTGGGCGTTGCAGTTTTCCATCGCGTTGGTGCCGGTCACTGGCCAGCATTTCAACCTCAGGCCCCCAATAAACAAGGTCAGGTTCCCAATCATCCTCTCGGCCACCCGCAAAACCGTAGGTTTCAAAACCCATGCTTTCCAGTGCCACATTGCCCGCCAGAATCATTAAATCACCCCACGACAACGACACTCCATACTTTTGCTTTATCGGCCAAAGTAGGCGGCGCGCTTTATCAAGGTTACCATTATCTGGCCAGCTGTTGAGAGGGTCAAAACGTTGTTGACCGCCACCACCACCACCGCGACCATCCAGTGTTCGATAAGTGCCCGCACTGTGCCAAGTCATACGAATAAAAAACGGGCCATAATTACCGAAATCAGCAGGCCACCAATCTTGCGACGTGGTGAGAATCGAGCCGATGTCATTTTTCACAGCGGCCAAATCCAATTTTTTAAACTCGGACGCGTAGTCAAAGTCTTCGCCCAATGGGTTAGAGCGTGAATCTTGATCACGCAGTGGGGACAGGTCCAGTTGGTCTGGCCACCAAAACTGATTTGTTTTTGCTTGGCCAACTTTGATATGACCAGAACCTATGGCGCCTTTGGGTTTGCTTATCTCTGGCGCTTCAGCCAATGCCGTATTGCCTATAGACGTAAGAGAGCAAATTCCCAGAACGGCTGCACTGGCAACTAACTTGGGTAATTTCATCACATTTCTCCTGTGGTGGTTAATGTTTAAAGAAAGGTAAATCACGAAGCATGGTGCCCCTAATTTCACACAACCAGAGGCCAAAACACGCTTTCACCTTTTTGCTGGCCAAACCAAAAGAGACTGAAAATTGTTATTGAAACTACCTCAGTGCCGCATTAACGCTCATCAGTGAATCAACAACATTAAAAACAAACAGTGCTAAGGTTTACTTCTTCACACTAAACCGTATTCAAGCCACGAAATAAGGTAGGCCAATAAGAAGAGACACACGCGTAATGCTTAGTCGCATGGCTCATTCGTTAAACACACTATACGAAAGCTTGAAAAATAGAATAAATCGTTTATCTCTATTCGAATAATAGGCCACACCTATTGTGGCGCTTTAAAGTAAAGCTTTTTAGCCCCACCAAGAACAATTAGCCGTTCTCCGCCCCCACTTTGCGTCCTAACAAGCCACGAAAAGCCTGTTGCGGTGTCATTCGTCCTTCAATGACCTCAAACACATCCATGGCGATTGGTATATCAACATCCAAACGCTTTGCTAACCTAATAACGGTTGGCGCACTTTTCACACCTTCGGCAACCATAACCATATCAGCAATAATATCGTCTATATTACGCCCTTTACCAAGCTGAAAGCCCACTTGATGGTTACGGCTTTGTGGGCTAATACAGGTGGCCAATAAATCCCCCATTCCGGCTAAACCAGCAAACGTTTCAGCACGGCCACCCAACGCCACACCCAGGCGCGTAATTTCGGCCAAACCACGTGTAATAAGCGCAGAGCGGGTGTTATCTCCAGCACCCAATCCAATCCCCATACCAACGGCAATGGCAATAATATTTTTAAGCACTCCGCCTAATTCACAGCCCACCACATCGTCATTGGTATAGACGCGAAACAAACCACAGTTAAAGACTTTTTGTAATTCCTTAGCAATATTATCATCATCGGTTGCAATCACGCTGGCGGCGGCTTGTCCGTCCATAATTTCACGTGCGAGATTGGGACCAGTCAATATTCCAACGGGGTGACGAGGCAGTTCTTCCTCAATAACCTGCGTCATACGCAGATCACTCCCTTTCTCTAAACCTTTAGTTAAACTCACCACTGGAACCCAAGGTCGTAAATGTGGTCTAACCTCGGCCAACACTGTACGGAACGAATTTGAAGGCACACCCATCACCAGCACGTCGGCGGCTTCGACGACCTTGGCGATGTCTGCGTGGGCAATTAAGTTGGCTGGTAATGTCGCACCTGGCAAATACTTTTCATTGCTGTGATGCTGATTAATCTCATCTACCGTATTCTGACTTCTGGCCCAAATAGACACGTCGGTATTCTCAGCAACGAGAGACGCCACCGTGGTACCCCATGAGCCACCACCAATCACACTGACTTTCAATTTATTCATTGTTATCTGTCTCTTTATAAACTCTACTGCAGTTCTGTTTGTTTGGTCGCCTAATGGTGTCTGCTTAAAATCGATCAATCCAAATCAGTTGGCATGGCTATAGCGCGTATTTGATCTATACGATGAGACATGACCCTGAAACTTTTGCTGACGCTTTTGCGTTTATCGACCAAAGCGGCATCACCCAACTCGACTACGCCATACCCTTTCATAACCTTGTAGGCGTTTTTGAATAATATTTGTCCAATGGAGGCATTGCTTGATATTCGGCGTTGAAGATAGGCTTGACGCCCGTACTTGAAGGCGGCGGACACGGCTGTTTTCTCATCCATCGTTTCGCCGTTTGGCAAACGCGCAAACACATCAGCCATAATCCGATACGCTTCTATGTAAGGTCGTAAGCACGCATGAGCTATTAACGGTTTCATACTGCGTAACAAACTTAACGCCTCATCACGATCATTCAACTGAGATTCCCAGTCCTTGTTAAAGAACGTAAGCTCTTCTCGTATTTCTTGGTGAAATTCGTCGGTAGGCACATAAAAAAACTCAAACTTAAACATGTCTCGTAATCGGTCTGCCTCGCTCCAAAACAATGCTTTAGGTTTGTCCTCAGCCGCCGCCGCTTCAATCAATGCCAGTTCAGCAATGGCCTTGGGAATAAAATGATGCACAATAGAGTTACGATAATAACTGGCCATTGCATGTTGATTGGCCGCCACGGCGTAGACCGTTTCGGGCCCTTCTTCGTAGCGGTTTATTAATTCAGAACTGACCATATGATCAATCAGCTTCAGCATATGTTCGCGCTCATCGTCGTCAAAATCACTGGTGAATTTAACATCACGATGCTTGGCCCAAGCTCGAAGCTCGTCCATATTTTTTTGCAGTTCATTGATGGTTTGCGCGCGCGGTGACGCGCCCAACAAAGACATGGACATTAAAGCCGTCAGTGTTATTGGTGTAACTCGATTAGCCTCTACCCCAACCTTAAAGGCGGTGCGTTGTAGGGCTAAATGGTCATCTTTAAACGCGGATTTACTTATTACAACGGGGTCGCCAAAGTCCACGTAAATTCGCCCTAAAGGCTGGCGCATCCGCCGCAAGTAGGAAATAAACCAACTCAGCGACTCTGGCCGTTTAATCGACCCGCTTTGCTCGGCCGCGTAATCCTTTACGTCATTATTCATGTCGTAGTTGATCGCGACAGGAATGATATGAAGATTGTCCGCACTGGATTCTTGCATGGCGTCCATCACATACTTCAACATGCCGTAACGCGGCGGCATTAACTTCCCAACGCGAGACCGAGTACCTTCGAATGACCACGTGAGCGGAAATCGCTTTTCCAATAAATAAGCCAGATATTCTCTCAATACCAACTTGTAGAGGGGGTTATTTTGAAAAGAACGGCGAATAAAGATTGCCCCCGAACGGCGCGCGAGAAATCCAACGCCGGCAAACGCCATATTAATACCTCCCATGGTGTGAGGCGGAGGAAAGTCATGCTCAAACAAAATGGATTGCATTGTAATCCCATCCATATGAGTTTTATGCGTCCAAAGTAACGCAGTGGGATGTTCGCGTACTGTCGCTCGATATTGCTCTAACTTTTCAATATCAACAACCAGCTTATTTTCATACCCTAATGAGATTACCCAACGATTAAAGGCACCGGCCACATCTTGCCAAAAGTTATGTGGCAAAGCGACCAGTTCACGAAAATACGGCAATGCTTTCGCTCGAAGTTCTTCTTCAGTAGAACCTGTTTCGCTCATAATTTTATGCAGGCCTTGACGATAACGATCACTGGCGCGCACTTGCTTTGACACCTGTCTTGGCACTTTATAGCGACTACCACGCAGACGACGCTCAGCAACTTCCAACGCAAGAGAAGCCTGCTCGGCTACGTAGTCAGCCAAATGTTCGTCAACATTAGCAATTTTCAAACGTTCACCGTAACGCGCCGTCAAATCCCCGACGGTTGCGGGGTTACCTGAAATGCACAGCGCACTTGAAGTGTCTTGCTCTAACAGTGCCTGAGCTTTACGTTGACTGGGGCGGCGCGGGTTGCCACGTAATAAATCCCGCCACCGAGGCTTACGATTCAAATCATCCAAAGCCGTATTCCACGCCACCCTAATCGGCACAACGAGAGTGTCTTCGGGTACTTCCAAAGCCATTTGCAGACCTTCGGTGGGAATGTTTTCTGGGTCGTGTGCGATAGGCACAACGCAATGACTTACTGCACCCTCGTATTCGGCTCGAGTTTTCGTAACGTTAAGCCAGTCCAGTAGCAATTTTTCCTCAACTTTATGCTCAGCATCGATAATAAATAAGACTCGCTCTGCGGTGACTGATTGCCATGGGTTATTGGACATATTAATAATTCGCCTTTGTTATATATTTTTATTGGCGCAAACTGCCTACGCGTTAAATCGAGCTATCAAGACTCTTGGCCGAAATCTTGGGGGCTATTTTTTTGGCTCGTCGTTGGGTGCGGGCGGCTTTAATTGTAGGTACGGTTACCGCACTCTTTTCTAGATCAGAGCGCTTTTTAGCACCAACCTTTTTAGTGCCGGTGAGGCTTTCTTTGCTAATCGCACTCTTCACATTAAAAACATTGTTTTTATCAACCGCCGACTTTTTCAATGCAGTCTTTTTAGTTTTTTTAGCCGCTTTTTTAGCCGCTTGCTTCGCTTCTCGTTTTTTACGCTCAACGCGCTTCTTTGCGTCTTGTTGCATCGCAAGACGCTCTGCCTTAAGGCGTTCTTCTCTCGAGGGTTGAAAGCGCATTTGATCCAACTCATTCAGAAACATATCACGCACATCATGAACTTGCTCATTCATGTTAGTGGCGGTCCAATCGGCGGTCTCTACCGGAGGCAGTACGGTCACTTTCACCGTTGCAGGTTTGAATACATATTGCCCGCGCGGCGCCACGTCGATAGCATTATGAATCACAATCGGAACAATCGGTACACCAGCCTGCATAGCCAAATGGAAAGCGCCTTTTTTAAAACGTCCCAAATTAGTTGAGGTAGAACGCGTTCCTTCAGGCGCAATGCACACAGAGCGCCCTTCTTTAAGCATGACATCAACCAAAGGCTTCATCGCTTCTTTTGCTGACGTCGTATTCTCGCGATCAATTAAGACCGTTCCACCAAATTGCATGAGTTTGCCTAGAATGGGAACATTGCCAATTTCTTTTTTTCCCACGCCAGCCAAATCACGTCGCAACAACGTCGGCAGTATTAATACGTCAGCTTGGCTTTGATGGTTAAACACGAACACACAGGGTCGGGCCTTCCAGGCATTTTCCTCACCTTCAATATCCAACTCAACGCCTGTTAGCGCGCACGCCGTATCGGCAAACAAAGACATGGAAAAATTTCGTGTTTTGTTTAATGATCCGGTTAACGCATAAATAGGAATGCCGGCCGCGAACGAAGTCACCATGCTGACTTGCGTTGCCAAGGTGCGCAGATAGTCCCCCACCTTGGCATTACCTCGGCTGTGAAAATCTTGCACCGGCCAGCCTCGTCCTTTAGCTATATGGCGTAATCGTTTATTAGGGTTTATGGGTCTGGGCTTGCCTACGTATTCTAGTAACTGCAGGTCTTCATCGCTGTCAGTGTAAAAAAAACTTTTCGTAATATCCAAACCGAATTCACCGACGATGTCCTCTGCAGCCACCACCTTACCCATACCGTAGCAAGTTGGCCTTACAACATGGCCGGTAAATTTACCCCCAACAATCTCCAGCTTAGAACACTTAACGTGCGATATACCCAACTCACGAGCCGCTGGCATAATTTGATAGGGGGTTGCTGCCGACACCAAGGTCACCGTGTGACCCTTTTTTAAGTGCGCCTCCACTAAGGCTCGAGATTCTGGGTAGATACGTTTAGCAATGTGCTTTTTGTACAGCGCTTCAGAAAACTCCAAATACTCGGACTCTCTAATGCCCTTTAAAAACTGCGATGCCATGGTCAGCATTGCCGAAAAGTCCATATTACCCAAGCCAAATTGCGTCATCACTTTGGCCAAATCAATTAGTTGTTTGGGTTTAATATCACCGCGCCTGACTTGTTCTTGCAAATAAGTGGTCGCCGAGTAACCATGGATTATGGTGCCATCAAAATCGAAGAAGGCACCAATTTTTGGCCCCTCAGGCAAGGCTTCAATTTCTTTAATAACGTTGCTGTATAAATCCATAAGTGCATCGGACCCTTAGAAGCTGCGCAAAAGCGTTTATATAAGCCTTCTTAGGATCAACCAGTTAGAGAAGAATGAGTTGATATTACGTTTAATAGTACCGAATCAGCAAAGTTTTACAAGAAAGACTGAAGCACAGGTTTTTGATGGAACCTCGTTTTAGAGTAATATTATTGTTATGAACCAAATTAATCAGATTTCAGTGGTAACGCCATGAAGCAACTATCGGCCCAAGACGCCCAATTCCTTTACATGGAGACGAACAAAAGTTTGTCACACGTAACCTCTGTGGCTATTTTTGACCCATCAACAGCCCCCGACGGCAAGGTTCGTTTTAAACAAATCATTGAGCATGTTCAAGGGCGCTTACACACCTCACCAATTTATAAGCGGCGCATCTATCATGTGCCGTTAGAGTTGGATTATCCCTACTGGATTGAAGACGAACACTTCGACATCGAATACCACATACGTCATAGCCGCCTGCCACACCCTGCCGACTGGCGTCAGCTTTGTATACACTTAGCACGATTCCACACGCGCCCCTTAGACATGCAACGAGCCCCATGGGAGATGTACGTTATTGAGGGCTTGGATAATATCGCAGGTATCCCAGAAGGCTGTTATGCGGTGGCCACTAAGATTCACCATGCCGCAGCCGATGGCATGGCAATCGTGAACTTCTTCGGTGGCTTGCTGGACTTAGATCAAAAAGGCACACCAGTCATGCCTGTGAGCAAAAAAGTCACTTCACAACGTCATGAAAAGCCCAGCCCGATGCAGATGTATACCCGAGGCTTGATCAACGGTTTACGCTCACCAGTAAATATGACCAAAGCCTTTATGAAGTACGCACCATCTATTGTTCAGAATGCACAGAAAAAAGTACTGGAGCGTAACCAAGAGCAAAACCAAGTAAAACAAAGTGTGCCAATGACGCGCTTCAATCTTGAAACATCGCCGCACCGTGTTTTCGATTCTTCTACGTTTAGCCTGGAAGACTTCAAACCAATGCGCGGTTTAGTGAAGGGAGCAACCATTAACGACATGGTTTTAGCCATTTGCTCTGGCGCATTGCGTAAATATTTGGGGCATCACAAAGAACTGCCTGCTGAATCATTGCGCGCTTTCGTACCAGTGAATGTGCGCGGCCCAAAAAATGGTTCCAAACAGTCTGAGCAACCCGGCAACAATATCAGCACCATGTCACCCTTGTTGTACACCAACATCTCAGACACCATGGAACGCTTAAATGCCATTTATTCTGAGACTCGTGAACAAAAAGCCGCTCGCAAAGGGATATCCGCTCGTTTAATGACCGACGTTACACGACACATCCCGGCAAGCACTCAATTATTAGCCGCTCGCTTAGCCATGCGTTCCGAGATGGCTGGGCGCATGACCAATGTGTGTATTTCCAATGTGCCTGGCCCACAAGTGCCGGTGTTTATGAACGGTGCCACACTGGTAAATCAAATGGGCCTAGGCCCCTTAGCCGATCGCATGGGCTTATTTATTGCTGTTACTAGCTATAACGGTCAAATGACGTTCAGCGCAACCTCTTGCCGTAGAACCTTGCCTGACGTTGAGTTATTCATGGAATACTTACGCCAGAGCTTTAATGAGTTGTTAGAACTGGCGAAAAGCATTCGAGTTGAAAAAGCAAAACAGGCCAAACCGACAAAAACGCCAACAAAGACAACCACCTCTAAAAAAGTGGCTAAGAAAACAACAGCCAAGAAAAAGACGAGTAAGAAGAACGTGGTTCAAAATAAAAACACCAAAAAGCCCGTTTAAAACAACCATCTTATTATTGACAACACAAACGCCTCATGAAAAAGCCCATCTTCCTTAAAAATCACATTGTCGTTACGATGCTGAGCCTTGTTTTACAAGCCTGTGGTCAAGGCACGTCTTCTAACCAAGTCGACACCACAAAAAAAACAATAGAATCGATTCAGCAAGAGAACTCTGTTACTGAACGTAAAAAAACAGCGCCGTTAGGCCCTTTTGAACAAGCGGCCAAGCAACTTGACGAAGTAGGCTTCATGCAGCACGTCAACGTCTTAGCTTCGGATGAGTTTGAAGGCCGCGCACCTTCAACGCCCGGCGGCGCCAAAACAGTCTCCTACTTAGAGGATCACTTTACGGCACTAGGGTTAGAGCCTGTGTTCACCGATGAAGACGGCAAAAAATCTTACCGCCAAGCCGTCAAACTCATGGAACTGACGGTTACCAACAACCCATCATTGATATTAAAACACGCCGATGGCAGCGCTGACGAACTGGCTTATAAAGAAAAGTCAGTGTCTTTCACTTCACGCGCTGGTGGCCGTTCTGCTATTGAAAACTCTGAACTGGTTTTCGTCGGCTACGGTGTGGTTGCGCCCGAATACGGCTGGAATAATTATGCTGGCCTTGATATGACGGGCAAGACAGCGGTTATTCTCGTCAATGACCCTGGTTATCGCAAACCGGCTGGCGAATTGTTTAAAGGCCGCGCGATGACCTACTACGGACGCTGGACGTATAAATACGAAGAGGCCGCTCGCCAAGGGGCTGCTGGCGCCATCATTATTCACGAAAACGAAGCCGCGGGTTACCCATGGCAAGTGGTGAGCGGCAGTTGGTCTGGTCCGCAGTACAAATTATTAACCGAAGACGGTAATGCCGATAACGTTGCCGTAGAAGCTTGGATTACCAAACCCGCAGCGCAGGCATTATTCGCCAAAAACGGATTTAATTATCAAGCAATGGTGGCAAAGGCTACTGAGCCAGACTTCCAACCGGTGTCTCTTACTTCGACCGCCTCTAGCTCATTAACGCTGACCAGTCGCGAATCGGTTTCGTACAACGTGGGGGCTGTTATTCCAGGACGTATGCGAGCCGACGAGGCGTTTATCTACACCGCTCACTGGGACCACCTAGGTATTAAACCCAACCATCATGGTAAAGATAAGATTTTTAATGGTGCCCAAGACAACGCTACCGGCACCGCGGCCCTATTGGAAGTGGCACAAGCCTTTAAAGCACTGCCTCAAGCACCTGAGCGTTCGGTGATTTTCTTAGCCGTCACGGCTGAAGAGTCCGGCCTACTTGGTTCGCAACAATACGCTGAGAATCCGGCCTTTGCGATGTCAAAAACGGTGGCCGGCATCAACATCGATGCCATGTCCACTATCGGAGAAAGCGACGACATTGTGGTGGTTGGCTACGGCAACTCAGAAATGGATGATTACTTGGCAACGGTGGCCAAGACCCAAAATCGTGATGTGGTTCCTGAGCCCACACCAGAGAAAGGTTTTTTCTATCGATCAGATCACTTTAACCTTGCTAAAAAAGGCGTGCCCATGCTCTACGCCAAAGCCGGTCAAAAAATCAGGAATAAACCGGCCGACTACGGTGCGAAAGAAACAGCCAAATATTTGGCTCAGCGTTACCATGAAGCGGCCGATGAAGTCCATGCGGCCTGGGACAATGGCGGGGTTTTGCAAGATCTTAACGCGTACTTTCAGATCGGAGCTACAATCAGCCATAGCGATGCGTGGCCGCAATGGAGTGAAGGGAATGAATTCAAAGCCATTCGTGACGCCAGCTTAGTCGAATGATGTTGGTCGTAATTAAAATCAAATAAAGGGCTGCACGGATAATTAAGTTTATTCAGTGGCTTTTTAAAAATTTACGGCTTTGCTCAGGCGAAGGGTAATGTTATAGTGTTACATTACCCTTATACGTTGCCACTTCATCGATTTTTCTTGTTTGGAGAATTGATGAAATTCAGTGCGCGACACTGAAAATAGCGCGCGCAAAAGATACGCGCCTTACATGGCAACTTAATGAAAGACAGTAACCGTTCAATTCAACTGGATAGATTTGCTATTTTACTGTCGGGCGTTTGTCTGGTGCATTGTCTGATCGCGCCAATCATTCTAACCTTGCTGCCCATTTTTTCTTTAACCACCTTGGTGGAAGATATTGTATTTCATCAACTGATGTTGTGGATAATCGTGCCCACCAGCGTGGTGGCCCTAATCCTTGGCTGTAAGAAACATCGGCGATGGCAGATAGCGATCAGCGGTGGCTTAGGTATTATGGTGTTATTTATGGTGGCGTTTATTGGGCACGATTTATTTAGCATTCAAGCCGAAAAAGTAGCAACCACACTGGGGGGGCTATTGTTAGCTTGGTCCCATTACCTCAATTATCGAGCCTGCCAGAGCATTAGTTGCGGCAATCCAAAATGCGCCAGCGATCATCACCATTGAAGAGTAAATCGATTTCGCTAACGATACGGCACACTCAGGCTGGTTAACACGCGCGTAAAAATCTTCTAATTCACATCATCATTGGGAAATGCCCAGTAACAAAAGCCACCACAAACTGGCCCGTCCACCATTTAAGAACGGTAAATACGATGCCAAAGGCATTACAAAGCCAGCACCTTTCAAAAAAGTTATTTTTTTATTACTGTTCGTGATCGCAGTCCTACTGCGTATTCACGAAACCCACTCACAAACTCTTCAGCACTGTCTGTATGGGGCCGATTATTTGGGCTCTAAACGCTTACAAGGTATAAGTTTGCGCGAGTTTCAGGCCAGTAAAATTGACACCAACCTGAGTGTCGGTGCTGAACTTAGCTTAAAACTCGACCGTGTATCAGAACACCAAATAACATCATCAAATAACACGGCCAGCATCTCGGCATGGTTCTACGCGCCACAACACGGCTTCTGGTCAACGCACACTCAGAAGACACCGGCTAGTACACAGCGCCTCTCCAGTGAAACTCTGGCTCAGTTAGCCATCGCCACCATTATAAGTCAGCTGATCGAAGAGAAACAGCTATTGCCCCACGACTCTCTTGAACGGTGGTTCCCAGATACGCCATATTCAGACCTTGTCACAATTGACCACTTACTTACGCACACCAGTGGCTTAAAGGTAGCGTTGACGTCTCCGGAAACACCCAACGATCATAAAAGCCTATACGAATTTTGCCCCGGCACCAACGTACGTATCAATTCAGCTAACTACTCCACTCTTGCTCAAATCATTGAACAACTGGAGCAAGAAACTCTGAGTAATGTGGTTAAACAACGTATTGCACAGACATTAGAACTCTCTGCTTTTACTGTAAATAACTCAGACCAATCTGGCGTACACAAAATAATCACCACCCCCAAGCAAGCCACCTTGTTTTTGTCCGCTTTTCTGAGAAGTGAATTGGTAAGCGACTCTATGGTTAACGATGCATTAAGGCATATTTACCCTTTATTAATTCCACCCAACTTGCCTGAAACTTTCAACAATCCCGACGACTCAAGCCAATTCAACCCACAAAAAAGAAGTGCTTTAGAGCAATTTCAAGGCATAGGCAGGGGCATAATGGTTGGGTTCACTGGCTCTAGTTCTAACCAACCAAATCAAAATTTTAACCCCAAGCCGATATGGGTAGGACTAGAAGAAACGCACAACAACATGGGTAAAAAAAGCAACAGTAAATACATGATTGTCCTATTCGATTTACAGCGCAAACTTTACTTAAGCGTTTCGATGAACGGGGGCCATGGAACATCAGTCGCAGAACAGTTACTAAAGGAGTTCGACGCTTATACTCTTTTAGAACAGCAATAACCATACTTTGAAATTGCGATAGTTCAGATACCCCATTATATTGGTGCCCTTTTACACTGATTCAATCATTGAGGCTTATGATGAATATACGACTCTTAATCTCCGTACTGCCCCTCTTTTGCATTAGTGCTTGCCATGATCAAGTGGTTTCAAAGGCCCACTCAGACCACCCTCACCCATCCACCGCTAAGGTAAAAGTGCCGACGGCCAAGAAAATGCCCGCACAAGCGACCACGGAACCCGTGCGGAGCCTTGCCGCTCTCCACTCTAAAATTTTTCTCAACGGTAATATATACACCGTTAATGAAAAACAACCCAATGTTGAAGCGGTAGTGGTTCGTGGTAGAAAAATTATTAACCTCGGCTCGGCGGCACAAATGCGTGAACAGTATTCAAATGCCCAGGTCATTGATTTAGGCGGCGCAACCTTGATACCAGGTTTGATTGATGCTCATGGGCATTTATTAGGCTTAGGCGAGAGTTTACTTAACGTGGATTTAACCGGCACTCAAAACAAAGCCGAAATCATTCAACGTCTTAAAACTAAAGCCGCTGAACTCACTGATGATCAATGGTTACTAGGCCGTGGCTGGGATCAAAATGACTGGCCAACCCCAGAACTGCCCACTAAGGCCGATTTAGATGAAGCCTTTCCCACGCGCCCTGTTTGGTTAGAACGTGTGGATGGCCACGCCAACTGGGGCAACAGTGCCGCAATAAAATTTTCCGATCGAAATTTGAGTGGCCACTGGCAAATCGACGGTGGCGAAATAATTCGAGATGGCAATCAAAACCCAACTGGGGTGTTTATCGACAATGCGGTGTCTATTATCCAATCTAAGGTCCCAACGGGCAGTGACGACGAGCGTATGATTGCGCTCGAAACAGCCATGAAAAAAACCGCCGAAGTTGGCCTAACGGGCATGCACGATGCCGGTACGTCATTAAAAACATGGCGACTATTAAATCAACTTCACGACGATCGCAAGCTCAAAATACGCGTTTACTCAATGGCTAACGGCGCGCAAGAAATGTTAGATTACCTTTGCGAACAGGGCAGTCAGGTAGATGCCTTAGGCATGTTAACCGCTCGCTCAATAAAGCTATACAGTGATGGCGCTTTGGGGTCTCGTGGAGCAGCCCTGATAACTGATTACAGTGATGACCCTGGAAATAAAGGACTACTGGTAGAAACACAGCAAACACTCACCAAACACGTCAATAAAGCCATCCATTGTGGCCTGCAAGTCAACATTCACGCTATTGGTGACCGTGGTAATAAAGTAACGCTAGACGTGTTGACCCAAGCAAGCGCGGCCAACGATAACCCTGGGCGCCACCGTATCGAACACGCACAGGTTGTGGCACCGGCTGACTTCCAACGCTTTAAAAAACTGGGGCTTATCGCATCGGTACAACCAACGCACGCCACCAGCGATATGTATTGGGCCGAAGAGCGAGTGGGTGCCGAACGCATTAAAGGCGCATACGCTTGGCGTCAATTTTTAGATTTTGGCATTCCGCTGGCACTTGGTTCTGACTTTCCAATCGAGCGACCCGACCCACTTCACGGTTTTTACGCTGCCGTAACACGACAAGATCATCAACAATGGCCAAAAGGCGGTTGGCGTTCGAAGGAAAAACTCACAAGAAAAGAAGCTCTTTATGGCTTCACATTAGGTGCGGCCTATGCGGCTTTCCAAGAAGACAGCGTGGGGTCGATTGAGGTAGGGAAGTACGCCGACTTCACGGTATTGTCAAAAGACATCATGCAAATCCCTGAAACTGAAATACTATCAACCAACGTTACCTCAACCTACATCAATGGTGAAGCCGTGTACCGAGCTTTTGATTGAATAACGTTGATAAAAAGGTATTTCATAAAACAAATCAAAGGCCTTACTGAATGCCTTGCATTGTCCACCTTTTTAGCTCAATTTGGCCATAACCATGCAAAAGTGCCTGCCGTAACTGATGCATAGATAAGTGCGTCAAGCAAATAACGAAGACTGTTTGACCAAGGCTGCCCCAACCAAATACTGTGCGGAATTTGAGCCCAACCAAAGGTTAGAAAAGACGCTAAAAACACCGTTTTGAACACCGAAAAGTAGGCCACGCCGCCCGCGACAAACAAGCTTGTGAGACAAGCGACCAAGAACACGCCAACAATAAAGAACATCAATTGCTGAAACAGTAATTTGCCCATGGGCGGCACGCCGTTAGGCATCACTGAAATGATAGCCACTGGGCCGTCGTTGAACTTCTTTTGCACAGTGTCGCTCTCCATGGCCTTCATGTCATGGCAATACGGCGTGGTATACATAGCCGGGGCCGGTTTTGATGCGGCCAAAGCAGCCGATACGTCAGCCTCATTACTCAATTCCTTATAATCGGCATTATGATATTTGATCAGCGTATGGATTAATGCGCTGGCCAACCAACACAGCCCTCCAGCTAATAAAATTGGAAGCCACAACGATACAATAGAAACAGGCATAAAACCTCCATTCAGCGTAATAGTGGTTTTTCAGTATATATCACCCACCTAACAAACAACAAAACAGCTTGCCTGAGTCATTAACGCGCTCAAGCTACTGAGAAGTGCCAACGCTGTTTTAAGCGTTTAATCACCACCCAATTAATCTCGATAAAAATCACATCATCAAACTCGCCGCCATTACGCCTACCAATGCAGTCAGTGCCGCCGCCGCTCTTAGTAATATGTTGCGTTTAGTCTCTTGATATTGTTTCTCAAATTAGCTCTAAATCTTTTAAAATTTGATTCAAATTCGTTTTCTTTGATTCGCGTAATTTACTTAAAACGGCGATGAACTAAATATCAAAATTATTTTCTCTGCACCACGCTGCTGCCCACACAAAAAAAGCAGCTACTACTAACCCCAAAACCATGCTTGCGAAGGAATCCACCCAATAGGTGGTTAAAAACTCCCTGCCACTTTGCATCTCTGAAAAGCGCGCCAGTAACGTGAATGGAGAGTGCGCATCAAGAAAACCGTAAATGTGTTGGGTATGAAACAATACCCCTTCTAACACCCTTATTACTATGACAGGGATAATTAACCATAAGATCGGCATTTTGCTGACTTTAGCCGACACATAAAGCACCAATGCATAAATCGGGGCACACCAAAATAGACCCGTTATGATTGCCAAAATAGGCCAAACAACCAATTTTGAAAAGCCCATGCTGGCCGGATCATCAGCCAGTATTTCAGAAGGAAAGACCCACTGAGCGTAGCTCATCAACACAGCGCCAGCAAGCCACGAAATCGCAACCGCAACAGCGCTAAACCCCACAATAGCAAACAACAATTTGATCAACACTATTTGCAGCTCAGGTATGGGCATTGTTTTCCAATATAAAATACTCTTGTCTCGCCTATCATTATAAAGACTGGACAAAGCGTAAAATATCGACGCTAACCAAGCCGCCGCCAGATACACTCCGGAAAACCAAAACTTTTCACTGGTTTGATCAGCCGAGCCTACCTTAAGCCCCTCGGCAATGAACGCTTTCTCGTCAGCCTTAGTGACCTGTTGGTCTGTTTTATCTTGCCCTGTGGCATTAAGGCTCTTGCTATGAAGTTCCAAACTTTGGCCGTTAATACGATATTCTTCTGACCATGTTGCAGCCATAGCGACTATGCAAAACAAGGCCGTTACCAACATAGGCATGATTACCATCAGCTTTTTATGCTCCCAGTATTCACGCTTAAAACCCAATATCAATTGATTCATTTTGTTCACGCTTTTTCAATTACATTATTGTAGAAGAACTCTGACCAAACAGTGTTGACTGGATGGTTTTAATTAAACAATTCAAGCTAGCTCATTTTTGCGACGAACAAGTCCGCCACACTGGGAGTTGAAATATGGCCGAAATCAACCAACTCTGACGCGGCCACCCCTTCAAAAATCAAATTGTGGCTGCCAAGATTTTTACGCTCGTGAATCGGCTTAAACTTCCGTACGTGTTCAAGATTAGAGTCGCTTACGCGCAGCTCCAAAAACTGAGACTCAAGTGCTTCCATTTCAATATTCATAAGCGCATTACCATTTTTAATAAACACTAAATCGGTCAACAAATGCTCAACTTCCTCAACTTGGTGAGTGGTGATCAAAATGGTTTTGCTTTCATCAAAGTAATCGTTCAATAGCTGCTCATAGAATTGCTTGCGATAGAGAATATCTAATCCAATCGTTGGCTCATCCAGCACCAACAATTTAGCGTCAATCGAAATCGTGAGGGCTAAATGCAGTTGAGTAACCATACCCTTTGATAATTCACTGATTTTACTGTGCCGCTTGATTTCAGTTTGTTTCAGAAAACAATTGGCTTTTGCAAGATCAAATTTAGGATGCACACCGCTGGTGTATTCAACCAATTGAGCCACCGTCATCCAATTTGGCAAAATTGCCGTATCGGCTATGTAAGCAATGTCTTTGAGCATCGCCATACGCTCGTGCTGTGGGTTGCGCCCCAAGACGGCTAAATTTCCCTGATAAGAAGCCATGCCCATCAAACACCTAAGCGCGGTCGTTTTGCCTGCCCCATTAGGGCCAATTAACCCCATAATACGGCCCGCTCCAAGCGTGAATGAAAAGTTGTTCAAAGCAAATTTAGTGCCATAGCTTTTAGTCAGCCCCTTCGCACAGATCATTGCGTCCATAATTAATTGCCTCGCTCTTTCTCTATTGCATTTAATGCGTTAACTAAGTCATCGATAGACATGCCTAAGTGCGTTAAGCGTATGAACAACGCAGGTGCCTCAATTTGATCAAACTTACGCCGCTCCGACGCTAATAAGTTAGCTCTGGCCCCTTCTAAAACAAACATGCCTCTGCCTCGCCTCATTTCCAGCACCCCTTCCTCGACCAACTCTTGGTAAGCCTTAGCAACGGTGATGTGGTTAATTTTTTGTTCAGCCGAAACCTGACGCACCGATGGCACTGAATCGCCTTCAGCAATATCACCATCCATAATCAAGCCAGCCATGCGATCTCTCACCTGCTTATAAATGGGTTGGTCATTGTTCCAGTTGTCAGACATTGATACCGAACGTCGGTCTATATAGTGTTATATATCACTATATCACTATGATTTTGAAAATTTCAAGACAATTAAGGAAAATAGATTCAAACAGCCGGCTAAAAGCTTAACGCTTCTGTGGCGTCAACGGCTATATTGAAATTTGAAACGCGTTTATCCTTGCGCTCAGTGGGGCGGTCTGGGCAACCGCCTTGAAATTAAAAGCCAAAATCACTAGAGGCAACATAATAGGCTACCCAGTACACTCATCTGTTTAGTTGCTGCGGTTATTGCCGTTTTCATTGCCAAACGGCTTGATCTGGAGTCCGTACTTGGTTATCTCAAAGCAATGTGTTTGAATTGCTCAAAACCAGCAACAAGGCCGTTATGCGTGATTGGCAAGAAGGACTCCGTCTAAAAATGAAAAAGATTGAGAGTCAACAGAGGCGATTGACCTAACGACCACAACACTATTTCGATAACAGGCAATTCGGTGACATTGGGTCGATATTAATGTTTAGTGCAAAAGTTTCAATCCGTGAAGTCCTTAAAAAATCAAAGAGCCATCAAAATTACCGACCCTGATGACGTTTTAACCGGAAAAGTAATATTTTCATTTGACCTAAAAAGACGGCCGTTGTTGTTTAATAGTGTTTTGTCACAGTTTTTCAAAAATGGCTCAACAAAGCCTAAATCAACTCGATAAAAAACGGCCGATCTAAAATTTCCACCACCTAAACGCTTCTCTTGTCGAAAATTGGTAACCCTATTTTATCGATGACTTTTCCTCGTATTTATTTTTCTGCATTAACAGTCTCTTAGATTTAGAAGCCTTTGAGTTTGAGTGCTAAGTCTGTAGAGCTAGTGGCATTATTGAGCGCCACTTCTTCGCTAACTTGATCGTCTCGCACCAATTGCATTAGGTGATCATCAAAACTGAGCATGCCATCCACTTTATCGCCGCCTTTAATAAGGTCTTTAATTTCTTTGATTCGTTGTGGGTCTACCATAAGCTCACGAGCCAACGGGGTTACCGTTAACACTTCGCACGCCACTGTGCGTCCTCCCCCCTCTTTCTTAGGCAATAATCGCTGCGTTACAATGGCTCGCAGGTTTTGAGAAAGTTTGGCTCGAATAGTGGATTGTTCATCGCCTTCAAAGCTTGAGACCATTCGCGTGATTGCGTCTGCTGAGTTGGGCGCGTGCAATGTGCTGAACACCAAGTGGCCGGTTTCGGCTGCGGTAAGGGCAATATCGATGCTCTCTGGATCACGCATCTCACCCATCAATATGATGTCAGGGTCTTCTCGCAAAGCGGCTTTCATTGCTCGACCAAAATCAGGCACATCAATACCCACTTGCCGTTGAGAGATCACGCAACGCTGCTCGGTAAAAATGTACTCGACTGGGTCTTCGATGGTGAGAATATGTTGGTAACGTTCTTTGTTGACTTCGTTTAACAGTGACGCCATTGACGTTGATTTACCTGAACCTGTCGCGCCGGAAAAGATAACAAGACCTTGTCGCATTTTTGCAATGGTGCGCACTTGAGGTGGCAAACTCAGTTCATCGGGGCTGGGGATATTATTTTCAATCACCCGCATTACCACAGCCAGCTTACCGAGTTGGCGAAACATGTTAACCCGAACTCGATTGCCTTCATTGTCACTGAGAGACAAATCCACTTGGTTATCTTCTTGAAATAGCCCAAGGTGATATTTAGACATTAATGGGTAGATCAACCGCTCGATCATCTCATCACTCATCACCGGTGACCCTTTTACCTGACGAATACGGCCATCTAAGCGCATCATAATTTGATGATCGGCGCGAATGTGAATATCCGACGCTTTAAACTGACAAGCGGAACCTACAATACTGGTTAAAAATTCAAGCGCTTCTTTTACTTGCGGGGTATCGGGTAACTTGCTTTTAAGACGGCTGGTAGGTTTAGACATAATGATTAAGTTATTTTTATAACGGCTATTTCATCAATAACCATATTGTTAACGGGCTTGGGTTTAGTAACACATTGAACTTCTAAAGTTTTATTGGCAATGGGTTCTCAGTTTGATTTTACAAACATTTGAAATCGGTCTAAGGCAGATCCATTATCCAAGCAGCTTGTTACTTTTTCAACCGCACTTTTAAAGCTCATAGAGGTATTATAGGCGTTTAATATTTGCGCACAGGCCAGTATTAAGGAATCTCGCGCCACACCGTTAGCGCCGTTCAGCACCGACAAACCGGTTTCCAAGCACTGCTCTACCATTGACGAATCGGCGCTCATCGCCAATGCCGCGCATGTGGCTGAGTCAGTAAACGGCGTATCAAAGACCTGTTTTGCCCCACCAACATCATCGGGCAACGCTTGGTCAAAATGAAAACGCCTCAGTGGTTTATTCAATGCCGGGGCCAAACCACCTTCCACGCCCTTTAGTAACAACACCTGATCAAAACCAGCGGTGAATGCAATTCGAGCATATATGTCAGGGTAAGCTTTATGCACATAACCTAAAACAAGGCGAGTGGAAACACGACCGCTGATGGGTATCAATATGCGTTCCAAGGTGGTTAAAGCAGTCCGCTTAACGATACGATGTCGCAGGCTTTGCAAAGCATACAGTGTTGGCGCATAGTGGCTTTGATCAACATAACAAAGGCCGGTTTCTTTCATTACATCAGCGGCGGTGGCGGTGGTTAATGTGGTGGACGCGCCCGCCAGTTCGTAAACCTGATGGGCTGTCACGCCATGTTTAGGGCCAACGGTTTTTACTCCATGCATCACCACATGCATGCCGTTTGCCGCCAATACAGCCGGAATAAAAGGCGTCATCGTGGCATTACGCAAATAACCGTCAAAGGGGTCGGCTAGGCAATATACCGTATCCACTTCGGCGGTGACGGTTTCGACATTTTCTGCCAGAGCCTTATACAAACCTAAGAACTCACCCATGCTTTCTCGCTTCATACGCAACGCGATTAAGAATATGCCGGTTTGCACTTCATCCATTTCGCCACGCAGGACCGCACTCATTACAGAGTGCGACATCTCTGAAGAAATGTCTCGTCCTCGGTCTGGGCCAACAGCAATACTCTGTATGGCTTCACGGATCACCTCATGACTTCGTTGACCTGTACCCAATGCCTTGAGATCTCCGTTCACGGATACATTACTTTTTTGATTCACCAGATTTAAAGTTAATTTCGCTAAACATAGATTGATGATGCCACAAAGCATATGCAGTAGGCTAAAATACTGCTCATGCAAAATTACCCCATATTCATCGACCTAAAAGGCCACCCCTGTTTGATCGTCGGAGCGGGCCCAGTCGCTCTACGCAAAACACGCTTAATGCACAGTGCGGGCGCAAAAATTACCGTTGTGGCGCCAGACATGTGTAAAGACATGCGTGAAGAGTTCGGTGGTCAAGTTGTGTATCACGCGCGTGAGTTTCATGAATCTGACATCACCGGGTACCGACTAATAACAGCGGCCACTAATGCACCAGAAGTAAACAAGCGAGTCAGCGAATTAGCGCAAGCGTGTAATGTTCCGGTTAATGTGGTTGATGAGCCAGAACTTTGCAGCTTTATCACGCCCTCTATCGTTGACCGTTCTCCTGTGTTGATCGCCATTTCAACGGGAGGCGGCGCGCCAGTATTAGCAAGATTACTGAGAGCTAAGTTAGAAGCGCTGATACCGGCCAGCTATGGCAAACTTGCTGGCACCATGTCTCGGTATCGCGACGCACTAAAAACGGCCATGCCCGATGAACGAAATCGTCGTATTTTTTGGGAGCGTGTTGTGCAAGGCCCCATTGCCGAACTGTTTTTCTCTGGCCGCAATAATGAAGCCGAGAAAGCGCTAGAGAGTGAGATTAAGCGTGCCAACGATGCGCCTGAGAATACCGGTGAGGTTTGGTTAATCGGTGCGGGCCCCGGCGAACCTGATTTACTAACCTTTCGCGCATTACGGCTAATGCAACAGGCCGACGTGGTGCTTTACGATCGACTGGTAAGTCGAGAAATACTGAATTTAACCCGCCGAGATGCTGACCGTATTTATGTAGGCAAGAAACGTGCAAATCACGCTCTACCTCAAGGAGAAATTAATCAAACTCTCGTCGACTTAGCAAAGCAAGGAAAGAATGTGGTTCGGTTAAAGGGTGGCGACCCGTTTATTTTTGGCCGCGGTGGCGAAGAGATAGAGTTGCTCGCACAAAACAGAGTGCCGTTTCAGGTTGTTCCTGGGGTCACCGCTGCGAGCGGTTGCGCCACCTACGCAGGCATCCCCCTTACTCATCGAGATCACGCTCAATCTTGCTTGTTTGTGACAGGCCACCTCAAAGACGGCACAGTTGACCTGAACTGGGAACTATTGTCTACCCCACAACAAACCGTCGCTATCTACATGGGGTTGGTAGGCCTGCCCATTATTTGTGAACAGTTAATGGCGCATGGGGTTTCCGCAGAGATGCCAATCGCCTTAATTCAGCAAGGCACCACCAAGGATCAACGAGTTTATATAGGCACTTTAAGCACCATGCCTGACGTGATTGACCAACAAAAAGTAAAAGCCCCGACCCTTATAATCATTGGGTCTGTGGTATCACTGCAATCGCAATTGTCTTGGTTTGAACCTTAATTAAGCGCTTTATATTGCTTAATGGTTAAATTTAATCAGTTAAATGACATTTGTACTATTTACTTGGAAGCAGTAAATCATCTAAGGTATAGGAAGAGAGGAGTGCATATGCAGTGGCACGTTATTGTCACAATTAATTCGATAACGGCATAAAATGCTCAATGGGAGTACAGAGCATGAAAGCATTGTTCAGTTAGGCAAAACGTTTAAGTATGCGCCCGTTTACTAAAAGTGATGGATACTAGCTTGAAAATGAGGGCATAACTTGACCACACATTAGTAAAAATTCGTATACAAAAGACTTCTCTCATTTTTAATATTTGATGCTGCGGATCAACGGTTATAAAGCAGCCAATAAAAGTGTTTTTCTACGTTACTCGAAACGTTCATTAAGTGATGTCAACGTCTTTAGTTAAACTAAGCGTCTATCAGACTTTAATTGCGTTACGTGTGACATTAATATAATCGCTGTTTAGTTTGGGTTTTTATCTGGGTTGTAATTTGTTTTGATCACCGCAGTGGTCAGCAAGTTGTGAGGGAAAATGGAGCGTTTCTAGGAGTCTTTACTTATGTCAATAAGTACTGCGTTTTATGTCAAAAATGACACGAGGGCACCAATATGCCAGCAACAGCAACAGCAACAGCAACAGCAACAGCAACAGCAACAGCAACAGCAACAGCAATTGAGTTTTGAAGTTTTGGACTACTTTCCTCAAGCGCTTTTTCTACTTTCTTCAAATTTAGAGTTAATCAACGCCAACAAACTTGGGCATAAAGCTTTGAACTCTCATTTGCTTAGGTTGCGCGACAATAAATTACATTTCAACTCAACACAGAACGACGCTTTGGTCACAGCAGTGGCTCAACGTTTATCCCTGTGTGGCGAAGAGAATTTTCGAGATAACGTGTGCTCCGAACGCATCATTCTGAGAAATGGCGACGGTCGGTGTCGCTCCTTTACCTTGTCTCGTGAATCTTTCAATACAAAAATTTTTATTCTCAGTATCCAAAATGATTTGCTCATTAATGATGGCCGCACACGCGCATTAGCTCACGCTTTCTCTCTTAGCCAAGCGGAGTTAAGGATTTTAAAGATGATGGTAAAAGGACTTAAGCCTAAAGAGATTGCATTCGAGGTTGGTGTCTCACTCAATACGGTTCGCTCTCACTTGAGGACCTTGTATGCAAAAATGCAAGTCAGCGGCTACGACGAAGCATTAAGCTATGCTATAAAGCTCCTACTCTGAATACGCTTTGTGCTAACAACACACGGTAATTGGGTTAGAGAATCATGCAAAAATTTGGATTAAAAGCACACCAAACAGTGACACTCAATGCAGCTGAATTAGAGATCAAAAAAGAGCAGGCAACGGCTTTGGGGCGTGCTGGCAAAAAGTTACGCTTAGCTTTAGAAGCCTACCAGATTCAACTAGAGGCCGATCAAAATCAGGCAAGTGCCTCAAGAACGTCATCTTGCGCCTTTACCGCCGATCACGCATTAATCAAAAACATCGCTGATAATGCCTGGGCACTCATTCTTCAACGAGAGTTTCTAGGCTTTACGCAAGATAACCTGCAATGGGTAATCGAAAACTACCGAATTCCGCAAGCCGCCCTTAATCGTATTGGAAGAAGTGACTGAGCGGCAAACGCCAACAAACGGAGAAAACCTTACCGTTTAAATACATGGTAAGTGGCCTATCACACCACTCTCTTACAGTGGGTTCACGTCAATTGTAATCACGTCTCGATATTTACCTGCAAACCGTCCCATTACGTCACCCACATTAATATCCATTGGATAAGCTGAACCACGGAAGTTACGTTTAACCGAACGCTTCAGTTCAAGTGGTGAAGAAAGATCACTGATCTGCCCATCTACGATTACCGAATAATCCACACGCCATTTTGGATTAAGGCTGTGTACCATTGCGCCTTGATTTTCAGACGAAAGCGAGATCAACGCCGGAGAATTCCCTCTCACTTGGATAAACAATCTTTTGGACTCTCCTGTTTCTAGGGTACCAAAGTCAACAATAGCCACATCAACGCCTTCTTCAAAACTGCTCACTTGCCCTGCCAAATTTGCCTGCAGCTTAGGGTTGACGATAGCGAATACATCAATAACAGCCAAGGCCAGAACATCTGAGTCATCCAATGTGTTTACTAATGCTATATCAAATGATAACGAGTAACTCTCAGGCGAAGCCCATATATGCTCGGGGATAATCAAGGCATAATCAAGTTGAATGTGTTTGCCCGACAGCGCTGAGTACCCAATTGAATGAATGTAAGCGCCATTACGTTGTGCAAGAGCAGGCGAATCAGAGGCCACCACATTGAGTGGTAGTTCCCCATTTGAAGCTGATATTAATTTGACATCTCCCCCTGTGCTAGGGCGAAGGCGAATGTCATACTGTTTATTTAACTCTGCTGATTCTGCCTCACGGGACGATCGATTTTTTATCTCCAAACTGAACGTTTCGTTTGATGGCAAGCCAGAGAATGGTTCATAGACAAACCGAACTTCATCGTTGACAGACAATTCTATTTCATCAAGACCCAATGACGCCGCCACCGGCTCAGCAGCAGCATTACGAAACATCACCAAGCACAGCGCTACCACACTCATCACAGCCATCAAGCGTGAATCGAAACTCGAACGCCGCTGACGGAGCTTTTGCACCTCACCGTGTCTTTGCACGAAGGCCCACATCATGGGTTTAGTACCGCGTCATTAGTTGGGGACTTTTGCAAAACGATGTCTTGCACCAACACCAAACCTGGCTCGCCACCTTCATCTACGACGAAATGGCCAATAAACTCACCATCGTCACCAAACATCAGTTGGTATTTCCCAAATTTCAGCTTTTCCGCCACAAAACGGCCTGTCCGATTCGTGAAAACAACCCCCTCTTCCTGCCCGTCTGACGACACCACTTTTCCACTGACCAAATTCAATGCTTGTCCGTCTGGCCAAAACACCTTACCCATGACCGTATTAGCCGCATCAGAGCCCAACTTATAGCGAAAGCCTGCGGTCGTTCCTGGGTACAACTTGGCAACGCCTGCCCCTAAATCATAGCCACTGGGCAAGTCATCCACGGCAAACACGTAGCGCTCTGTACGATAACGATTACTCAATGGTATCAAGGCCTTGCTGCGCCGACTAAATTTAGAAACAGGGTCTCCGTTTTCAGAACTGCGCAACACAGCGACCTGCTTACCTTTAAGATTGTTATGCCTGTCCACCACCATAAAACCATCTTTGAACGGCCGCCCAAATGCAAGCGCACCGTCGGCTATTCCCACTCCTCCGGACACCGTTAACGTCGAAACGTGGCTATTCTCTAGGTTGCTGCCTTTTGGCATCCGAGTGCGGTGTTGATAATTGGCTTCAAATAACGAACTGATATATCGTGAGTTTAGATCTATTGAATCGATCTCGGGGGAGTTAATCACGGACATGGCTGATCGTGATTGGCCAACGGATCGAATAGAGTCAGCCGACCAGTCAACTCTTAACTCTTGCTTATCCGATTTGTACTGTGAACGAAGTCGCGAATCCGTCAATGTTTTCAGCACTGAAATGTTGAAACGGCTATCACTTCCATCACGATCACTGTCAATATACTGATAACCTAATGACAAAGACAAACCGTAAACTTGGCGCGTATGCGATAACCTCAAAGTGGCAGTTTTGAATCCATTGACCTCTGAAACTTCACCACCAATAGAGTACGAACGGCCTGATTTAGATAAAGAGCTGCCAGCACGAAACGACCATTCTTCATCGTTGGAATTTCTCTCACCCAAACTGATAAGCCCATCAGATCGATAGGCCGCTTGAACGTTATGATTAAATGACCATTTGGAATCCGCCAATCCACGGTAGCTGTATTGCATGGTTGCGGCTTGGCCTGAACCATAAGCGTCATTATCAGACAGCGCTGCCTCAAAGGCCAACACCCCTTTTCTCGCCCCAAAAATAGCGCTGGAAGAAACCAGGCTGTGCCCTTCGGAAAACTCTGCTTGAACGCCAAGAGTCAGATTAGAGCTTAGGCCCTGTTCGTAAAACGCCAGCAGCGCTAGCTCATCCTCGTAATTACGCTGACGCCCGCTATCGACTGCTCTCTGCGCACCCAAGGTGATTCCGTAATTCGTGAGACCAGCGGCCAACAAAGACGTGTCGACGTATGTAGAGAAGTTAGACACTTCAACGCTGCCAGTGCCATCATCCACGTAAATTCGCACATCATTAGCGCCCGTAACCAGTGGAAAATCGCGTATCGAATACGTTCCTTGAGATAAAACCTCGGTCATGACGATTTCACCGTTCACTTCAAACGAGACTTCAGAGTCTCCCTCTAACGTGAATGTGCTTCTGCCACTCGGGCGTAAGTTTCTAAACGGGTTTATATCACTGTAATTACGCTCCAAACTGACACCAAGCAAATCTGGTGACGACTGGAATCGAGATACCGTTGGCCTAACATCCCCAATAGATAAACGAAGCCCACGTTCGTAAAAATCTTTGACCAGAGTCACGTCTTCACGCGCAACGTTAATGTCTTCGCTTTGGTCGTAGTTTACGTCGTAATACAAAGACCAACCACCAAAGCCGCCAATCGATGTAAATCCTGAAATGTCCGCCTGCACACCGGTTAGGCCCGTTCGGTTCCCGCGCGTACCTTTATGATTGTATCGGTCACGAACTCGGTAGCTTAAGCCACTTGCAAAATTAGCTTGCTGATAGTGGTGGCTCAACACCGGCCGATCTCGATGCTGGATTGAAACTTGCTGAAGCCCTAAACGAGGCACTTGTGCGGAAATTTCCAGCAAACTGGGATCATAACTGATCTGTAAACCTCGTTTTCTCAGTGTAGAAAGCTCTATCTGTTTCTCTAACAAATCACCTACAAACCATTGATTTAACTGCTCTTCATTAGCGTACTGACTCAACAACTCACGCAGTCTTTGTGATGGTAGGGAAACTCTCGTTTGGGTTTCAAATTCCTTTTGGTTTGTCACGGCAGGCAAGGCAATTGTCGAATTAATCTCACCACTCAGTGACTTATTGACCAACAGAGGTAGAACAAATTGAACTGAATTTTCAAAAGGCAATTGTGCTTTGGCGACATTGACCGACAATAGAACGGTCATCGTCACAATCAGGTTTCTATAACGCTGTGTGCCAAACCTTCGGTTACGGATCTGAGTCGTCATGATTGTTTCCTTTCACACAAAACTCATTTCACACCCAACTAGGTACCTAGCCCTTAGCATTGATGGTGATGCGCGTATTCTTGGGGTCAAACCCGTCCAGCGCAGGTATCAATTGCGTTAAAGTTGAATTCGGTAACACTAAATTTAACTCCGTCAAACTGCCAACTTGATCCTTTTTCAGCACCAAAGATTTAGCAATGCCGTCCAAACTTTCAACAAGCCATTCAGTCTTAGAGAGCCTTGCGTACTTGTTACCTGAGTTTTCCACGGTTACAGCCCACATGTTATTATCGGCCGGAATAATTTTTGTGATCGCCAAACTGGGTTCAGTGGCCTTGGGCACAACGTTAGCCAAGGTATTAAAATTCACCAACATCGCAACCCCCGTAGACCCCGATTTATCCAACGTCACAGGCAACTGTTTTACCGATATTCGGTACGCTTGCGATTGTTCTAGCTTCGGACTACCCACGTATTTAACTCTTACAAGCTGAGTTTTACCTGGCTTAATCAACGCCTGTGGAGGAAAGATAAGAAAGTCATCTTCGGCCGCCACGTTTGTTTCGCGGCCCTGCTCATCCAAACTGATTTTACTAGCAACAAATTCAAGTATCACTGGCGTGGATTTACTGTTCTCAACTCTCAGAGACTGAGTTGCTCCCGATCCGCTCGTATCTAACTCATACACCATCGGCTGCACTCGTTGCGCAACAGCCGGCTGAGTAAATAATGCCGTCAGCGTTAATAGTGTTAGAAGCATTACGCATTTGACCCGCAGACATACCCACATAAGGTTAAAGCCACGCAACAAAAAAACACGTGGGACTTCACTTATGCCATTTAACCTGATTCCAGAAACCATTATTTCCCTCTCTGTACGACGTTTTACGCCAAGACTTCAATTAAAATTAAAATGGGCGGCTTTCAAAAAACCGCCTCATGTTGAGCAATCACCAAAGCAATTGCTCAACAAATTTCAGCCTAGTTAGCTGTAAGGTTCAATGAAATTGTGTCTTGATAACCACCAGCAAATAGCGGAGTGTCATTCAAGGTCACGGTTAAAGTACCACCAAGACCGGCCGCTAACGCAAGGCTGCCTGGAATAGACTCTTCTTCAAACTCATCGTTCAAACCAACCCCTGGGGTTGTGGTTAGCGATACCGTAGTAGCGCCGACAACGGCATCAGCCGTATACTCAATAGACAGGTCTTCATTGTCATCAGATTCAAGACCTCCCTCTGACGATTGCACTCTCAATGTGGCACCGTCACCGTCATTACAGGTTAGGCTGAAGTTGGTATTTACAGAATCGCCCGCTTGGGGGTTAACACCAAAATCCAATGATGTGCTGCCCACATCAAGGTCACACACTTCATCCACTTGACCACCAACAACAGTCTCGGCCGCGTTTGCAATTCCAGCAACAGCCAACGATGCACTTACTAACGTTAATTTAATTAGATTTTTCATTTCTATATCCTCTATAGTTTTAACATGACTCGAGATAATGTCCTTCTTGCACGCATAGACGTCTAAACTTTGATTCCATTACATGACCCAGTTTAAACAGCGAGATTAGTTTGACCCTACCTCCTGTACGCAACTCGTTCTGAGCTACGGAGGCAACTGTAAAAGAAATGTAAAACTTTGTTAACGTCAACAGTCATAATCAATGACGCTGAGCAAGGTAAATACTCAATGAAAATGGCCACAGTGAACCAACGGAAAGAATAGTTTGGTGCAATCATTGAACTGAATAATCACGTTAAAGAGGGGCATCTTCGTTATTCCAAAAAGCACTTGAGTTGCTCCCCCCTTTTTTCTCAAACATTGCAAGAACGACATCACTTCCAGCTTTGTCTGTCAGGTGCCCTCACTTTTAGCCGATGCATGAATGAATGGATGAGCTATTAGTCAAAGACAACACATTAAACAAAGAGAGCAAAGATAACGAGAAGGCACAAAAAAGCCTCGCATCGCGAGGCTTTTTATATGGCAAACTAATTGCCTAAATTGTGTTTTGACGACTTAAATTTCAGCAGCTTAAACACCGTAATTTAAGTTCACAATCATTTAAGTCATAACACACTAGGCCGCAATAATTGTCACGTGCTTTCGATTTTTAGGGCCTTTCTTTTCAAATTTTACTACACCAGTTTCTAAAGCGAACAAAGTGAAGTCTTTACCCATACCCACATTTTCGCCTGGGTGAAAGGTGCTACCACGTTGACGAACAAGAATGCTGCCTGCGTTCACTGCTTGGCCAGCATAACGCTTAACGCCTAGGCGCTTCGAATTAGAATCGCGACCGTTCCGTGAACTACCGCCTGCTTTTTTATGTGCCATTTTGTATAACCTCCGGTTAGCTTAAGAATCGGCCTTAGCCTTTCATCAATTCTTTAGCTTGTGAAATCCAGTCATCACGCTCAATGCGACCTTTGAAGTTTAATTCTTCATCGATGCGCGCAACGTCTTCCGCTGTAAACTCAGCTACTTGTTTAAAAGTAGTGATGCCTAACTTTTCTAATTTGCCAACAATGACTGGACCAACGCCAGAAATTTTGCTCAAATCATCAGCACCGTCTGCTTTGGCGGCTTTCTTAGCCTTTGGAGCCGCTTCTTTCTTAGGCGCTTCGGTTTTCTTAGGCGCTGCTTTCTTAGCAGCCGCTTTTCCACCAATCGCTGTGATTTCAAGCTCGGTGTAATTTTGGCGGTGGCCAGTGCGAGTGCGAGAGTTTTGACGACGACGAAACTTCACGATGCGTAGTTTTTTACCACGGCCATTACTTAGAACAGTCGCTTCAACAGTTTTGTCTAAGGTCGGTGTCCCAACTTCAACTTTGTCACCGTCACCAATCATTAATACGTGATCTAGAACAACCTTATCACCGGCTTCGGCTTTTAGGCTTTCTACTTTCAATTTGTCGCCTACTGCGACACGGTATTGTTTACCGCCGGTTTTGATTACCGCGTACATATCTATGTCTCCGAGTTGCGTTATATCAAGCAACCAGTTAATCGTTCTGAAGGGGCTTTTCACTCTCTAAGACGAGCGAATTCTTTCTCCCAAAATGGGCCCAGCGAACAGGAAGGCGGATTTTATGGGTTTAGCTTATATAGGTCAACCAAATGCAAACAATAAATTGCAGTTTTACGTGCCGTAATTTACACACGAATTAACCAGCAAAACCAAACAATAGTTTATACTACAATGCTATGACGATCAGCAGCTCTCCAATCAGCGATACAAACGCACAAACCATTGATATTAAATCAATAATTGATTTGGTTGCCAACGACATGACCGAAGTTACCAAGGTCATAGCCAACAACCTCAATAGCGATGTTGCGCTAATCAATCAGTTGGGGGCGTATATCGTCCAGGCTGGCGGCAAACGGCTGCGCCCAGTGGCACTGTTACTCGCAGCTAAAGCCGCTAATTTACAAGACTCTGCCGTCAACAAAGACCAAGTGTTACTGGCCGCCATAATCGAATTTATTCACACCGCCACGCTCTTGCACGACGATGTGGTTGATGAATCACAAATGCGCAGAGGACGAGAGACCGCTAACGAAGTGTTTGGAAATGCCGCCAGTGTCTTAGTTGGTGATTATCTTTATTCACGCTCATTTCAAATGATGGTAGACGTGGGCAGCATGCGGGTAATGGAAATACTCTCACGCACCACCAATCAAATAGCAGAAGGCGAAGTCATGCAATTGATTAATTGCGGTTCAGCGGATACAACAGAACAGCAATATATGGACACCATTCAATCAAAAACCGCCATTTTATTTGAAGCTGCAACCCAGTTAGGCGCGGTAGCCACACAACAGGCCAGACCAGTGGAAAAAGCCCTAGCCGCTTACGGCCTACACCTAGGCACGGCATTTCAATTGGTAGACGATATTTTAGACTACACGGCTGATGCCAGCGCCATGGGTAAAAACGTAGGAGATGACTTGGCTGAAGGAAAGCCCACCCTACCATTAATCAATGCCATTGAACGCTCGGAAGGTGCTGAAAGAGAACTGCTAAGAAATGCCATCACTAACGCCAGCCGCGACAACTTAGGTGCGGTATTGACCATCATTGAAAAAACCGGCTCCTTAGCTTACACCGCAAGAGCGGCAAGGCAACAAGCCAAACTCGCGCAAGAATCGCTTCACGTGTTAGCCGAATCAAAATACAAAACAGCATTGATGCAACTGGCCGAGTTTTCGGTTGAACGAACCTATTGATCACTAACTAATGCATTGACAGCAATTCACCTTCTAGAGTCAACCTTAAGTGCCTACCCTTTAAGTGCCTACCCTTTTAATTTTCTTTACTGAACCAAGTTCGGCAATTGTTTAGCCAAACAACACGAGTAAAGCGCTAAAGCAAAACAATGCTTATTCTAAGCTGTCGGTGACACAAAAAAATAGCACGTCTTCAAATGACAAAAAGCCTAAAAGAACAAGAACCTAACCAAGAGGCGATTATATAATTTAAGGCGGTTATGTATCTTTTAAAGAATTTTCATACCACTTTTCTATCACTCTCGAGCTGATGTTGCTTCTAGCCAAGCATTAAAACCGCCATCTAAATGGATAAGTTTATTGATTCCCACATTCTGCAGAATGGCCAGAGACTTGCCACTTCGAACCCCTGATCGGCAATGCACTAAATAGGTGGTTTGAGGGTCCAGCGATTTAATTTGTTCAGTGAAATCGTCTGCATAATAATCAATGTTAATTGCGTCCTCTATCTTGCCTTGTTTAAATTCACCTATCGTTCTAACGTCTAAAACACGCACATCTGTGCGTTCACTCAGTAACCTCTGAGCTTCTTCGGCATTGACATGAAGTACGCCATTTCGCACCTCAGCGGCAAGGCTCATTGGCTGTAGTGAAACCATTAAAACCAGGCTAATTAGCACCGTTGCAAACCGCCAAAAGAATATTTTTTTCATCGTTATAAACCTTGAATTTGTTATCAATTCTGACCAAAACTCGCCGAGTAATTAATCTTGCTTTGATCGGATATTAACCGCCCCCAATAATCGTTATAAGGGTGTATGCCGTCTCCCTTTATAGGACGGCTTTGGTTGACCCATAGAAACAGGCCGCCGGTTAAATTAGCGGCGGCGGTTACACCGGAGTCACGCAATACCGGTGTCAGCTTAGCCAAGACATCGGTAGATCTGCGGCCAACTGAACAATAAAACACAACCTGCTTGTCAGCCAATAGGTCTTTATAATCTTCTTCAAACTCATTTACATCTAAATTGGGTGATAACTGAATGGCCCCCGCGATGTGACTGACAGCAAACTCATCACTCTCACGAACGTCGAAAATAACCACGTCATCGCTCTTAAGGGCCATAAAATCCTCTGCTGAAATATGCGTAACTCCCTCATAATTGCGCTCCAAGCTTCGCTGTATCGTGTCAAGAGACGGTTGGAAAAACCAAGCCCCAAACGCGCCCAGCAACGCCATAAACAAAACAGCCAATAACAATCGCTTAGCAGTCACTAGTTGGGCGACCATGAAACACTTCACTTATCAGAAAATGGAGCCTTAAGGCTCCACAACAATGAAACAGGACGACGATCTTGATATTCTTTAAGGCCAATTACCATGGCGTCATGACCTTGTTTAGGTTGATCTATATAACTTGCAAACAGTCTATCCCACACAGATAAGAAAAAACCGTAATTACTATTCGTTTCACCTTCTTGCACTGAGTGGTGGACTCTATGCATATCCGGAGTCACTATCAATTTACGAACCCAACCATCCAGTTGTCGAGATAAGCCAATGTTTGAGTGATTAAACATGGCCGATGCATTCAATAACACTTCGAATAAAAATACGGCCAAAGCGGGCGCCCCAAGGGCAACAATACAGGCAAATTTAAACAGCATTGACAACACAATTTCAACCGGATGAAAACGCGCACCCGTTGTTACATCAATGTCGCGGTCAGCATGGTGTATCTTATGAAAACGCCACAGTATGGGGACATAATGTGATGCCACATGCTGCCAATAAATCAACATATCAAGGAGGATAATCCCTAACAGGCATTTGGCCCAGAGCGGAAGAACAATCAAAGACAGTAGGCCGTATCCATTATCGGTAACCCACTGCGCCACGGAGACGGCCAAGATCGGGACAAATATTCGCAGAGCAATGCTGTCAATGACCACCAAAGCCCCATTAGTAAACCAGCGTTCGGCACGCGGGAACACACGCTCTTTCTTTGGTAAAACAAACTCAAGGACCGCCATGATCACAAACACGCCTAAAAAAACAGCCAGCCTGACTGTGGCCTGATTTTCTTCTAAATATTTCATATTTAGTTCTCTAAGACCCTCATTGGCCCTAAAACCTAACACATCAAATCAATAAGCGCGCGTTCAATCACGAATCACAAGACACTCGCAATACCCCACATAGATGGCTAACATTAAACACCCTCTCATTAAGCTTGACATCGCAAGTGTGTGGGCGGCGAAAATCATTCAACTTAATGAATAATGATTCGCCTTTTGACGAGGTCTTTGCGTTGCTCAACCAAGGTATTTTCGAATCAAAGTCCGTCATTCTAACTTGATAGCAATGCGTTATTTATCACCCTTAACGCTGTTTAGTTAACGCCACTAGCCACGTTGAGGGTGATAAACCAATTAGTTTTAAACCACGTCAATTCGTATTTTGTCGGCAATCTTGTTCTTCCATTTTATTGGCCCTGTAGAATGAACCGCTTCGCCGTTAGTGTCCACCGCGACCGTCACCGGCATATCTTGCACCTCAAACTCATGGATCGCCTCCATTCCTAGCTCAGAAAAGGCCACCACTTTTGACGCCGTAATTGCTTTAGAAACCAGATAAGCCGCACCGCCCACCGCCATTAAATACACAGATTTGTGCTTCGCAATAGAATCCACGGTGGCGGCACCACGTTCCGCTTTGCCCACCATGCCCATTAACCCTGTTTGTTCGAGCATCATGTCCGTGAATTTATCCATTCTGGTCGCGGTAGTGGGCCCGGCAGGCCCTACGGCTTCATCACGCACGGCGTCAACCGGGCCTACGTAGTATATAAAACGCCCATTGAAATCAACGCCATCTGGTAGGCCTTCGCCACTTTCCAATAAGCTTTGAATTTTTTTGTGCGCCGCATCTCGCCCAGTTAATAACTTGCCAGAAAGTAATAAGGTCTCGCCAGGCTTCCAATCCAACATGTCGGCTTTGGTCACGGTATCCAAATTAACCTTGCGCGTACTTGGTCCCACATCCCAAGTAATGTCAGGCCAATCAGACAATGAGGGCGGCGTTTGCAACGCTGGGCCACTGCCATCTAAGACAAAGTGTGCGTGTCGAGTGGCCGCGCAATTGGGAATCATCGTTACCGGTTTTGAAGCAGCGTGAGTCGGGTAGTCTTTAATTTTAACGTCAAGGACAGTGGTTAATCCGCCCAACCCTTGCGCACCAATGCCCAGCTGATTTACTTTTTCAAACAACTCAAGACGAACTTCTTCTAACTTAGAATTAGGACCACGTTTGATCAATTCATGAATATCGATGGGTTCCATCAACACCTCTTTTGCCAACACCGCGGACTTTTCAGCCGTGCCGCCCACACCAATACCCAGCATGCCAGGCGGGCACCAACCCGCCCCCATCGTTGGCACTGTTTTCAAAACCCAATCAACCAAAGAGTCACTGGGGTTTAACATCATCATCTTAGATTTATTTTCTGAGCCACCGCCCTTAGCCGCCACATCAATCTGCACTTTATCGCCTTCAACTATTTCGTAGTGAATAACAGCAGGGGTGTTGTCTTTGGTGTTCTTTCTAGCCCCTAATGGGTCGTCCAATATCGAGGCTCTAAGTACATTATCTGGGTGTAAATAGGCACGACGTACGCCTTCATTGATCATATCCGTTAACGATATTTCAGCATCCCAAGTGACGTCCATTCCAACTTTTGCGAATACCGTAACAATGCCGGTGTCTTGACAGATAGGCCGACGCCCTTCCGCGCACATACGAGAATTAATGAGTATCTGCGCCATTGCATCTTTGGATGCCTGCGACTCTTCACGTTCATAGGCTTGATGCATCGCATCAACGAAGTCCTTTGGGTGATAATAGGAGATAAACTGCAACGCGTCAGCCACGCTGTCGATTAGATCGTCTTGTTTGATAAGGCTCATTTAAGGTGTACTCACTGGAAAATGCCAATAAAAATGCTTATGAATTGAATTTAATAGGCGCATATTAAGTAAACTAATTCTAACAAATTTCCATGCAAAACTGTGTTGCTAGGGGATTTAATGCTTCAAACACATCAATTTCGACATTTGTTAAACATCTGCACTCTGATTTTTCCTTAATTTTAGGTTAGAATTACCGACCCGCTGCGACTCAAGCGAGCGCAATCAATCGATATCCTTCAACCTTTTAAATTTCTTGTAGAAGTCACTAATGCGCACCAGTAATTTTCTGTTATCAACATTAAAGGAAACGCCCGCCGATGCGGAAATAATCAGCCATCAGCTGATGCTGCGCGCAGGCATGATTCGCAAGGTCGCGGCCGGCATATACAATTGGTTGCCATTAGGCTTGCGAGTATTGCGCAAAGTTGAGGCCATTGTTCGGGAAGAAATGAACGCCTCGGGCGCTCAAGAACTATTAATGCCATCCGTACAACCAGCCGAACTGTGGAAACAGTCTGGGCGATGGGAAATGTACGGCGGTGAATTATTACGCATGAAAGATCGTCATCAACGCGATTTTTGCTACGGCCCAACGCACGAAGAAGTCATTACCACACTGATCAGCCACGAGATTCGCAGCTACAAGCAATTGCCTGCGAACTTTTACCAAATTCAAACGAAATTTCGAGATGAACGTCGCCCACGCTTTGGCGTGATGCGGGCGCGCGAATTCGTGATGAAGGACGCTTATTCCTTTCACTTAACGCAAGAGAGCCTGCAAGAAACCTACGATGTAATGTTTGAAACTTACAGCAATATATTCGTTCGCCTAGGTTTGGGGTATCGTCCAGTCGAGGCCGACACCGGCAGCATTGGTGGCAACGCATCACACGAGTTTCATGTACTGGCAGATTCGGGCGAAGATACCATTGCCGTTTGTGACAAATACGACTATGCCGCAAATGTCGAACTCGCCGAAGCGCTGGCTCTGGGTGGAGAAAGATCGAAACCAAGCGCAGAGATGGCTAAAGTTGACACACCAGATCAACGCACTATCGCTGCCATTGCCGATTTTTTGAATGTGGATGCCAGTAACACAGTCAAAACCTTATTAGTGCAAGGCGAAGAACACGACGTTGTTGCGTTAGTGCTTCGCGGCGACCATGACCTGAATGAGATCAAAGCAGAGAAACACCCGCTGGTTAAGGCGCCACTTGTGTGGGCCACCGACGAACAAATTCAACAAAACGCGGGTTGCTCGGCCGGTTCTATCGGTGTAGTTGACTTAAATTTGCCGGTAATTGCCGATCGTTCAGCGGCAAATTTAAGTGATTTTGTTTGTGGTGCCAATAACGATGACGTGCATTATACGGGTGTGAATTGGGGGCGTGATTGCCCTGAGCCAGAGGTGTTTGATTTACGCCAAGTCGTCGCTGGAGATATTTGCGCGCGCGCCAATCTAGGCGACAGTGATGTCACCCAAGACGATCGCCTAAGCATTACACGGGGCGTTGAAGTGGGTCATATATTCCAACTTGGCACAAAATACAGTGCGGCCTTGAATGCAACCTGCCTTGATAAAAACGGAAAAGCCGCTGTCATGCCTATGGGCTGCTACGGTGTTGGCGTATCGCGCATTGTTGCCGCGGCGATCGAACAAAACCATGATGAGCGCGGCATTATATGGCCTTCAGCCATGGCGCCTTTTGAACTGGTCATCACGCCCATTGGCTATCACAAATCCGCCGATGTAAAAGCAGCCTGCGATGCTTTATACCAAGAGCTAAGCGCACTGGGGGTTGAGGTACTGTTAGATGATCGCAACGAACGGCCTGGTATCATGTTTGCTGACGCTGATCTAATCGGCATACCACACCGCCTTGTTATCGGTGATAAAAGCCTGAAAAACCAACAGGCCGAGTACAAAAAACGAGGGGCAGACGCCGCGCAAGACCTACCACTTGCTGGCATTTCAGAAAAACTAGCGAACGACATTAAGACGTAAAGAATGCTAAGGGTAGGATTTACATATGGCCGCATAACCGCGGCCGCACACACATTGCATTTGAGCCGAAAGCGGCCTCGCTTTGGCCTTGCTTACTCCGTGCTTATTGCAACAGCGATATTAATAAGCAACTCTGCATTACAGGCACAGACTGATCCAGCCCTAATTCAGGCCTTACGGCAAGAAACGCAGGACAGTTCCACCAACACCACCGATCTTGAGTCTCTGGCGTGGCTATCAGCGATGTCCTCAAAACTTGAAAAGCGCATCCCCAATGCTTTCTATCGTATACGACTGTTAAGCACAATTTACCGCGAAGCCAGGGCAGAAGGTTTAGATCCTCAATTAGTTTTAGCGCTTATTGATATCGAGAGTAACTTTGACCGAAACGCCTTATCTCACGCGGGCGCACAAGGCTTGATGCAAGTAATGCCGTTCTGGAAGAAAGAGATTGGGGAACCCTCCGATGACTTATTCAACCCACTCACCAGCTTGCGATATGGTTGCAAAATTTTACGGCTCTATTTAGACAGTTTCCCAAATGCCGTGGAAGCTTTGGCTGCCTACAATGGCTCACGCGGGCGCACGGTCTATCCGGATAAAGTATTGGGTCGATTAAAAGGTCAGTGGCAATACGAGAGTGACAGCTACGCCAAAAGCAGTAGCAACGGGACACTTAAGATTGCGGTTAATGATGCTGAACCAGCAAGCGGCAAGTTAGTACTGAATTAGGGCCTGTGGTCAAAGCTAAGAACAATCGTGTTTGAATACTGTATTTATCACAAACCTAACATGAGAAGACATGTTATATCGGATGCGTGTTGACTGCCTCTGGCGTGACCTGTCTCGTGAGTTTGGTGATTAAAAAGTTGAACTACTGGTCATCCAAAGGCAAGTTGATGAATCTATTTAAAGCCTTGGTAAAGGAATCTGGCCTTGAATGGAGTTTCATTGACGGTAATATTTAGTGCAGACTCAGCAGCAGGCAAGTGTTTACAAAGCCATTGGCTGGTAAGGCCTGAGTTTCCTAGACACTTTCCTTCTTCAAAAAATATTGTTGCTCATACACCGTTGGAGGCACTCGATCATTGTGAGTATGTCGCCGCTTCGGGTTATAGAACATCTCGATATAGTTAAACACAGCCGCCCGAGCCTCGTCACGGGTTTTATAGATTTTGCGTCTAATTTTCTCCTTCTTCAGGTTTGAGAAGAAGCTTTCTGCCACGGCATTGTCCCAGCAGTTACCTCGTCGACTCATGCCCGGTTCAATGTTGAGTGTTTTAAGTAGCTTTTGGCAATCACGACTCGTGTATTGTGAACCTTGGTCTGAATGAAGCATAACCTTATCGGTCGGCTTACGCCGCCAATAAGCCATCGCTAGCGCACTCAGCACCAGGTCATCAGTCATACGTGAACTCATCGACCAACCAACGATATTACGTGCGTATAAATCCATGACCACAGCCACGAATAAAAAGCCCTCGTAGGTTTTGATGTACGTAATATCGCTCACCCACCACTGGTTCGGACGATCCACTTCAAACTCTCGATCCAGCGTATTTGGGATAACTAAGTGTGGCTTTCCGCCATACAGGCCCTTTGGCTTGCCATATCCGCGCTCAGCGCGGATATGGCCCGCTTCATCAAGCGTAGTACACGGTCTCGACCGCAAGCGATCTTAGCCTCTACTAAATCTAAATGAATGTTCCGATAACCAGAATGGCATCCACTTTCTAACCAAAATTGCTTAATCAAGCCCGTGAGCCGCTTGTCTTCAACCTCTCTGCGAGACGATGGCTCACGTAGCCAATCATAGTAACCAGTCGGATGAACTTCCATCGCGCTACAAAGCCGTCGAACTGAATACTCATCGCTGCGAGCTTTTATGAACGGGTAGCGTTCTTTGACTCGCCTGCAAAGAACACTGCCGCCTCCTTTAAGATATCCCTCTCTTCAGTCGTACGCTTGAGCTCACGTTTCAATCGAGCAACCTCAGCACGTAAATCTGATTCTTCTTCACGCAGTTTCTTGGGTTTACTGAATATCTTTATCCAGTCATACAGGCTCTTG